>CALMPJ010000214.1 GCA_937871585.1 uncultured Acidobacteriota bacterium | reverse complement strand
CAAGTTTCCGTGCTTCCAAACGACGTTTGGATCTGGATAGCGGTCGCGGTTGTAGGCGGAGTTATCGGTTCGACGCTTGGCAGCCGGAAATTTGATTCGATCACTCTTCGACGAGTGCTCGCCTGCGTTTTGCTGTTTGCCGGCGTAAAACTCATACTTGTCTAGGCAAATAATACGTCTCAATTGGTATCAAAATAACGGTTTGAATTGTTTTCGTTATCCAATCTTACTTTTAGTGCTTTTCGTGCCTTTCGTGGGCAAATCCGCCGCGCAATCGGGACGCACTAAACCTTCGCCGACGCCAACTCCTACGAGTGTTACGGGACCAATTGGCTTATCGACACCAAAACCGTCGCCGCTGCCGGTAGCGACCCCGCGACCACGTGTCGTCACGACACCGACGCCAAACGAAGATGTCGAAAAGGTTCAGTCCGCACTCGTGCCGATCCCGGTTTCGGTGCTTGATTCAAACGGCCGCTCGGTCGTCGGTCTGAAAGACACTGATTTTGAACTCAAGATCGACGGCAAGGTCGTCGAGATCGGCGAGGTTTTTCGCAGCGAATCGCCGATTCGTCTGGCGATGCTGTTCGATAATTCGACTTCGGTCGCGAACGCCCGGGAATTCGAAGTCGAGGCTGCCATCCGGTTCTTTAAACGCGTGATCCGGCCCTCGACCGACACGGCCGCATTGTTTTCGATGGCCGACTACACGCGACTCGAACAGCCTCTGACGCGAGATGTCGATATGTTGACACGAGCGATCATGGCGTTTCCGACGCCTGCCGGAGCGACTGCGTTGTTCGACGGTATTATCGAAGTCACGGATTATCTGCGCTCATCAACCGGACGCCGAGTCGTCGTGATCGTCTCCGATGGTGAAGACACATACAGCGATCCAAAAACTACGCTGAATGAGGTCATAAGGCAGCTACAGATCCACAATTGTCTTGTTTACGTCGTTCGCACAAAAGATTTCGAGTATTACAAACTGACCGGCAGCCGTTTGGGCAACGCCAACATCCGAGCTCTCGAAGCCGAACGCCGCATGCAAGAGATCACTCAGCAGACCGGCGGCGCCGTCTATTCGCCCATCGACGAACGCGAAATGAACGCCGCATTCGACCAGATCTCCGCCGCATTGAATCAGCAGTATGTGCTCGCGTATTATCCGGATGATGACAAAGTCTCGGCGGGCATTTCGCGAGAGATTGCGGTTACGGTGAAAGGCAAGTCTGGACTTACTGTACGTTCGCGGAAAGGTTTTGTTGCCAGATAGTATGAGTTACGCGTTTACGCGTGATCTACTTTCGCTATACTCAACAAGATATGTACGAATGGAGGTCAATATCAGACGTTGAGCGAAAGCGTCGTTTGAGCGAACGGAAAGTCAACCGACAGCCATGGCATGGCCCACCAAAGTTTGAACATGTCGGCAAGACCAGATTTCTTATCACTGCAGCATGTTACGAGCATAAGCCCTGGATAGGAATCTCTTCCGAACGAATGTCTTTGACTGCTGAAAGTCTCCTTTCAATAGCCGATGAATTCTGTTCCGAATTGTATGCTTGGTGCATACTTCCGAATCATTACCATTTGTTTGTCGATAGTGGTGACATCCGAATGTTTCAGTCTGAACTCGGAAAGTTCCATGGCAGATCCTCCTTCGAATGGAATAAAGAGGACGATCAACGAGGCCGCAAAGTGTGGTTCCGTTCGTTCGAAAAGCCGATTGACTCGATCCGCCATTTCTACGTTACTTTGAATTATGTTCACAATAATCCGGTAAAGCATGGATTGGTTGAAAAGTGGACGGACTGGCCTTATTCGAGCGCAGTCGATTATCTTGAAACCGTCGGTCGTGATGAGGCTAAACGGATCTGGCTGGAGTATCCGGTGCTGGGTTATGGGGATTCTTGGGATAGGTGATCACGCCTGAAGGCGTAACTCATACTGGTAACGAATGCGAATGAATGAAGTTCTCGAACAATTCATCCAGCACCTCAAATACGAGCGGAATGTCAGCCCGCATACGCTCCGGAATTATGCGTCAGATCTCGATCAGTTTCGACAGTTTTTGTTTGGTGTTGAGAAACGCGATGATCTTCCGCTAAATGAGATCGACAGGTTGACGATCCGTGAATGGATGGCTTCGCTGCACGGCGATCATAAGAAAACGTCGGTTGCGAGAAAGCTGGCGAGCTTACGCACCTTTTTCCAATTCCTCATTCGCGAAGGCAAACTGGAATCAAATCCCGCCAAACTCGTTGCCACGCCCAAGATCGAACGCAAGCTGCCGAATCATCTTTCAATGGAAGACGCCGTGCGGTTCATCGAGACGCCCGACATAAACACCGACCTCGGCAAACGCGACCGTGCGATCCTCGAGTTTTTGTATGCAACGGGCATTCGCGTTGGTGAACTCGTCGGTATCGACCTCGGCGACATCGATTTGCGCGAGCGAATGGTTCGTGTTACCGGCAAACGTAAGAAACAACGCATCGTGCCCTTTGGTGAACCAGCGGCTCAGGCCGTTGTGCATTATCTCGAAAACGCACGCGGCTTGTTTCTCGCCCAATGCCCCGAAGCCGAACGCACCAACGCGCTGTTCCTGCACCGTCGCGGCGGCCGCTTGACCACACGCTCCGTCGGCCGCATGATCGACAAATACATCAAACAATGCGCCGACATCCATGACATCTCGCCTCATAGTCTCAGGCACACATTCGCCACACACCTCCTAGATTCCGGCGCCGACCTCCGCGATATCCAAGAACTCCTAGGCCACGCAAGACTATCAACGACCCAGATCTACACCCAAGTCTCGATGGAAAAGATGATCGAGGTCTACGACAAGGCTCATCCGAAGGCATAACGGAACGCAGGCTGCCAGCCTGCCTCTTTTTTGTTGATTGTTAAGGTCAACTGCAATAGAATCACGAAATATGAAAAACCCCACAAATTTCAAGCTTTTGCTACTCGTTGTCGGATCGATATTCTTCTATTCCGCAACTGTGTTTTCCCAAGCATTGTCGTCTGATTTTAAGTACGCTGAGTTCGATCCAAAGACCGAAGATATAGAAAGCTTCAAGCAAAAGGCGACCACCTTTCTTAACGTATTGTCGTCCTACGAATCCGGCACAACCGGACACTTCAATCTAACGCAACAGGAGCCTTTGGGTAGAGTTTTACGAAAGCTTGCTGACGACGACCAAGCGAAAAGATTGGTGTTTATGCAGGTGAGAATGATGTTGCGCGGTGACACCGACAAGGTAGAATTTTGGATCGTTCAGAAAGGATCAGAGGGGCCATTTCCGGTGCCGTGCGGTCTTTGCGATTGTCCTCCTCCCGCCTCGATCGAGGGCAAAGCTAAACTTTATGGCACCGAAATAGAACTGATTTACGAGGCGAACGTATTAGGGTCAGTTAAGTCAACTTTCAGTTGGGGTGTTGCCGGCGGCAAGATCATCAAAGGTCAAGGTACTTCAAGGATCGTGGTGAAGCCTAATCCCGGAGAAAACGTAATGGTCGAACTTGAGTGGCGAGGTGACGAGGTTTGTGGGTGTCGCAGCATCGTTGGATACACTTCGAAATACGAACGAGAGCTTTAGAGTTCTTGTTTCGCATAACTAGGTTGTGACGGTAATTCGCACGCCTAGCCCGTTAAGAACTTTCATTATGGTCTCATACCTCGGTTTCGCTCCCGGTGCGAGAGCCTTGTAAAGACTTTCGCGACCGAGTCCGGTTTCCTTTGCAATTGCTGCCATACCATGTGCTTTGGCGACGCTTGAGATCGCGGCGAGAAACACATCGGGATTCTCGTCTTCTAGGGCAGCGGTCAGGAATTCCGCGATGGTTTCTTCATTATCGAGATAGTCGGCTGCGTCGAATTTGGTTAGCTTTTTCATTTCTTTCCTTCTTGTTTTAGCTCGTCAGCGATCAACTTTGCTCGCTCGATATCTTTCCGTTGCGATGATTTATCGCCGCCTATCAACAGTACGATCAGCTCCTTTCCTCGCAGAGTGAAATACACTCGATAACCGGGGCCGTAGTGTATTCGCATCTCGCAAATTCCTGAGCCAACAGGCGACACATCGCCCAAGTTTCCGAGCTCCGCGGAGATCATCCGAGCAACAATGCGAGCCTTCGCTTTCGGGTCTCGAAGCTTCGTGATCCACCGTTCGAACTCGACAGTTTTCAAGAGAGAGTACACGACATCAGTGTATCTAAATGGATACAGTTCTGCAAGGTTGAATGATGAAGATTATTGAAATATGATTCTCTTCAGCTACTCAATCTATCTTCTTGCCGCCTTTTATCTATATGAAAAAACTTAGTTTGGTTATTGCCGTCGCTTTTGCTCTCTCGTCATTTACCTTCGCCCAGGACAAACTCTTGTCGCTTGACGATATTTTCTCGCCGGATATGTCTAAGCGTGTGCGGTTTGGCGGGGCTTTGCCGCAGATGCGTTGGGCTGCGGATGGGCGGTCGTTCATGCAGATCGCGAATGGCAAGCTGATGCGCGTCGATGCTATCAGCGGACAGTCGTCGGCGTATTATGATGCGGCGAAATTGTCGCTGGCGTTGTCGCGCGTCGGTGTTCGCGGCGACGAAGCCGACCAGATCGCGAATTCGCCGTTCCTGAATTTCACGGCTGACGGCAAAGGCATCTTGCTCAACAGTCAGAGTGATCTCTGGTTCTACGACCTCGGCACGGCGACGCTGAAACGCCTGACCAACAACAAAGCCGAGGAAATGGAAGAAGACCTCAGCCCCGACGGCAAATGGGTGAGCTTTGTTCGCGGCAACAATCTGTTCGTGATCGACGTTGCAAAGGGCGGCGAAAAGCAGCTTACTCGCGACGGCAAAGAGGGCGACAAGCCGATCTACAACGGTTATCTCGATTGGGTTTACGAGGAAGAGTTGTACGGCCGCGGCAACAAACGCGGCTATTGGTGGTCGCCTGATTCGAGCAAGATCGCGTTCCTGCGGCTCGACGAATCGCCCGTTTCAAAATTCATCATCACCAACGACGTCACACAGCCGCAGGTCGTCGAGACGATGAGCTATCCAAAAGCCGGCGAGCCAAATCCGATCGTGCGGCTTGGCATTGCTGATGTTACTAAAACGTCGTTCTTGCCAAATGCCGGTCGCATTCCAAAGGTTGGCGGAAAACTGCCGCCGACGCTGCTGCGGTTTGGCGACAACGTAAAATTCGCCGATCTTTCCGCTTACAAGCCCGAAGATCTGCTCATCGCCCGCGTTTCGTGGTCGCGTGACAGCGGCGTTGTGCTATATCAAGCATTCAACCGCGAGCAGACATTCCTCGATCTCAACGGTTTCGACATTTCCGGAAAGACGACGAAAGGACTACAAGAAACGACGCCTGCGTGGGTCGAGGTGTATGACAACGGCATCGAACTCGCCGACAAAACGTTCCTTTGGCAATCGGCACGCAGCGGTTGGCGACACATCTATCACATCGACGGTCGCGGCAATGTCATCAAGCAACTGACAAGCGGCAAATGGGAAATTCGCGATGTTCACGGCGTCGATGAGAAAGGCGGCTGGGTCTATTTCTCGGGCACCAAAGACAGCCACATTGCCGTCAATACCTACCGCGTCTCGCTCCAAGGCGGCGAGCCGCAGCGTCTGACGACAGGTTCCGGTACGCATCAAGTGCAGTTCAACAAAGACTTCACGCATTTCATCGATGTGACGAGCGACGTGCTGACGCCGCCGTCTATGCGGCTGATGCGAGCGGACGGTTCGCTCGAACGCGTAATTGCCGAGAACAAGGTTGACGTGCTGAAAAATTACAAACTAAGCAACGTCGAATTTCTCAAGGTGCCGACACGCGACGGTTTCGAAATGGAAGCGATGATGATCAAGCCGCCGAATTTCGATCCGTCGAAAAAGTATCCTGTGTTCCAGTTCACATACTCCGGCCCGCACGCGCCTTCGGTCGCGAATCGCTGGCTCGGCGGACGCGGAATGTGGTTTCAGATGCTTGCGCAAAAAGGCTATATCGTCTGGGTCTGCGACAACCGCAGTGCCAGCGGCAAGGGCGAAGAATCCGTCTGGCCGATCTACAAACGCATGTACGAGCTTGAGCTTCGCGATCTTGAGGACGGCGTAAACTATCTCAAATCAACAGGTTACGTCGATGCTAGCCGAATTGCTCTGCACGGTTGGAGCTACGGCGGTTCGATGACGAGCTACGCGATGAACCACAGCAAGGCCTGGAAGGTCGGCATCGCCGGCGGCACCGGCACCGACTGGCGCAACTACGACAGCATCTACACCGAACGCTACATGATGACGCCGCAAAACAATCCAAAAGGCTACGACAGCACCTCGATCGTCAAATCCGCGAGCGGCCTGACCGGAAAACTGCTGCTGATCCACGGCGCCATCGACGACAACGTCCACCTCCAAAACACGACCCAATACGCCTACGAACTCCAAAAGGCCGGCAAACAATTCGACCTAATGATCTATCCAAACGCCCGCCACGGCGTCACCGACCCGCGGCAGGTCCATCATATGTACACCATGATGACGGAGTATATTATGAAAAACTTGTAGGGATGTTTGATGTTGCAATTTGTGACATCAAAGATCGCGAAACTGAGGTCACCATTTGTGGCCTCATACATTTAGCCTCATTACCAACGAACTGATAAAAATTCCGGTTGAGCGAATTGGGCAAAAGATACTCGAGATTCGCGGCGAACGTGTAATACTAGATAGTGATCTGGCCGAGATCTATGGGGGTAACTACCAAACGATTTAACGAAAAGGTCAAACGTAACGCCGAGCGATTTCCGGAGGATTTCATGTTCCAACTAGGTGCGGACGAGTACGAAGGTCTGACGCGCCAATTTGGCACCTCAAAGCCGGGCCGCGGCGGCAGACGATATGTACCCTATGTTTTTACTGAACACGGAGCCCTTATGACGGCGAACGTATTGAACAGCCCGCGTGCTGTCGAGGCCAGCGTTCAGGTCATCAGAGCGTTTGTAAAAATGCGAAACCTCATCGCCTCAAACGCCGAACTCTCCGCCAAGATCTCAAACCTCGAGAAAAAATACGACGCCCAATTCAAAGTAGTCTTCGACGCCATCAAGAAATTAATGCTCCCGCCCACCAAACCCAACCGCGACATCGGCTTCGTCAGCAAAAAGAAATAACACACGCCAAGTACACGATAATGACGGAGCATATTCTGAAGATTCTCTAACGGGAATGCGGGCATCCC
The DNA here is from genome assembly GCA_937871585.1 of uncultured Acidobacteriota bacterium. GTDB lineage: Bacteria > Acidobacteriota > Blastocatellia > Pyrinomonadales > Pyrinomonadaceae > OLB17. The sequence goes on along the minus strand of CALMPJ010000214.1, from coordinate 22,248 downwards.
TGCCCGCCGTTTCGAGTTTCGATCTTTGTGCCTATGAATAAGGTCGCAACAAAACGGCCGGCTTTCTAAACCTTCTCAAGTCGCTCGGCGATCCAGAGTTGTACTAGGGCTTGGCGGAAGACGCCGAGGCGATTTGATTCGCGGTCGAGGCGTTGGACGACCCACGACGGGAAATCGATGTTCACGCGTTCCGTGGGTTATCACCCACGGCTACAATCAGGCGTCGCTCTGCGACGGGGAATTGAAGGGGTGTGGCCGTCGAGAGCTGGTCATTCGGCGGGGTGGTTGGGGTTGTTGGGGGGTGTCGAGCGGAAATTCGCCGGGCTCGATGCTTGAAATGCCGCGTACTAACACGGGCTAGCCGCGACCCGCCGTGGTATATCCGGGCATGATTTTTCGGCGAAAATGCGTAAAACGTGCGGGCAGGGATGCCCGCGTTCCGGCAAATCTCATTCGGCCGATTCGTCTACGATCACTTCCGGATTTTCGGCTAAAAACTGGTCGCGGGGCTTCGAATCGATCTCACCGCGCAGAGGTTTGGTTCCGACATTCGCGCGAAAATTTCCATTCTCGTCATACAGCCGCCGATACTGAGCCGTGTTTCGGATCACGCCCTGGACGTATTGTTTAGTTTCTTTGAACGGAATTTCCTCGACAAATTCGTCGATCTCGGCTGGCAATGTTGCACGCCATTGCGGCACTCTGCCTGGGCCCGCGTTGTAGGCGACGGCCATGTATTCGAGCCGGCCATACTTCGCCAATTGGTCTTTCATGTACGCCGTTCCGAGCTCGATATTTAGCGTCGGGCCAAACAGCATTTCCGGCGACGAAGGCACCGACGCCCCGTATTTACGGGCGGTTGAGATCGCGGTTGGCATTATCAACTGCATCAGTCCGTACGCCTTTGCAGGCGATGCGGCACGCGGCATAAAGACCGATTCCTGGCGAATGACGCCCGCGACTTGGTACATATCTAGCCCGCGTTGACCGGCCCAATACTTGATGTCATTCCAGTGGATCTGCGGATAGAAAACAGCCCATTCCTCGCGGCCCATTTCTTCGGGAAACATCTGAGCGTAGTCTGGATAGCTGTTCTTGAGGGCAACAAAAGCCGCCGTATTGTCGCCTTTCCAACGATAATGGCGAGCAAGGGCGAGGTTGATGCTGGGGCTGTTCGCGGCCGTTTTCTTTGCCTCGTTCAGCTCGGCGATCGACCAGTCGAACAGGCCAACGATCGAGAGTTCGTCGCTCTTTTCGACGCGCTGTTTTTCGTTCGGGCCGGCAGTCTCAGCGGCGACGGAAACGACTTTGAGATTGGCAACGGCTCGTGCGACAAGATCGTTCGGAGCCTGTGTTGACGGGCATTTGCCCTGCGATCTCATCGCAGCGAGACGACTGATGGCTAGGTAGCCGTACCAGTTCGCGTTGTAGCGATAGACGACGCCGTCATACAGTGCACACGCCTCAGCGGTCTTGCCGGCACGCTCCGAATCGCGTGCCGCCCAATATCCTGCGGTGCCGCGATTTGCCGTGTCCTTTCCGGCATAACGAGCGAGATGTTCGGTCAGCATCTGCGACGACAGAGCGAAATTGCCGTTCTCATGTGCGACCCACGAAGCCTCGAATTGAGCCTGTGCGATCTCGATGGCGTTCGGAAACGAAGCGACGGCGGTGTTGAAATAGAACGCCTCTTCGATCCGCATCTTCGAGTCTCGAGCGATCAAACCCGCGTCGATAAAGGTCTTCGCGACGAGCTTGCCGTTCGGGAACGACGCCCGCATCGTCTCAGCCGCCGCACGCGCCGCCGGCCACTGCTTGGCTTTCGCATAGCCAAGAACGAGTTGCCGCTGACCGTCCTCGCGTTCGGCGGCACCGGTCGGCAGCGAGTTCATCGCATCAACAGCCTCGTTCATTCGACCGGCCTGAGCCAGAGCCGTCAATCTTCGAAGGCGAGTCTGAGGCGTCAGCGAAGCAGGAAAGCTATTAGCCAACTGAACATACGTATTGGCAGCGTCAGCGAACGACTTTTGGCTGAGCAAACGGTCGGCACGAGCGAAGATCTCATCGGCGTTTTGCGGCACGAGCTGTTGGCCGAGCGAAGTCAATTTCGCTTCGGCTTCCTTGGCGGCGGACGACCCTGCGGCATAGAAATATGTGCGGCGATAGTAATTCGTCGCTTCGGCCTGCGAGCCTTGGGCTTCGTAGGCTTTGGCAGTCGCGAGCAGAGCATCGCCGTCCTTTTTTTCTGTCAATTCGACAAGCATCGGCGGTACTTCAACGGCTCTGCCCGATGTAATTGCAGACGCGGCCCACGCGAGTTTCGCGTCGCGAACTCTAATAGAATCAGCATGTTCGCTGATCAAACGCTGAAACGCTTCCATCGCCGCGCCGTGGTCTCCGGCGGCCGCAAGGGCCTGTCCACGCATCCAAAGAGCGTGATCGGCGAGCTTGGTTTTGGTCTTGAAAACGTCGCTGTCCAACAAGGCGGCAGCACCGGCGAAGTCTTTGTTCTCAAACCTGATCCGAGCCTGCAACAGCCTCGCGAGGGCACCGGTTCGTTTGCCTTCGAATCGCTTGGCGATCTCGGCGACGACGTTTTCGGCAGGCAATTTTCCGGTCGATGTAATGTCGCGGAGAGATTTGAGAGCCTGCTCTTCGGTTTGCTGGGCCGAGCAGGAAATCGTAAATGCACCGATGAGAAACGCGATAACAATATTTGCCTTGATCATAATCTTTCGAAGGTTGGATGCGTATGTACTTAAAACGTTGGCGAGTTCTCTGCAACCAGATCACGTTGTATCATATCAAAGGTAAAAACTCTGTGTTTTATTGAGGGTAATTATGAGGAAATTTCTCCCGTTGCTGTTTGTATCTATTTTCGCTTCGATCGCTGGTGCTCAGACACCGTCGCCGATTCCCACGCCTACGCCGGACGGCGATGTCGTACGCATTTCAACCAATGTAATTCAGCTCGATGCAACGGTGACCGACAGCAAAGGAAAGGTTGTCACAGACCTTCGTCGTGACGAGATCGAGATCTATGCAAATGGTAAGAAACAGGATATTTCCGGGTTCTCGTTTGTCGATGGCAAACAGGTCAACACAACCGCGGGGAAAGTAACGCAGAGCAATTCGAAGCAGCCGACATATCTACCACGAACGGGCGGACAGAGACCGGAAAACGTTCGGCGAACGATCGCATTGGTGGTTGATGACCTGACGCTTTCATTCGCAAGTACATTTTTCGTCCAGAAGGCGATCAAAAAGTTCGTCAATGAGCAGATGCAAGAGGGCGATCTCGTCGCCATCATTCGCACAGGCGGCGGAGTCGGTACGCTTCAGCAGTTCACGATGGACCGCAACCAATTGCTTGCGGCTGCGGACAAGATCAAGTTCAGTTTGAGCGTCTCTCAAAATCTGTCGTCATTCGAGCCGATCAGAGTAAGTCACAACGAAGAAATGGCGACGCAAGGGCTGATGATCGACCGAACAGCTGCCGTCGAAAAAGAACGCGAGTTCGATCGTGAGGCAAACGAGTTTCGCAACTCGACCTTTATGCGCGGCACGCTCGGAGCCCTCAACTTCATTATTCGCGGGCTTTCCGACCTTCCGGGCAGGAAATCGATCGTTCTCATTTCCGAGGGCATGAGGCTCTACACGCGCGACGCAAGCGGTCGTCAGTCGCTTTCGGAAACGTACGACGTGATACGCCGAATGATCGACCACGCAAATCGCGCATCAGTTGTGTTTTACACACTCGATCCGCGTGGTATGGACGTTCCGATGGCGTCGGCTGAGGACGATGTAAGGGACGTTTTTGATACGGGCGCGATGGCGAAACTGACCGAACGCGAAAACGAACTTCGCGACACACAAGAAGGCCTGAGATTTATCGCGAAGGGAACCGGCGGCCTTGCCTACATAAATCAGAATGACATCTCCAAAGGCATCGAAAAGGTTCTCGACGATCAAAGCTATTATTTGCTGGCATACGAACCTGAAGATGGCACATTCGATCCGAAAACACGACAGTTCAACAAAATAGAGGTTCGCGTCACTCGGCCGGGGCTAAAGGTTCGATACCGAAGCGGCTTTTTTGCTTTTTCCGAAGAGCAACTGGCAAAGGCGAAACCGACTGATAGCTCGACGTTGGTTCAGGCACTGATCTCGCCATTCTCGGCCAATGAGATCCAAGTCAAGTTGAATCCTGTGATTATCGCAGCGTCCAAGGACAAGGTGTTTGCGCGTTCGTATCTGCATCTCGATACGTCGAATCTGACGTTCGTAAAGCAAGAGGACGGCAGTTTCAAAACGAAATTCGAGGTTGCGGGCGTTGCGATCGACAGCAACGGCGGGGCGACAGACTGGTCAGCCGGCGGCTACGAATTGTCGATCCCTGCTGCGATGTACGACCGGATGAAAGAACGCGGCATCGTCCAGTTATACACCTACGAGATCAAAAAGCCCGGACCGTTCCAATATCGAGTTGCCATTCGTGATACTGCTACCGACAAGGTCGGCTCGGCAAATCAGTTCGTCAATGTTCCAAATATCAAGAAGAGCCGTCTCGCCTTATCAGGCATTATTTTCGAAGACGCGAGCAAACTCGCCGATGACGGAACGGTGCGTACAACTACTGATCCGACGCGAGACACGGCTGTTCGTCAGTTTCGTCAGGGTTCGGTGATACGTTACGGACTCGATATTTACAATGCCATCGCTATGGGAGCGCAAGCGCCTAACTTGACCACGCAAGCCCGAATTTATCGTGAAGGGACACTTATCTACGAGGGCCCCAAGATTCCAGTCAAAACTACGTCGGATGCTGCTAGTTTCGGCATCTCGACGACCGGCGTGATCAGGATCGGCGAGAAAATGGCTCCGGGCGAACATGTGATCGAGATAGTTGTTACAGACAACCGTGCGAAAGGGCGTTATGCGGTTGCTTCGCAGATGGTAACATTTGAGGTAGTCGGGAAATAATGGTGAAGCTTCGGATCTTAACATCCATGCTCCTTACGGCCGCGTTTGTGGCCTCGTTCGATGCGCAGACTCCGACACCGACACCCAAGGACGAAGTCGTCAAAATTACGACAAATCTCATTCAACTCGACGTTTCGGTCACAGATGCGGCGGGCAAGCCGATCACCGACATTCGCCGTGACGAGATCGAGATCTACGAAAATGGAAAGAAGCAGGACATCAGCGGCTTTCGGTTCGTATCTTCGCTTCGCGAAGTAAACACAACGCCCGTTGATAAAAACGCTCCTCCGTTGCCGCCGTCTATAACGAGACCCGAAAGTGTTCGTCGAACCATCGCGCTTGTAGTCGATGACCTGTCGCTATCGTTCGAAAGCGCGTATCAGACGCGTCGCAGCCTCAAGCGATTTGTTGACGAGCAGATGCAGGAAGGCGATCTTGTAGCCATTGTCCGCACTGGTGCGGGCATCGGTGCGTTGCAGCAATTTACATCGGACAAGCGAATTCTTTACGCCGCGATCGAACGCGTTAAATGGAATCCGCTCGGCAGCGGCGGCGTTTCGGCGTTCGCACCGATCGAGACCCAAGCCGAAGATGCCGTCGAACCAACCGAAGACGGCGAGACAACGCCGAGTGCGGCGGACGGCATTGCTGCGTTGGACGATTTCCGTTCGCAGGTTTTTGCGACCGGGACGCTCGGTGCCTTGCGATATGTTGTAAGCGGCATGGCACAGCTTCCGGGGCGAAAGTCGGTCATTCTGTATTCGGACGGTTTCAAGCTCTACGAGACAAATGCGAGCGGGCAGCAGGAAACCAATCGTGTGTTCGAATTTGTACGGCTGTTGGTCGACGAAGCAAATCGCGGCTCGGTTGTCGTTTACACGATCGATGCCCGCGGACTACAGTACACCGGTTTGACTGCGGCTGATTCGATCGGGAACGCAAGTGCCGATGCGATCAATCAGGCAACTTCCACGCGACGCGATCAGTTGCGGGATACCCAAGAAGGACTAAGTTTTTTAGCCGAGGGAACAGGCGGAATAGCGATCAGGAACAATAATGACCTTGCCAGCGGAGTGACCAGGATATTGAATGATCAGAGTTACTATTTGATCGGCTACGAACCGGACGACGATACATTCGATCCGAAGGCCAGAAAGTACAACAAGATAGAAGTAAAGGTATCGCGACGAGGAGCGACCGTTCGCTATCGCAGCGGATTCTTTAATAATGCCGACACGCAACGAACGGTTTTCAATACCGCCGTGACACCGGTCGCACAGCTTGAGACGGCATTGATCTCACCGTTTGCGGTCAATGGGATCGACCTGCGGTTGAATGCACTATATGCGATCAATGACAAAGGCGAGCCGTACGTGCGTTCGTTGCTTCACGTCGATGCCGCCGATCTTAAGTTCGAGGATCAGCCGGACGGATCTAAGACTGCCGTATTCGACGTTTTGGCGATGAGCTTTGGCGACAATGGTCAGATCGCGGAAACTCTGGGCAAGACCTACACGCTCAATACTAAAGGCGACACTCTGAAAAAGATCTTGTCGGACGGCTTCGTTTATCATTTCGTCTTTCCGGTCAAAAAGCCCGGGCCGTTTCAGTATCGGGTCGCCATCCGCGATGTGAAGGGCGGAACACTCGGCAGTGCGAGTCAGTTCGTTGAGATCCCGAACGTCAAGAAGGGCAAGCTCACGCTTTCGAGTCTTGTTGTTGATAACGTAACTCCCGACGAATGGCGTGCAATGAACGCGGTCGGAGCCGTGATGGTCCGTTCCGATGCGCTGAACGACACGGCGTTGCGGCGAATTCGACGGGACAGCGTTCTGCGATATGGATTTGAGGTCTACAACGCCAGGGGAACGGGCGCCGCAGAGCTTCGCTTCAAGGTGCGAATATTTCGCGATGGAAAGATGGTTTACGACGGCTCGGAACAAACGGTTGACGCGAGCGGACAAACCGTCGCAAAAGGCATCAGAACCGGCGGAGCTCTCGCGATCGGCCAGAAACTAACGCCGGGCGATTACGTCCTGCAGATCGTTGTCACCGACAAACTGGCGAAATCCAAACAGCAACTCGCTACACAATGGGTGCAGTTCGAGGTGGTTGATTGAAGGCAGTTCGAGGTGGTTGATTGAAGTTTGAATTACGCGTTTACGCGTGATCTTGGTTTCGCTATACTCAACGTTTCGTTTTCCGCGGCGGTATCACGCCTAAAGGCGTAACTCATACCATCTAACTCATACTGTATGAAGATAAAATCCATCGAACTCACGGAGATCAACCTTCCGCTTGTCCATTTTTTTGAGACCAGCTTTGGCAGAACATACGAACGCCGCATCATCTTGGTGCGTGTCGAGGACGCCGATGGCGCGACAGGCTGGGGCGAGATCACTTGCGGCGAATCGCCGGGATATTCGGACGAATGGACCGATTCGGCTTGGGTCACGGCGGAGAAGATCCTTGCTCCGATGGTAGTCGGCAAGGAAGTCGATTCGGCAGCGGACGTTTGGGGCCTGATGAAATGGGCTCGCGGCCATCGTATGGCAAAGGCCGGCATCGAGACCGCGTGTTGGGACCTTGAGGCAAAGAAACTCGGTGTTCCTCTGTGGCGGCACCTCGGCGGCGTAAACCAGACCATCGAATGCGGCGTGTCGATCGGTATTCAAGACAACATTCCGCAGTTGTTGGACAAGATCCGAGTCGAGGTCGAGGCTGGTTACAAACGCATCAAGATCAAGATCAGCCCGAGTTGGGATTACAATGTTATCAAAGCCGTGCGTGCGGAGTTCGGCGATATTCTGCTGATGGGCGATGCGAATTCGGCATACACTTTGGCTGACATCGAAAAGCTAAAGTCGCTCGATGAATTCGATCTGATCGTGCTCGAACAGCCGCTCCCGCCCGATGACATCATCGACCACGCAAAGCTTCAAGCCGCGATCAAAACGCCGATCTGTCTCGACGAACCAATAAAATCACCCGAAGACACCCGCAAAGCGATCGAACTAAAGTCCGGCCAAATAATCAACCTAAAAAACGGCCGCGTCGGCGGCCACACACAATCAAAAATGGTCGAACAGATCTGCCGAGAAGCCGGCATGCCAGTCTGGTGCGGCGGCATGCTCGAATCCGGCATCGGCCGCGCCCACAACATCGCCATCTCGACCCTCGCCGGCTACACAATGCCAGGCGACGTCTCCGCTTCTAAAAGATACTGGCACGATGACATCATCGAACCAGCGGTCGAAGTCTCAGCAGACGGCACGATCACGGCTCCAGAAGGCCCGGGAATTGGGTTTGAAGTTAATAGCGATAGAATTGAAGCAAAGTCAGTAAGGAAATGTCTCGTAATAGAAAGCTGATTGCCATATTGGCAATGACCGTTCTTGTGGCGGTAAGGTGTGGGGTTATTTACACCGTGGCAACACTGGTGGTTGCGCGTCGGAACGGCGGACATACAGCCATCCAGCACTCACTCGCGTGTTATAGTCTATCGATCGTTTGACGGTACATTGCTGTTTGAGGTTATCGAGGATTCACTCTTGAGCATCTACTTGTTCGATCCCGGTTCGGGAAAGATAGGGATCCCTGATATAGATCAATTTCTTCTTCTCCCAGGGGTTGCCTATTCCAAGGATTTTCCGGCTCCGGCGGCATGGTCTAACAACCGAATTAAGATTGAAAAGGATCTTAATATTTCGATTGAGAATGAGGTTCTCCATTTTGATCATAAGCAGCGACGGATCGTTGCGGATCTGAAAAGCTACCGTTGAATGTTTGGCAAACTTTGCCATAAATGATAAATTGACGATATGACAACGATGAACATTTCCCTTCCTCAAGAGCTGAGGACTTTTGTCGATTCTCAGGTGAGCGAGGGCGATTATACAAGCAGCAGTGAGTACGTGCGTGAGCTTTTGCGAAATGAACGAGAACGCGTACGGATACAACGGTTGCTCCGCGACGGAGCCGCGTCGCCTGTAAGTGATACGGTCTGGGACGCGAAGTATTTTGAGAAAATGCGGGCGAGCGTCAAGGCAAAGGCTAAATGAGCAAACCTGTCGTCCCGCGTGTTCTGGCTGAAGATGATCTCGATACCGCACGCGACTACTATTTAGAGAATGGCGGTGTTGATGTAGCCATAGATTTTCTTCTTGAATTCGACCGAGCGATCGCGCACATTTCAAAGTTCCCAGGCACAGGCTCGCCAAGATACGGACTCAGACCAGGCTTATCAGGCGTTCGATTCTGGCCGATGAAGAAATTCCCGTACCTTATCTTCTACATTGAGACGGAGTATAAAATAGATGTCTGGCGTGTTATACACGGGAGCCGCGACATCTCAGCGGAGCTTTTCGATCCTGACTCCGTTCCGTAAGTTTTATTTATGAGCAATCAAGAACCAAACAAGATCATCTTTTCGATGGTCAAGGTATCAAAATTTTACGACAAGAAACCTGTCCTCAAGGACATTTACCTTTCATTTTTTTACGGTGCGAAGATCGGCGTGCTCGGTCTGAACGGTGCCGGTAAATCGAGTTTGCTACGGATAATCGCGGGAACTGACAAAGAGTTCAACGGCGAGGTCGTTTTTTCGAAAGGTTATTCGGTCGGCTATTTGGAGCAGGAGCCGAAGCTTGATGAATCGAAAACCGTCAAAGAGATCGTCGAAGAAGGTGCGCAGGAAACAGTCAACCTCCTTAAAGAGTTTGAGGAGATCAACGCCAAGTTTGCCGAGCCGATGGACGACGATGAGATGAATGCTCTCATCGAACGGCAAGGTGCAGTGCAGGAAAAGCTTGACGCGGCGGATGCCTGGGACCTCGATTCACGGCTTGCGATGGCGATGGACGCGCTTCGCTGTCCGCCGCCGGAAACGCCGATCAAGAATCTAAGCGGCGGCGAAAAGCGACGTGTCGCGTTATGTCGTTTGCTGCTGCAAAAACCCGACATTCTGCTTTTGGACGAACCGACAAACCATCTCGACGCCGAGACCGTCGGTTGGCTCGAACAGCATTTGCAACGTTACGAAGGCACGATCATCGCCGTCACCCACGACCGCTATTTCCTCGACAATATCGCCGGTTGGATACTCGAACTCGACCGCGGACAGGGCATTCCGTATGAGGGAAATTATTCGTCGTGGCTCGATCAAAAGAGCCTACGGCTCGCTCAGGAAGCCCGGAGCGAAGACAAGCTCCAAAAGACGCTCGAACGCGAGCTCGAATGGATACGCATGGCCCCGAAAGGTCGTCATGCCAAATCAAAAGCTCGTATCAATGACTATGAAGAATTGGTCGCGTCCAAGAGCGAGGCCCGCTCCGAACAACTCGAGATCTACATTCCGCCCGGCCCGCGGCTTGGCGATATCGTCATCGAAGCTCACGGCGTTTCGAAAGCCTACGGCGATACCGTGCTATTCGAAGACCTCGAGTTTTCACTTCCAAAGGGCGGCATTGTCGGTGTGATTGGCCCAAATGGTGCAGGTAAAACGACGCTGTTTCGCCTGATCACCGGACAAGAAACGGCGGATTCGGGTTCGTTCAAGGTCGGTGAGACCGTGCAGCTTGGCTACGTCGATCAGTCTCGAGATTCGCTTGATCCGGACAAGACAGTTTTCGACGAGATCGCCGACGGGCTCGATTTTGTTACGCTCGGAAAGCGTGAGATGAACGCCCGAACGTATGTGTCGAAGTTCAATTTCTCGGGTGCTGATCAGCAGAAATTCGTCGGCCAGTTATCTGGCGGCGAACGCAACCGCGTACATCTGGCAAAGATGCTAAAAAGCGGCGGCAATGTGATCTTGCTCGACGAGCCGACAAACGACATCGATGTAAATACTATGCGAGCACTCGAAGAAGCACTCGAGAATTTCGCAGGCTGTGCCGTTGTTATCAGCCACGATCGCTGGTTCCTCGACCGCATCGCGACTCACATATTGGCATTCGAAGGCGACAGCCATGTCGAGTATTTCGACGGCAATTACACTGAATACGAAGCAGACCGCAAACGCCGTCTCGGCCACGACGCCGACCAACCGCATCGTATTAAGTATCGGAGTTTGACCAGAGCGTAGAACAGGCTGCCTAGCCTGTTCACCGTCAGGCTTGGCAGCCTGACGTACATTGCCTAGATGACAGTTTTTAGATCAGTAGTATTGATCATTATTGCAGCGATGTTCGCGGCTTGTGGTACCAAATCGGAACCAAGCTCAAACGTTGCTGCGGTTGTCGCAACACCTGAACCGACCGTTGCGCCGACGGTGGCTCCGACGCCGTCTATTCCAAATCTGCAGGCCGAATTGCAGAGCGAGAAGTTCAGCACCACAACATCACCGATAGGAAAATTTGATTTCAAGAATTTTACTTACGAATTGCCCCGCGGTTGGCAGAATCCGGACGGCACCGCCGAGATCACACTCAAGAACGGCAAGATCGCTCCTATTGATAAGAAGGTGACCGAGGATATGCCGGACGAAGAACGTGCTGAGGCAAAACAGCAGCGTCGAATCGGAATGTCGTATGTTACGACAAAATTCTTTGACGTTACGGGCGACGGCCAGGACGAAGCTGTCGTGATACTCAAGGTCGAAACCGGCGGTTCGGCGGTTCCGCAGATCGGCTACGTGTTTAGTTGGAAAGACAACAAGCCCGAGCTGATCTGGCCTTTCCGAACCGGCGACCGTGCCGACGGCGGGCTGAAGTCCGTTGGTATGGAAAACGGCTTGTTCGTGGTCGAACTTTACGGCCAGGACCGATTCCTGCTTGGCCAGATCGAAACTGGCAAGATAACAGGTGACATCGAACAATTGTGCTGCCCGACATTTTTCACTCGCACGAAATACAAATGGAACGGCAATGCTTTCCTCATGCAAGGCAAACGTCTCACATATTCCACCGCCGATCCATCCGCACCACCACTTGAAAACTACGGCGACGTCGTAAACAATCCCGGCAAGTTCAAAAAATAGGCGCGAACATTCTCACAACCAACTGCAGTTTTTCACATTGAATTACGCCATTTCGGTGTATATTGCTTTCGAAACCCTTTGATCACAGGCAAACCGACTCGTTTACCGTCGGCACGCCTTTTGCACTTGACCACCTCGGAGGAGTCTCGATGGAAGCGAATACACTAGCGCGCATACAATTCGCATTTACAATTACGTACCACTATCTATTTCCGATGTTCACGATGGGCCTGATGCCGATCATCGTGATATTCAAGACGCTTGCGATCAAAACCGGCGACGAACGCTGGAACGAGACCGCACGGTTTTGGGGCAAGATCCTCGGCATCACATTTCTATTCGGCGTCGTTACCGGAATTCCGATGGAGTTTCAGTTCGGCACGAACTGGGCTGTTTTCTCGAAATTCGCTGGCGGCGTTATCGGCCAAACACTCGCGATGGAAGGCACGTTCGCGTTCTTTCTCGAATCAGCATTTATTGGCCTGTTCCTTTTCGGCGAAAAACGGCTTGGGCAAAAACTGCATTGGCTGACCGCAGTTCTCTTGTTTATCGGAACATGGCTGTCAGGCTGGTTCATCGTCGCGACAAACGCCTGGATGCAGCATCCTGTCGGTTACCAAACAATGCCCGATGGTTCCGTGCAGCTAACAAGCTTTTGGTCTCTCGTACTTAACGAATGGGCGATCTATCAGTATCTGCACAACATGGGCGGCGCCGTTGTCGTTGGTTCGTTCTGTGTGTCGGCTCTCGGTGCGTTCTACATTTTAAGTAAGAAGAAAGCTGAGTACGGCAAGATGTTTCTCAAGGTCGGCGTTATCGTCGGTTGCATTTCGAGCATCTGGATGCTGTTTCCGTCGGGAGACCTGCAAGGACGTATGATCGCCAAGCATCAGCCCGTCACGCTCGCCGCGATGGAAGGCCTCTTTGACACGACCGAAGGTGCTCCGCTCGTTCTGATCGGCCAGCCCGATATGGAAAAGCAGCGGCTCGATAACGCCGTTCACATTCCGAATATGCTCAGCTTTATCACATACCAACGCTGGGACGCCAAAGTGAAAGGCCTCAACGAGTTTCCGAAAGAAGATCATCCGACCAACGTCCCGATGCTGTATTACAGCTTTCACATCATGGTCGGTTTGGGAACGATCTTTATCTTGACGATGATCGTCGCGGCGTTTTGGTTGTGGCGAGGAAAGCTGTTCGATGCGAACTGGCTACTGTGGATACTGATGCTCAGTTTTCCGTTTCCGTTCATCGCGAATACGGTCGGTTGGGCGGTCGCCGAACTAGGCCGTCAACCGTGGCTCGTTTACGGACTGATGCGGACCGAGCACGGCCATTCGCCGTTGGTGTCGAGCGGAAATATCCTGTTTACACTGCTCGGCTTTGGGGGAATGTATACCATTATTTCGCTGCTCTACATCTTCCTGATGCTGCGGCGAATTGAATATGGTGCTGAAGAATTAGGCGCGAATGTCGCAGTTGAGGAGGTTGCATAACGCTATGGAAACAGTTTGGTTCATGATCGTTGCTTTCATGTTGATCTGCTATGTCGTCCTCGACGGATTCGATATCGGAGCGGGCATTGTTCATCATTTTGTCGGCCGCTCGGACAAGGAACGCGCCGCTGTTATTTCTGCTGTCGGCCCGGTCTGGGACGGCAACGAGGTTTGGTTGCTCGCCACGGGCGGAACGTTGTACTTCGCATTTCCGGCGTTGTATGCCGCAGGATTTTCGGGTTTCTATTTGCCGCTAATTATGGTGCTGTGGCTGCTGATAATGCGTGCCTCGGGCATCGAACTGCGGCATCAGCTCGACAATCCGCTGTGGGCGAAATTCTGGGATTTCGTATTTTCGCTCGCCAGCATTCTGCTCGCGATTTTCTTCGGTGCCGCACTAGGTAATGTCATTCGCGGCGTTCCGCTTGATGCGACAGGCTACTTCTTCGAGCCGCTATTCACGCATTGGGGAACAACCGGTGACACGGGCATTCTTGATTGGTTCACGGTGCTTTCAGGCGTCGTCGCATTCGTTGCATTGTCCATTCACGGTGCGAGTTTTCTCGCTATCAAGACCGAGCACGAAATGCAGGAACGCTCACGCAAGATCGTCAGCATCGGCTGGTTCGCGCTGGTGTTGGTGACAGTGTTGAGCCTGGTCGCCGTGATGTACGTACGACCGACGCTTCTCGATAATTACTATTATCTGCCCGTCGGTTGGCTGATCCCGATCGGTGTCGTCGCGGCTCTTGTTGCCATGAAATTCTTCAACGCAAAGGGCAACGACAAAGGTGCATTCCTTGCTTCAGCGACGTATCTCGCATTGATGCTCGGCGGTGCAGTTTATGGTCTTTATCCGAATGTTCTGCCCGCGATCGATCCGCAGCATAGCCTGACAATTCACAACGCAAAAGCCGGCGAATACGGCCTGAGCGTCGGATTGATCTGGTGGCCGATCGGCATCATTATCGCGATCGGTTACTTTGTATTTCTGTTCAGAACGTTCAAGGGCAAGGTCGAGGTTGGCGGAGAACATTAAGGTTTAGTCACCCGAAGGCGGCCATGTGCCGCCTTCAAAATAAAAGTCTACTTTGTGATACAAAGTACTTGACAGATAGAATTACTTGATATATTCTTCCGTTGCTATGGCGAATGTCACACCTCTGCGAAAACAGGAACCGGAAAGCGAAAAGCCTGTAAACATCAGCGACCGTGCGATCGATAATCTAGCCTTCATTCGCGAGACGATGGAGCGTTCGGCGTCGTTCACTGCCGTGCCCGGCTATGGCGGAGTACTGATGGGCGTGACGGCGATCGTTGCGGCGTACATCGCGAATATCCAGGTCTATCTCGTCGATTCGCTGGCAGTGTGGCTGATCGAAGCGGCGCTGGCATTCGCCATCGGATTACTCGCGATGTGGCAGAAATCGAAGATCGCCGGCCAATCGCTGATCTCGACGCCGTCGAAAAAGTTCGCGATGAGTTTCGCTCCGCCGATGTTCGTCGGTGTCGTCACGGTGCTTGGGCTTTGGAAATTTGGCGAGTACTACGCAATGCCTGCGGTCTGCATGCTCGCCTACGGAGCGGCGGTCGCGTGCGGCGGTGCATTTTCCGCACGAGTCGTGCCCGTAATGGGCTGGCTGTTTATGGCATGCGGAGCGATCGCGTTCCTGCTGCCGACCAATTACGGAAACCTAATGATGGCGATCAGCTTCGGCGGTCTGCACATCATTTTCGGTGCGATCATTGCTCGTCGGTATGGC
This sequence comes from uncultured Acidobacteriota bacterium, assembly GCA_937871585.1. Lineage (GTDB taxonomy): Bacteria > Acidobacteriota > Blastocatellia > Pyrinomonadales > Pyrinomonadaceae > OLB17. The sequence continues at coordinate 7,024 of CALMPJ010000214.1, read as the reverse complement.
GGATAGGAGTACGTCTATGCAAAACGATCAAACAGCTATTCTTAAGACATTAAAACTATCAGCGATCGCATTCGCCATGCTGATGCTTACTGGCGTCGCGACGCTGATGTACATCTCGTGGGATAAGGACGAAGACATCACAGGTATCGTCGCACCGGCATTGTTTCTGACGATCTGCTCATCGATGGTCGCGATCATCACCGCAGTATTGCAACGACGATCAAACTTGAACTCCCGGAACTAAAAGAAATGAAGAATCTAAGACCAATAATAATCATCGCCGCAGCACTTTCGCTGCTGCTCATTCCATTCATTGCAATGAAATTCACCAACGAAGTCGTCTGGACGGCTATGGATTTTATCGCGATGGGCGCGCTTCTACTCATCACGGCTATCTGTATCGAGATCGCACTTCGGCTGTTCAAGGTGACTTGGCTCAAGGTCGCCGCGGTCGCTGGGGTGATATTCGGATTCGTAATGGTTTGGGGAACGCTCGTTCACTTGGGCGGCTAAAAGGGCGGAAACACGACCGGTAGGGAGTGTGCCCTTTGCAAAAAATGACATGGCAAAAAACCTTGCATTAAAACTAGAAAGCGGCGCAAAGCCGCACACTCTGCGGGTAGAAAAAGCAGCCGAGACGGTTTCGAACGACCTCGACAAGGTCATTCACGAACGCATGCGTCTCGGCATCGTCTCGGCGCTCGCCGCAAACGACAAGCTAAGCTTCACCGAGCTAAAACGCCTGCTCGACACGACCGACGGCAACATCTCGGTCCACGCCCGCAAGCTCGAAGACGCCGGTTACATCGCCTGCGAAAAATCATTCGCGGGCCGAATGCCGCTGACCGAATACAAGATCACCAAAGAAGGCCGAGCCGCCCTAACCCGCTACCTCGACCATATGGAAGCCCTAATCAAGGCAATGAAGAGTGTGTAGAGCTAATGAGAATTTTCTTTGCATTTCTAGGTGCAGTATTCGCTGTCATGGCCACGCTTTTTGGACTTATGTGTCTACTCTACGGATTTAACCTCTTAACAGATGGCGATAATCAGCGACCGGGCAGCGAATTCCAGATTCTTTTGTTTTTCGCTATCAACCTCGCTGTTTCGCTCCTATTTTGGTTACTAAGCTACTTTTGTGTTCGAGCTTGGCAGCGGAGAGGAAATGATGACATCGTCAAAATCCCGCTTAACGAGTTAATTAAAGAAGCAACGCGAGGAGTAGATTAGGATGAGAGGATTTGTCGTATTTATCGTGGCTATTACTGTAGGGCTGCTTTGCGTTTTTGGTTTCTCATCCGACGACGATTCGCAGGTAGAAACGTTTCCCCTTTTGAACACTGATCTTGTACTTGAAGTGCGGAAAAAGCACGCACATCCTTTTCTTGCAGAATACGATTTCAAACTCGTTTTGAGGTCTGGAAAGACCGAGCTCGACCACGCGAATATGACTGGCGATACAGGAGGGCTCAGCCGCATCGAAGTATTCAAAAACAATGAAACCACATTTGCGTTTCGAGATCACGCAAAGACCGTTTGTCTTAATATCGACAGTGAACGATTTAAGGAATGTGATTCTGTCTCTTTAGGAAAACAGATCGGATTTTTTGACTTTGATTCAGAAAGAAATTGGAGATTCGTGAGCCGTCAGAAAGAGGAAAAGCAATGAATGAGCATACTAAGATCGGTTTACACATAATTTTGGCGGCGGTTGTGATCGGTATGGCGTCGGATGGTTTGCTGCATGTCGATCAGTGGGGCATCAATGTTCTGGCGTTCAACGTTGTGTTTGTCGGAGCGGCGTTTTTCCTGATGCGCAGGTTTGCCAAGGACATGCTGACGCCGCATACGTACGCGTTGTTTGGCGCGCAGGTGTTCTTTGCGGCGTGTTTCGCGTGGCGTGCGGCACCGGAACTCCGGGTTGCCTGCACCGGAGCGATACTCTGCATAATGTCCGCTCAGATGATTCCGGCTTTGGGAGTCACGACGAGACTCGCCGGAGTAGTTCACTACGCCGTCGGATTTGTCTGGTCAACGATCAACTCATTCTTCGGCTCGTTTCTCTTAATATTCAGCGACATCGAATTTTCATCGATCGAGAACAGCGGCTGGAAAAAGCATCTGTTTTCGGTCATGCGAAGCCTGCTGATAGTGACGCCGGTGCTGCTGATATTCGGTGCTCTTTTCGCGGCTGCTGATGCGGCTTTCGAAGGCCTCGTGAATCGAGTGTTCAATTTCGAATTCGAAGATATACTTCAGCATTTTATGCTTTTTGCCGTCTTCGCATGGTTCTCGGCGGGCTACCTTCGAGCCGCGATCGTGCGAAGTGCGTCAAACGGAGCCATGATCGGCGTGCCGTTTACCGCCGCCGAGAACGTATCTAAATTCAATGACGAAAACTCGGCGTCCGAAACCAGCCGAATGGCGGACGTCGCCCGCGAATCCGGCGAGCATCCCGTGACGCTTCCCGACGACAAAACCGTCGTTGAACATATAAATACCGAAGACAGCGAGGCGGAAACACGACCGGTAGGGAGTGTGCCCGATTCGACAGCGTCTCCTGTCGAAGAAAAGAAACCGCCGTTCTCGTTCGCCGACATCAACAACTCATTCCTGCCCACAGGCTTCACGCTCGGAGCTGTCGAGATCGGCATCATTTTCGGGCTGATCAACTTGCTCTTCCTTACATTTGTCATCATCCAAGTTCCGTATCTATTCGGCGGAATGGAAATGGTGCAGAACACGCCGGATTTCAAACTCGCCGACTACGCACGCCGAGGCTTTGGCGAACTCGTTGCTGTTTCGGCACTGGTTCTGCCGCTTTTATTAGCGTCGCATTGGCTAATTCGCCGCGAAGCAAAGTCCGCAACATTGCTATTCAAGATATTCGCCGGCATCCAGATCGCACTGCTATTCGTTATCATGGCATCCGCTGTCCAGCGTCTGCTGCTCTTAACCGGCAGCCTCGGCTACGGCCTCACGACCATTCGCCTGTATCCGATGATCTTTATGACGTGGCTTGCGATAGTGTTCGTGTGGTTCGCCGTAACCGTGATGCGAGGCCACCGCCAATACTTCGCCCTCGGCGCAATGTGGTCGGCGTTTTTCATCATCGGAGCAACCCACGTCCTAAACCCCGACGCCTTCATTGTCCGAACAAACATCGCCCTTATGCAGCAAGGGCGGGAGTTTGATGCGAATTACAATTCGAGGCTGAGCGCCGATGCAATTCAAGAACTGCTACCGCACTTGGCTCAATTCTCTCTGGAAGATCGCGAGACCATTCTTCGTAACTTTAAGCATCAACGTTGTGAGATAGCACGCGGCAGTGGTTTCCGGAGCTGGAATCTTTCCAGAACTGAATCATTCGCGGAGCTTGAGAAGATCCATGCCGATCTACTTCAGTTCGGAAATTGTGAATCTGAGCCTAAATTTGAATGAACTCGATATTGGTATCGTAATTGAGCTAGAATCACCCTTGATGCGTGACCACATCCGCGAATATCTCTCATATTGCAAGGTCGAAAAGGGCTTGTCGGCGAATAGTGTCGATAGCTACGCGTCCGATCTTGAGAAATTGCGTACTTGGACGGAGAAGAATGGTATCGATCTGGTCGAGCTGACGCGTGTTGAGCTGAGCGAATGGATGATGGACCTTGGGCGGACGAAGATCTCCGAGAACTCGAAACGGCGGTTGATCAGTTCGGTTCGCGGATTTTACAAGTTCCTGATGTTCGAGGGCCACATCAAATTGAATCCCGCCGAAGACATCATTGCCCCGCAAAAAGGCGTGTATCTCCCGCGATTTTTGAATAAGAACGAGATCGAAACGCTGCTTTCCACGCCAGACGTATCGACCGAAACGGGACTTCGCGATCGAGCGATCTTGGAATTGATGTATGCATCAGGTTTGAGAGTTTCCGAAGTCGCTAATCTGCCAATTAATGCAATCGATTTCGATTGGGCAATACTTCAATGCACCGGAAAAGGTAGTAAGACTCGCAAAATACCCATTTATCCGACTGCTGTGAGGTGGTTGGAAAGCTACCTTGCGTTGCGTCACAAAAAGGAAGATATCGATACAAGCAACATATTTGTTACGGTAGAGGGTCGGCCAATCACACGCCATCAAATACACAAATTCATCAAAGAATACGCCGAAAGATGCGGATTCACGGGTGTTTCACCACACACGTTGCGGCATTCCTTCGCGACACATTTGGTGCAAAACAACGCTGACATACGCAGCGTCCAGCAGATGCTCGGCCACGCCGATATTTCGACCACACAGATCTATACACACGTAACGAGTGAGCAGCTTAAGCGAAACTACGACCGCTTTCATCCGCGATCTAAATAGAAAACTGAATTCGCGTCGCCAGCGTATGCTAAAATGTTTATCTACATAAGCAGGTGCATTTATGAGTAAAGAGCGGGAATTTTGCGCTTTTGAGTCGGATGAAATTCCGACTCGACGCGACTTTATCAAGGTGTCGGCGTTGGGCGTCGGGGCTGTGATGCTTGGCAGCAAGGCGTTCGCGAGCACTACCGAGGTCGTTGACGGAGTTCCGGTTGAAACTGCGAATTTGAAGCTGACGGTCAACGGCAAAGAATACGCCGTTGCGGTCGATACGCGGGCTTCGTTGCTTGATACTGTTCGCGATGGGCTTGATCTGACGGGCTCGAAGAAAGGCTGCGATCATGGGCAATGCGGTGCTTGTACGCTCATTATTGACGGCCAGCGACAGCTTTCGTGTCTGACGCTTGCGGCGATGTGCGACGGCAAACAAGTCACCACTATCGAAGGCCTAGCAAAAGGCGAGACGCTTCATCCGATGCAGGCGGCGTTTGTCGAATACGACGCCTTGCAGTGCGGTTATTGCACGCCTGGACAGATCTGTTCGGCGGTCGCAATGCTTGAGGAATCAAAACGCGGCGATGTCAGCCAAGTTTCGACCGACGTTAAGAATCGAACTACGACACTTTCCCGCGACGAGATCAAGGAACGCATGAGCGGCAACATCTGCCGTTGCGGTGCCTATCCAAATATCGTCGATGCCATCGAAAACGTCCGCGACGGCAAAGGAGGCAAACGATGAAGCCATTTGCCTACAGACGTGCCTTGGACGCGGCAGATGCCGTTCGTCTTGCGGCAGTCGGAGATTCGAAATTCATCGCCGGCGGAACGAATATCGTCGATCTGATGAAAGAGGGCATCGAATCGCCCTCGACGCTGGTCGATATTCAGCGACTCGACCTCAAGACGATCACCTCAACTGCTGACGGCGGCGTGTCGATCGGTGCTTTGGCAAAAAACACCGAAACGGCGAATCATCAGCTGATCAGAACGAATTATCCCTTGCTAACCAAAGCGATCCTCGCCGGTGCTTCGCCGCAGATCCGAAATATGGCGACGAATGGCGGCAATCTGATGCAGCGTCCGCGATGCACGTATTTTTACGACATCTCGATGCCCTGCAACAAACGCCAAGCCGGCAGCGGCTGCGGTGCGATCGACGGACTCAATAAATACAGTGCGATCTTCGGCTGGAGCGATTCGTGTGTCGCGGTTCATCCGTCCGACATGTGTGTCGCGCTCACGGCGCTTGATGCGGTTGTTAAGGTAAGAGAATCGAGCGGAAAGATCCGTTCGATCAAATTCGCCGACTTTCATCGTTTGCCGCTCAATCAACCTCAAACCGAAACGAACTTAAGAAATGGCGAATTGATCGTGTCGATCGAACTGCCAAAACCGCGATTTGCTACAAATTATCAATACTTAAAGCTACGAGACCGAGCGAGTTACGCGTTCGCACTCGTTTCTGTTGCCGCTGCATACGAGACAAAGGGCGGCATTATTACTGATTCGACGATCGTTCTCGGTGGTGTCGCTCACAAGCCTTGGCGAGCTGTCGATGCTGAGAAAGCACTGAAGGGAAAACGCCCATCGGACGAGGTGTTTGCAGCCGCCGGCGAAGCTGCGATCAGGACCGCGAAACCATTGAGCGGCAATGGTTACAAGTTGAAACTCACACGAAATGCAGTCAAACGTGCACTTGTTGACGCGATGAAAATGGGAGGTGCAGCGTAATGAGTTTTTACGATGATGATCTGAAAGACGCTCCCGACCGTGTAGATGGTCGAGCGAAAGTTACGGGAAAGGCTCGGTATATTGCCGAACACAAACTACCCGGCCTGCTTTACGGCTATCTCGTACAATCGACGATCGCAAAAGGCACGATCACCGCGATAGATACTGCCGAGGCTGAGAAACAGCCGGGCGTTAAAGTGATCGTTTCGCACAAAAATGCCCCGAAACTCGTCGTTCCCGAACGTCCGGCCGGTGCTCGGCCGTTCTATCCATTCACGTCGGCAGATGTTTATTTTAATGCGCAGCCGATCGCTGTTGTCGTCGCAACTTCGTTTGAAGAAGCGCGTCACGCGGCTTCGCTTGTCAAAGTCACCTATTCTTCACAGAAAGGCGACAGCGACACGAAAACACTGTTCCAGAAAGCACTTCCGGAAGCACGCCCGACACCGGATCGAGGAAAGCCGGCAGATGCGTTTGCGGCCGCCGAGGTGAAGATCGAGGCTGAGTACACGATACCGTTCGAGCATCATCATCCGATGGAATTGCACGCGACGGTCGCCAATTGGGAAGGCAGCAAACTGACGGTTTACGACAAGACGCAAGGAACGCAGGGAACCGCAGGTTATGTCGCCGCTGCGTTTGGAATTGATCGCACGAATGTTCGTGTCATCGCGCCGTTTGTTGGCGGTGCTTTCGGTGCCGCATTGCGTCCTGGGCCGCAGTTGCTGATCGCGTCGATGGCGGCGAAGTTGGTTGAAAAACCTGTTCGCGTCGTTTATTCACGACGTCAATTAGCAACCGCGCACGGCTATCGCCCGGCGTCGAGCCAGCGAATAAAGCTGGCGTCCGATACTAAAGGCAAACTCGCGGCGATCATTCACGAGGCTGTTCACAACACATCTTCGCACGAGATATTCTCTGAGGGCATCGTCG
>CALMPJ010000213.1 GCA_937871585.1 uncultured Acidobacteriota bacterium | reverse complement strand
CGGCAGAATAGTTACGGTCGTCGCGAGCCGAATTGCCCTCGTCGATCAACTCCTCGTAGCGTTCGGTATCGGCGGCTGATCTGGGTTTGGCCGGCGTTGTCTGAGTTGCAGTTCGAACCGGAGCGGTGTCGCGGGCGGTTCGGGTCGGAACTGTCGCTGTTTTTGGAGCGGAAACAGCAGGCTTCTTTACGACCTTTGGTTTGGTTGCTTTCTTTTTAGTGTCGGCTGCCTTTCGTGCCGTCGGTTTTTTTGCAGGTGCTTGTTTTGGTTTTGCGGAAGGTTTTTTAGTGGTAGGCTTACTGCCGCCAAATAGTTTGTTGCTGCTGCCTAGGTCTTGACCGCTTGCAAAGATCGAACCAATTGCTGTGAGTGCGAGAACCAGAAATACATTTTTCAGCTTCAAACTATCCATAACCATCTCACTTGTCGAATTAGCCCGGTTTTACCAGCCTAAATCCGAGATTCTTTTCCCTCTGATCGGCGGCGACATCGACTCGGAACGACGATGTGATCGTCAGCTTTGCCGGATCTTCGTTCGCCGAACCGCCGCGGATCATTATCCGTTTGCCGGGCTTCTTAATAATGTCAACATTGCTTCCGGGATACGCCGCAAGCTCTGTGCTCGTCCATTCCCAGACGTTTCCGATCAGATCTAAAATGCCCGCGTCCGATTTTCCGGCCGGTTTCGAACCAACATCGGTCGGTTCGCTATTGCCAACGGCCATTACGGCCTTTGTTGCGTCCCAGCCGCTGCCCCACGGATACGTGTCGCCTTTGTCGCCGTTTCTGGCGGCAAATTCCCATTCTTGCTCAGTCGGCAATCTGTAAGTGACACCATCGCGTTTCGAACGCCACGCCGCAAAAGCGTTCGCATCGTCCATCGAAACGTACGAGACGGGCCGATTCTCGGTGCCTGAAACAGGCTGATTATTCGACCAATGTTTCGGGGCCGCGTGTCCAGTCGCAGCTACGAATTGGGCATATTCGCCGTTCGTTACCTCGGTCTTGTCGATCGAAAACGGTTCGACCTTGACCGTATGTTCGGGCTTTTGGTTCAGTTCTTCGGGTTTCGAAACATCGCTTCGTCCCATCTTGAACGTACCGCCCGGCAACTGGATCATCTCGGCTTTCACCGTTGTCGCCGGTGAATTTGCCGTTTTCGGCGTCGGCGATGCTGTTGCATTGTTCGGGGGAACGGCACCTCCTCCAAACACGCCCAGCATATACGCCGCCACAATGCCTATTACTCCCAGCACAAAAAGGCCCAATACTGCTCCGATTCCTAAAACAAGACCAGCGATGCCCTTTTTCTTCGGCTGCTGAAATGTCTGAGACGGCGATGCGATGGTTTCCTGCATCGACAACGGCGTTACCTGATGCTGAGACATTTGAGCCTGCGTATTCGCTGGCGACAGTGTCTGGAATGTCGGTTTTGGTATCGCGTTGGGATCGGTAGGTTGTTGCGCGCGAAGTTCGGCTACGACCTCGACAGGTTTCCCATCGCAAACGACATCACTTGTCCAATCCTGAAATCCGTTGTGGCTCACACGCAGATGATGATTGCCGCTTTGGATGCCTTCGAGCAGTAGAATGCCGGAATCGGACGTGTTGCCGACCGAAACATTGTCAACGTAAACATTGGACCGCGGCGGACGTGTCAGAACATTCAGCGACGAAACGGGCAGCGACGTCATCGACGGCATCTGCGAAGTATGTATCGACGGATCGACGCCGTGACGAAATTCGGCAACCATCTGTTCGACGGTCGGTGTTCGTTTGTCGGGGTCTTTTACGAGCGTGTGCTGAATGGCGAGTTCGATATCACGCGAGACATTGAGACCCATGTCGGCCAGCGTCGGTGCCGGATCGCTGACGTGTTTTTTCATGATCGCCGGGATCGACGAGCCTTTGAAAGGTACATCGCCCGCCATCATCTGGAACAGCATCACGCCGAGGCTGTAAATGTCTGCACGCGTATCGGGATCTTCGTCGGCCCACTGTTCGGGAGCCATATAGTATGGCGAGCCCATCAGGCCTGTGGTTTGTGCCTGAATGAACGAACCTAATAATTCGCCGGATTTGATCTTCGCGAGGCCGAAATCAAGTATCTTCACCGCTTGCGACATGCTCGGCCTGTCGTTGCAGATCATGATATTGAGCGGTTTAAGATCGCGGTGGACGATACCCTGATGATGAGCTGCTCCAACGCCGGCACAGATCGCCGTGATCAGATCGAGTGAATGTTCCGGCGACAGACGTTTCTCGCGTGCGAGCAAATCATGAAGCGATTCGCCCTCGACATATTCCATAACGAGAAACGGCAGCGTGCCATTTATTACACCGTAATCGGTGACGCTAACGACATTCTGATGGCGAATCGCGGCCGCGGCGAGAGCCTCTTGGCGAAATCGAGTGACAAGCTGCGGATCGTTTCCGACGAGGTCAGGCAAGATGATCTTGATCGCGTGGAGAGTTTTTAGATAAGCGTGGCGAGCCTTATATACAACGCCCATGCCGCCTTGGCCGATACGCATTTCGAGGTGATATTTGCCCTCGAGAACCGGCTCGCCCTCGATGGTGTGCGCAGTCGGCAAACCATCGGTCGGACAGGTTGCCACCGCGTCGGCGTAACAAGTTTTACATTGCTGGCACTCTCTCATCTAAATGACAAGTCAACTATTTACAATCAAATAGCTTACCACGAAACATTGCTTCGCTCGAAGCAATGGACGGCCACCGATCTAGCCCTTTACAACGACATTCACAAGTCTGCCAGGAACAACGATGACCTTCACAATGTCTTTGCCGGCGGTATGCTCGGCGACTTTTTCTTCTGCCAATGCTAACGACTCCAATTCCGAATTTGTTGCATCGGGCGAAGCAAACACTCGGCCGCGTAGCTTGCCGTTTACCTGAACCGCGACCTCGATCTCGTCGGCTTTGGCAAGATCTTCGTTGTATTCAGGAAATCGCGCATTGTTGGCAACTATGCCGTTCTCATTGCCTACGAGTACCGAATACAGATCCTCCGCAACGTGCGGCGAGAAAGGTGTCAACATCAATACGAGAGCATTCAAAGCCTCGGCGACTGCTGCTTTAGTTGCAGTATCCGCCGACTCAGGTTCGCCGACATCTCCGATCGCGTTCGAAAGTTCCATCAAGGCGGCAACAGGTGTGTTGAACTGCAGTTCTTCGAAACTGTCCGATACACGCTTGATCGTCTGATGTGTTTTTTGGCGAAGCTTCTTCGCTGCTGAACTTTCTTCACTACTGCCGACTGCCGCTGCCGACTTCCATTTGTAGACTTGTCGCCAAACACGCTGCAAAAACCTAACCGCGCCTTCGATGCCGGCTTCGTTCCAGACAAGTTCGTTCTCGATCGGTGCGGCAAACATCACAAACAATCGCGAAGCGTCAGCACCGTAGATCTCGACCATCTCGTCGGGGTCGACGCCATTGCCCTTTGATTTGGACATACGTTCGATGGCGTACCTCAACAATTTTGGATTTTGGATTTCAGATCTTAGATTCGCGGAGCTGATTCGCCCTTTTTGGTCCCGTTCTACATTGACCTCGTCAGATTTGTAATAAACACGCTTACCGCTTGCGTCGTCAAAAAATGTCTCGCCGACGACCATTCCTTGCGTTAGCAAACGCCTGAACGGCTCGTCGAAATTGACCAAGCCCATATCACGCATCGCCTTTGTCCAAAAACGAGCATAGATCAGGTGCATCACGGCATGGTCGTCGCCGCCGATGTACTGATCGACCGGCGTCCATTTGTTCGTGATCGTAGTATCGAACGGCGCGTCCGAATTCTGCGCGTCAGTGTAGCGATAGTAATACCACGATGAATCGACAAACGTGTCCATCGTGTCCGTTTCACGTTTCGCAGCTTTGCCGCAGTTTGGACAATTCGTTTCGTAGAACTCAGGAACCTTTGCTAGCGGCGATTCACCTGTGCCAGTAAACGGTGCAGTTTCCGGTAGCTCGACCGGCAAATTCTCGATCTTTTCGGGAACCACACCACACTCGTCGCAGTAGATCATTGGTATCGGCGAGCCCCAAAAACGCTGACGCGAAATGCCCCAATCGCGAAGCCTGTACGTAGTCGCACCTTCGCCAAAACCGTGCTTCTCGGCGAATTCGGTCATTTCCTTTTTCGCAATGTCACTCGTTTTTCCGTTCCAATAATCCGAATGAACAAGAACGCCGTATTCGGTGAATGCGTCTTCGAGAGCCATTGCCTGCATCGCGTGATGGGCGTGTTCCATGTGAGGTTCGGAAATGACTTGGCGTATCGGTAGATCGAATTTCTTTGCGAATTCAAAGTCGCGCTCGTCGTGTGCCGGAACGCTCATCACGGCTCCGGTGCCGTAATCCATCATCACGTAATTGCCGACCCAAATCGGGATCTCCTCATGGCTGAACGGATTTACGGCTTTTAGTCCGGTATCGATACCGTCTTTTTCGACCTCTTCGTCGCGTTCTTTCGGTTTGAGATTCTCGGCAATGATCGCATCGACCTTAGCGATCACATCTGCTGATAAACTGTCGCGATTCGCCGCGATGATCGGATGCTCGGCGGCAACTACGACCGCATTTGCACCGTAGATCGTGTCGATTCGTGTGGTAAAAACGCGGACAAGAGTGTCCGCACTCCGAAAGTCAACGAACGCACCTTCGCTGCGGCCGATCCAATCGCTTTGGCGTTTCAGGACGCTCGCGGGCCAGCCTGATTCGATCTCGGCCATATCGTCGAGCAATTCGGCGGTGTACGCCGTCGTCTTGAAGAACCACTGTTCCAGGTCCTTTTTGGTAACAGGATTGCCGCAACGCCAGCAAAGGCCGCCGCTCGCTTGTTCATTCGATAGCGTGGCTTGGTCGGTCTCGCACCAGTTGACCTGCGTTTTTTTCTTGTACGCGAGGCCTCTCTCGTACATCTTCAAAAAGAACCATTGGTCCCATTTGTAATAGTCCGGCCGATGGGCGTACATCTGCCGACGCCAATCGTACGACAGGCCCATTCGCTCGAGCTGGCCACGCATCGTAACGATGTTCTCCTCGGTCCAGGTCCGAGGGTTCACACCGCGTTTGACCGCCGCGTCTTCGGCAGGCTGGCCGAAGGAATCCCAACCGATCGGATGCAGTACGTTATAGCCTTTCAGACGCTTGTACCAAGCCAAGGCATCGCCCGCAGAATAATTGCGAACGTGCCCCATGTGCAGATTGCCCGAAGGATACGGCAGCATCTCAAGCGCATAAAACTTCGGTTTATCGTCCGTCAATTCGGCGTGAAACGCGCCGCTCTCGGCCCATTTCCGCTGCCACTTCTGCTCGATCTTCTTTGCGAAATATTTCTCGTCCATGTGTATAAGTCCAATGTCCAATGTCACAGGTCCAAAGTTGAGACGATCGGATAAAATGTAAGTTTAGCGAATTACGGTTTCGCTATCTACTAAGTATGTTTATTAACTGAATTTACGTGAGTGTCCGCCGCGTCGTGTAATAACACGAGCGGCTATCTAAGGGCGAGGTTGTTAACAGCCAAATACATCGACGATAGTCTATCACATTTTTCTTGGCGCATTTCCGAAAACGGTGATAGTATTGCAGAAACTCGACTTGTCGAGTAAATGCGAACTTGATGATCAAAACCAACTTTCAGCGGATGGCGACTGACACTTAGGCGAAAAGCCTATTCGGCCATCTGCCCCGAAAATACGGAGGCGTTACGATGGCCAGCAACACACACGGCAATATTGCCCGCACGCAGAATTCTCACTCTAATTCAACGGATATTCACACTTCTTCGGCCTCCGCGTACCGCGTTAATCTACAACAAGATTTCGACACTGTTCTGGCAAGCCTCGCGAGCATGCCCGAAAACCGCCGCGCGCGTCAGGTCTCGAAATGGGAAAGCATTGGCTGGCAGGCACTTGCGAATTTCGCAAAGTGAATTTTTTGCGAGTTTCAGCTACTATTCATACACAAATCAAAGAAATGGATCTTGAGTCTACGTGTTTTACCGACTCGATTTGGTATGGATAACCTGACGGAAATACGCACGTTATTGGAAATTGGGGCCTTTGCGGCCCAGGTAATAAGTTTGCCCGTTGCTGCGATCACGCTGGTCGCAAATCGGATCGAGAATAAGGCATCGCGAGACTTACAGGTTGCATTGACTCTCTCTGAATCGTTTCGAAGATATTGGGAAGACGAATGGGAAGCCGCCCTAGAGCGGATTGAAGAGCACAGAAAATTGCATCTTACGGGCAAGGGCGTTGCCAAGCTTCCGATAGATGACGAGAAACACCTTCGCCACATGCTCAACTGGGTCGATTGGTTGGGAACATTTATTCACAACAAGGCATTTACTAATCCCAAACTTATTCTGGGATCGGTCGAGTTTCGACTCCGGCAGATCCTTGCCGCCGGTGAGAGTATCATTGTCGAGGAGAGTTGGCTGAACGGTCTCGAATATTGGAATGGTGTAATTGCAATTGCGGGCGTTCTGAAGATCGAGACGATCACACGCATTCGCAGGGCCTATTAGATCTCTCCAATTCCCTCAATGAATTTCCAGCTCTTGAAATACGATTCACTAGGTTCGACCAATACCGAAGCCGCCGAACAAGCCCGCCGTGGTGCCGCCGAAGGTGTTTGCATTCTAGCCTACAAACAGACCGCCGGCCGCGGCCGTCATGGCCGAGCGTGGCATTCTGAGGCCGGATCTGGGCTTTATCTGAGCATCATCGTTAGGCCGAGACTCTCTCCACATCACTTGCCGCTGATCACACTTGCGGCAGGTGTCGCTGTGTACCATGTCCTCAAGGAATTCGGCATCAATGCTGACATAAAATGGGTCAATGACGTTCTAGTTGGTGATGGCAAGATCTCAGGCATCTTGGCCGAAACTGTTGAAACCGAACAGGGGATCGCGGTAATTGTCGGTGTAGGCATCAATCTTTCGAGTTCCAGCTTTCCGGAAGAACTGGCGGAGATAGCCACTTCGGTCGAGGTCGAAACCGGCAGCAAGCCGACACCTGACGAAGCAGCCGAGGCCGTAACACGATATTTCGCATACTTTTACGAGATGCTGCATTCGGAAAATGGTCCGCAGCAGATCGTCGAGAATTGGCGTTCACGCTCATCTTATTTCTCCGGAAAGCAAGTTCGTGTCGCCGCGAATAATGATGTCTTCGAAGGAACGACCGATGGCTTGGAGCCAAACGGAGCGTTGCGTGTTAAACTCGCAGACGGAGAAATTAGGATCGTGCAAGCCGGTGATGTCACACGGCTGCGTTCGCACGAAAGGCAATGAAACGGCGTTTAGCAGAGATACATCCGGCGGTTTACAAGACACGCATTTGGCAAAAGAGGCTGTTCAGGCAAATGTCGGATGTGTCGGCACGTACAAGGTTCGCCTCGGAAATATCCGATAAAGATCTCTCGTTTACCAGTAAGAAACATCAGTCGCTGCTTCGACGTAAACTCGGCAATTCCGATCCTGAACTTCAAGAAAACAAAGTTACGAATCTCAACATTGCTTGCCCGACGATCGACCGTTTGCTGATCAAGCCGGGCGAGACCTTCTCGTTCTGGAACCGACTGGGCGAGGCGACCGCCGCAAAAGGCTACGTCGAGGGAATGCAGTTGTCGCAGGGCGAGGTCGTGCGCGGCGTCGGCGGCGGACTTTGTCAGCTAGCGAATTTGCTGTATTGGATGGCGTTGCACACGCCGCTTGAGGTTGTAGAGCGGCATCACCACAGCTTTGATCCTTTCCCGGATGAGAACCGCACGTTGCCTTTCGGTTCCGGTGCGGGCGTGTTTTATAACTACATCGATCTGCGGTTTTTCAATCCGACGGACATTACATTTCAAGTCCGCACTTTCCTGACCGACGAACATCTGAAAGGTGCGATACTGTCGAGCGTCGAGACGCCATTCGCATATCACATCGTCGAAAAAGAGCATCGATTCGTCCGCGAAGGCGACAAGACTTTCCGCGAGAACGAGATCTGGCGCGAGATAATTGACCGGCGAACAGGGAATCGAGTCGGCGAGGAATTGCTCGTTCGCAATAACGCCGAGATCAAGTACGAATTGAATTTCGCGGCTCAAGGGTGTAGTTTGTAGTATCGCGAGATTTTGTATGAACGAAGAGATGAGATTAGAGCCGGATTTTGAGCTCGACGAGTTTTTTGAAGAAATTGATGCCGAGGATGACGAGTTTCTCGAATTTGACGAGTTTGACGAGGTCAACGAAGACGTCGAGATCCGCACCGTCGTGATGCAGAAAAACGACTTGATCGCTCTACTTTGTCTTAAGACCGCACCGGTCGGCGCAGCGATCTGCCGTGTCGATCCGCGCGAGGCTCATCCTGCCATTCAGATCTATGACGACGCGAATGCCGCCGTCGAATGGTTCACCAAGAGCCTGAAAACAAGCCGCGTAAACGGCTGGAACATAGTCCACGACGGCCTGCCGCTGCAAGGCTAACGCTAATGCTGCTCGCCGTTGACATCGGTAACACGAACACAAAGTTCGCGGTGTTTGACGGCGACGATCTAATTTCCAAAGCCTCGATTCCAACTCCGCGCGACCAAACGGTTGATAATGTTTACGAATTTCTGAGCGTGAATTTCGATGAAACGATCGAAAATGCGATCGTGTGCTCTGTCGTTCCTGAAGTGAACGAGATCGTTTTCGGCGCGGTCGCTGCTGAGTTTGGTGTAGATTGCCGCGTTGTCCAGAATCACGACGATCTCGGGATAGAAATTCGTTACGAACCTCTCGCCGACGCCGGAGCAGACCGATTGGTCAATGTCTTTTCGGCAGTTGAAAAATATGGCTCGCCGTTGATAGTTTGTAGCTTTGGTACGGCGACGACGATCGATGCCATCAATGAAGAACGCGTTCTGCTCGGCGGTGTGATCGCTCCGGGTCTTCGGACCCTTTCAAAAGCTTTGCACCTTACGACATCGCGATTGCCGGAGGTCGAGATCGAATTTCCGGATCGAACTATCCAAAACACAACGGTCGAATGTCTTCAGTCTGGAATTGTAATTGGCTATGTCGAAATGGTCGATGGATTGATTCGGCGGATTCTCGGTGAGATGAGCTCAGACGCGAGAATTATTGTCACAGGCGGCAATGCTGCACTCGTCGCCGAACATTCCGCACACAAAATGACCGTCGAACCAGATCTGCTGCTCGACGGTCTTGCGAAACTTGCTCAACGATAGGTTGGTAAGAATTTTGGTTCGCGACGCGCGTTTGTCATCTGTTCGAACGCATAAGCGGCCTTAATGAGCGTGCCTTCCGACCATGCTCGTCCAAAGAACGACACACCGATCGGAAGTTCGCGTATCATTCCTGCCGGCACCGTGATGTTCGGATATCCCGCGACGGCGGCGAGCGACGAGCTGCCGACGTAGCCGCTGCCGCAGTCGCCGTTTACAGTGTCGATCATCCACGTCGGTGCGTTCGAAGGGCCGATGATCGCGTCGAGTTTGTTCTCGTTCATCACCTGATATATGCCTTCGTCGCGAGAATAACGGCGGCAAGTTTCGAGAGCATCTTTGTATTCTTTTGTATTAAGATCGCCGAGCTTTGCCGATTCTTCCAAGATGCTCTGGCCAAAGTAGGGAAGTTCTTTTTCAGCGTTGTATCGATTGAATCTGATCAGGTCCTCGAGTGTTTTGTGCTGCGAATTACGGCCTTTCAGATACTTTTCTAGGCCGTCTTTGAATTCATATTTGAGGACAAGAAACTCCGCATCGCCAAATTTTCTCAAGTTAGGGAACTTAACATCTACGAGCACCGCACCCGCTTTCTTCAGGGTCTCAAGAGCCGAATTCAGCACCAAATCAACATCGCTTCGGCGTCCCCAATAGTCACGAGCGACGCCAATTCGCATGTCAACGAGGCCGTTTTTCTTGAGGAAATTCGTGTAATCGACACGCTCGCGTTTGAGCGTCGTAACGCTGTCATCGCTATCAGCGGAGTCGATAACGTTGAGAACGGCCGCGACATCAGCGACGGTCCGGCGCATTGGTCCGGCGGTGTCTTGGGTTTCAGAGATCGGAATGATGCCGCTCCGCGACGCGAGTCCGACGGTCGGTTTCAAGCCGACAATGCCGCAGATCGAAGCCGGACAAACGATCGAGCCGTCGGTTTCCGTTCCGATGCCAATTGTCGCGAGTCCCGCAGCAATTGCGGCACCTGTTCCTGAAGACGAACCACACGGGTTTCGGTCGAGAATGTAGGGATTTCTTGTCTGTCCGCCACGGCCGGACCAGCCGCTGATCGAATCATTGTCGCGGAAATTCGCCCATTCGCTGAGGTTCGTTTTGGCTAGGATTACGGCTCCGGCCTCGCGCAATCGCGAGACGATGAACGCATCTTTCTTCGGCGTCGGAGCGTCGGCCAGAGCGAGGCTTCCGGCCGTGGTCTTCATCCTATCCGCTGTGTCGATGTTGTCTTTTAGGACAACGGGAATGCCGTGAAGAGGTCCGCGTACCTTTCCAGCCTTACGTTCGCGATCCATTTGAGCCGCAATTGAGCGAGCGTCGGGATTGAGTTCGATGATCGAATTTATCGGTTTATCAACGGTCGAGATGCGTTGGGAGAAAAAGTCCACCAATTGCACGGAAGACATGGTCCTTGCCGTCATCATCGATTGTAATTCCGCAACGGACATTCGATGACCTTCAAATGGATCCTTATCGGCGAATGCATTATGCGTCAAAGCAAACGTCCCAAATGCTGCCAAACCCGCGTCTCTGATAAATTCCCGTCGTTTCATTTATTGTCTCCCGCCGCAAGTGCGGTCTTGTTATCGACTTCGTAATAGTAAGAATCGAGTTCTGTGTGATGTTTGCGATCAAAGATCCCAGAACGCAGTATTCGCATTTTGTTCAGTCGAAAGCTCAACGAAGTTGCCACGACGCCGAGACCGTAGCGCACGCTGCGGCTGAAATTTATCGACGAAGATTCCGCCGTGTAACGCGTTGGGCACGAAACTTCGCCGATCGAAAATCCGAAGTAAACGGCCTGAGCCAGCATCTGATTGTCGAACACAAAATCGTCGGAATTCGCGTCAAGCGGCAGCGATTCGAGCACCTCGCGGCTGAACGCTCGAAAGCCTGTGTGATACTCGGACAGCTTTGAACTCATCAGAATGTTCTGAGTCAGAGTCAGAAATCGGTTTGAGACGAACTTATACACCGGCATTCCGCCGGCGATCGCTCCTGTCCCTAAGATTCTCGATCCGATCACAATGTTGTAAGTACCATAAGCGATCATCGACGCCATTGCGGTGATGAGCTTTGGAGAATATTGATAGTCGGGATGCACCATCACCACAATGTCTGCGCCGCGCCGCAACGCCTCGGCATAACACGTTTTCTGATTGCGCCCGTAACCGAAATTCTGCGAGTGGCGGAACGTTGTTAATCCAAGTTCGGAAGACCTCTCAGACGTAAGATCCGAACTCGCATCATCAACAACGATTATCTCGTCAACAACATCACGCGGAACCTCGGCGACGGTTTTCGCCAAGGTTTCGGCGGCATTGTACGCGGGCATTACGACTATGATCTTTTTTCCGTCGATCATCTTAATTCAGGAATTGCACTGATTGTAGCAGATTTCCGAAGGCAATCGTTTATACTTACGAGCAATGAACGACCGCAACGCCGAGATCCCACCGAGAAAGATAATCTCGACATTGCGGCGCCATAATTTGCTTCCTGCCATTGTTTTTCTTCAGACCCGACGGAAATGTGATGAAGCGGCGCAGGACCTTGGCAATGACAAATCGCAGCCTTTTGATACAGAAAAGATCGAGAAACGTCGTGCGGTCCTCGACGAAATGGCTGAGGAATTTCCTGAGATAACGACGCACAAACACAAGAAACTGATCGTCGATGCCGGCATCGCGGCACATCATGCGGGCCACATTCCGGCATGGAAGCTTCTGGTTGAAAAGATGATGGCGTCCGGCTTGCTCGACGCAATATTCGCTACTTCAACGGTCGCGGCAGGCGTTGATTTTCCGGCTCGAACCGTTGTTATTAGCAACGCCGATGCTCGCGGAAACGACGGCTGGCGTTCATTGACGGCGAGCGAATTACAGCAAATGACCGGACGCGCGGGTCGTCGCGGACGAGATAATGTTGGATTTGCGGTGCTCGTTCCGAGTCCATATCAGAACATTCGAAAGGTTGCGGAGCTGCTTAAATCAAAGCCTGACGCGTTGACCAGCAAATTTCGGGCGACTTACACCAGCTTGCTTAATCTGCTTGATGCTTACGGCGATCTCGATCAGGTTCGCGAGATGGCAGAGAAGAGTTTTGCGTTCTACCATCGTCCTGCTCCGGGCGATAAACGCGACCTCGCGGGCGGAATTTGGGATGATTTCGAACGCCGTGCTCAGGTTCTCGATCATTACGGGTACATCGATCTCGCCAACGAATCGGTTACAGCCGACGGTAAATGGCTCGCCGATCTGCGTATCGACCGGCCGCTGCTGGTCGGTGAAGCGATACGCGAAGGTGTGTTTGCCGAGGTGAGCGTGGCTGAATTCGCAGGAATGATCGCATCGATAGCCTCAGACGCAGAGCGCAACTACGGCGAGATCCGCACATCACGTTCGCTCGATGAAAGGCTTGCATCATTGGAGTCGATCATAAGCAAGGTCGCCACGGTCGAGTGGCGTTGCGGCGTGCCGCCGATCGAAGATATGAACGATTCAGCCGCCGCCGCTGCTGAACGATGGGTACAGGGAATGGAATGGGACACTTTGGTGAGCCGAACAAAGGCCGAGCCGGGCGACCTCATGCGGCTAATGTCACGCACAGGCGAAGCTCTTCGCCAGATAGCCGAAGTTCGAGGCGCTAACACTTCAGTGACAGCTATCGCTTTTGCGGCGTCCGATGCACTTTTACGCGAACCAATTCGATAGTCGCGGTCGAAAAGGTTTGGTTTCTATTTGGCGTTTGCTAAAATGTAGTCTTTGGGGCGATCGATTATGCAAGTTTTGCTCGCAAATGAATACGGTTTTTGTTTCGGTGTCGAGCGCGCCGTCGACATGGTCGAGGAGGCCGTCGGTGAAGGTGCAAAGGTTCGGGCTCTTGGGCCGCTCATTCACAACGAACAGGAGATGCAGCGACTTGCTCACGAGGGTGTGACGACGATCAATTTGCCATCTGAGATCGACCCGAGCGAGACAGCCGTGATTCGTGCTCATGGAGTTACGCCTGAGGTCCAAAAGGAACTGGAGGCGAAAGCTAAAAATGTTGTTGATGCTACGTGTCCGTTCGTTACACGCGTTCAAAAACTAGCCGCTCGTGCCGCTGATAAAGATCGACACGTGATAATCGTCGGAAGCCCTGAGCATCCTGAAATGATCGGTGTGAAGGGCTACGCACCTGAACATGCGTTTGTGATCAAGGACGAGAGCGAAGTTGCTTCGCTTCCGCGACTCAAGAATCCGCTCGTCGTATCTCAGACCACCATCAAGGCGAAGACTTTCTTTGACACTGCCGAAGCTATCAAGACCAAAACTGATGACGAGGTCGAGATCATTAACACGATCTGTTCGGCAACGCGTGACCGACAAGACGCAGCTCGAGCACTATCAACGATGGTCGATGCATTTTATGTGATCGGCGGACGGCATTCTTCGAACAGCGTCAAGCTGCTTGCGGTGTGTAAAGAGAATTGCGAAAAGAGCTTTCTGATAGAAACCGAAGCCGAGATCGATGCTGACGATATGATAGGTGTCGAAACGGTCGGCGTTACGGCCGGAGCCTCTACGCCGAATTGGTTGATCGATAAAGTAGTAAAGCGGCTCGAGGATATCGGCCGCTCTTTCGATCTTATCTTAAAGCCGTAATTACTGAAGCGTTTGTATTTCCGAAGGTTCGGTCGAAGTGCGAATATAGCCGCGCACGGAGTTGGATCCGAGATGCGTTTTGAGGTCTGTAAAGGACATTGGACGAGCGAGTAAATAGCCTTGTCCGCCTTCGCAGCCCAACTCTCGAAGCCTTTCGAGCTGGCCTTTAGTCTCAATGCCTTCAGCAATTACCTTGAGGCCAAGATTCTTTGCCAATTCAACAATTGCTTCGACGATCTTGTCGTTGCTGCCGTCATCGTCGACTACAGAAACGAACGATCGGTCGATCTTGAGTGTCGAGATCGGCAGTTTCATCAAATAGCTAAGGTTCGAATATCCGGTGCCAAAATCGTCAATGTGGATACCGACGCCCATCGACCGAAGCCGGTTGAGCATGTTTACGGCGCTTTCCGGATACTCGAAGAATACGGATTCCGTGATCTCAAGCCTGAGGTGTTCAGGCGTGAATGCAGTTTCGTCGAGAATTCCACAAATGCTCTCGACCAATCCGCTTTGAGCGAATTGGCGGCATGACAGATTCACACCAACTGCAAAACCTGAATCTCCGATGCGCCTGTCGCGTAATGAACCGATCTCGTTGCAGACCTTTCGAAGGATCTGTTCGCAAACAGGATCGATCAAACCGATCTCCTCGGCCAAAGGAATGAACTTGCTTGGCGATACACGGCCGAGTGTTGGATGGTCCCAACGAGCTAACGCTTCAATGTAGTCGACCTTCATTGTCGCGAGATCGTAGATCGGCTGGTATTCGACCGTGAATTCATGCCTTTCGACCGCTCTTCGAAGGTCGGTCTCGAGTTTTAGAACTTCGCGAGCAGCCTTGTGCATTTCCTCGTCAAAGGTTGCGTGTCGAGCCTTTCCGGCGCGCTTGGCCTGATACATAGCGGTATCGGCATCGCGCATCATATCCTCGGCGGTCAGATGAGCGGCTGATGCGTGAAGGATCCCGATACTAGCCGAACTATAGACTTCGTGTCCGCTCAGATCGAACGGAACATTGAATCTCTGCTGGATCCTTTCCGCTATCATCGTGACCTCGCGCTCGTTATATGCACCTTCGAGCAGAATCGTGAACTCGTCTCCTCCAAGCCTGGCAACTATATCAGAGGGACGCAATCCGACTCGCAAACGCTCAGAGATGCCCTTTAGTAAGAGGTCGCCCATTAAATGTCCAAGACTGTCGTTGACGATCTTGAAGCGATCTAGGTCGATGAATAGGACGCTTACTTTGTAGTGTTCTGACAAATGAGCCTTCTCAAGAGCCGCTGTTAGTCGGGTCATAAAGAAGGTGCGATTAGGCAGACCTGTCAAAGCATCATGTGTTGCTTCGTGCTCTAGTTTCTCCTGAGCTATCTTTTTATCGGTGATGTCTTGTATTTGAAAGATCAGGTTTGGCTGTCCTGAGCCTACCTCACTTGCGGCTGACACGCTCCACGATGTCCATACGGTTCGACCTGTCTTATGGATATACCGCTGCTCCATTTGGCAGTTCTGGATCCTGCCGGCTAGCAGTTCGTGGACCTTGACGAGAGTCATTCCGAGGTCTTCGGGAAGAGTGATCGACTGAAAATCCATTTCGAGAAAATCCGGCTCCGAATAACCTAATATCTCTGTAAGGGCATGATGGACCTTAAGCCATTTGCCGGTAGATGTTAGAAGTCCGATGCCGATCGGAGCATACGCAAATGCGCTTCGGAATCTTTCTTCCGACTCGCGAAGGGCGTCAGATTGTGATTCAAGTATCTTGGCGTATTGCTCAGCTTGTTCCGCTTGCTGCATCGATATCTCAACATTCTTGAGATACATTCGATATGTGAGGAACACGAAGAAACACACAGGGAAGGTTGCTACTACAATGCCAAAGCCCATTACCGCCGTGAGCTGAACCAAAAGCCCCGCACTCACAGCACCGATAAAGTAGGTAAAGAAGGACCAAATGTACTTGCTCTTCCAAGTTTCCCAGATCTGCGTCGAATCTCGGAGCGAACCGTAAAGAGTAGCGAGAGCAGTATTGACGAGAAAATGGGTTAGTGCAATGACCGAAAGGGCTATAACAAAACTCTGGACATTGTCAGCCGTTCCGTGTAATTGATCGTAACTGTAAAGCCCCGACAACTGCAGTGCCAACAATACGGCGGTCATTGAGACAGCGTGCGCAGCCGCGTTGAAAAAGACGGTGACCTTTTTGTTGCAAAATCTCAAGGAGGTTGCAAATGCTTCGGCGGCGGCGAGTATTATGGCGACCTCGGCGCCATACATAAGTAGTGCCAAGAATATAAACGTCTCAGAAGCCGAAATAAACGACTTGAATCGCGGAACCTGGATCGTTATTCGCGAACCGATCGCGATCGTCAGTCCAAACAGGAGCAGCAAATGGTAATCGAGAGACGCGACCGGAAGGTTTGCGGCAGCAAATGCAAGGCACGCGATCCCGACGAGGAACACGGCTATTACGTATCCGGTTGTAACCTTATTTGAGCTCATTTGATGGACTCGTTACCTTTGGCGAGAACACTTTCGAAGTGTCTGAACCACCTTGATCTGACAATATAGTCGAAGGAAGGATCCTTCTCGGTGCAAATAAAGAGGAAGGCTGGTGTGGAGCCAACCTTCCGTATTATGAATGATTTAACACAGTTTGTCTATTGTTTTCTTTAGTTAAACAAATAGTGTTACGCATTCGTCCGTTCGCTTGAAACCGGCCTTTGCAAAGCTGCGATGTGCAGATCCGAATTCTACATTGCTGAGCAAGCAGACATTCGAAACACGCTCGAGCAGGTCAAGTGTGACATTTGCGAGACATCGTGGTCCGATGCCGTTGCCGCGAAGCTTTTCGCTGACATAGACGCCTTCGAGATAGGCACATTCTGCCGTCTCGGCGATAACATCCGCTTTGAACACGAGCTCATCGCCGTCGAAAACGACGTAGATGCGGCCCTGTTCGATGCGGCGTGCTACACGCTTAAGGAATCCTTCGCGATCGCGAGCCATCGGATCCACGCCGGATTCGATGAACGCGACTTCTGCCTGAGCCTCTGCTATCGGCAGTACTTCGCTGGGTTCGGCCTTTCGTAGTCCTTCGACCTTAGCCGGGACAGCGAACGGGAATGAGGTTTCAAAGAGCGCTTCTCTACAGGTGAGCCTTGGAGCGGCACGGTCGGTCGCGTAGTTCCAGAATCTTTCTGCTATATCATCGCTCGACATAACAAGGTGGATGTTCGTTTCCGAATATCGTGCCTTGAGAGCCAAGCCGATCAATGCGGCTTCTGTTCTGGTCTCTACCAACGTTGAGTGTCCGATCAATGCTATACCTTCGAGTTCGCCTTTGTAGTTGCGGAAACCGAAGAATTTCCCTCGATTCAGATCGCTTTCGATGCCATTGTCATTGATGAAGCTGGTCATTACGACGGTATGAACCGGCCGCAATGCCAAGAACTTCAATGCCTCGGCTTTATCTGAATTCGTCAGGGCACAGACTCCGGCAAGTGACGCTGCAGTCGGCATTATCGCCGGCAGCGTGTAGCTCGTTTGAGTATGTGTGATCTGGCTTAACATTTCGTTTCTCCTTGGTTTGGTCAATATATTGATCTATCGATAACTACTACATTCCTGCGGTATTATCACCAAGTAAAACGCTGTCGCCGACCAAAACGCCGTCGCCGACAAGAACGCCATCACCAACCAACACACCGTCGCCGACGAGCACGCCGTCACCGACAAGCACACCGTCAGCGACGAGTACGCCGTCGCCAACTAGTACGCCGTCACCAACGAGTACACCGTCACCGACGAGAACGCCATACGTCAGGTATGTTGTGCCGGTGCCGAGTGCACCACCGTTGCTGGTAGTAACAATTCGTCCGACACTCAAGCCTGTCGTAAAGTATGTTCCCGTGTTGAGCGTGAAGTTTCCAGCGGCAAAGTTGATACCTGTGCCGATCAAATTCTCACGCTTGTAAACGGTCTGGAACTGCGAGATCAGGTTCGAACCCGTCACGGTGTTGTATTTTCCGGTAACGAGCTGAGCCCAAGGGAATGTGTGGCCGCCAACTGTGGTCGATGCGGTCGGCATCGTCCAGCCTGTCGGAACCGTCGTCGTGCCCTTTGCCAAGGTGTTGAAATCAACATCCGTGCGAAGCGAACGAGCCAGTCGTACAGCACCTTCCATATTGAGCTGGCCTGCGCCCTGCTCAAACTGATTGGCACCGGCGATCGGTTGTGCAGTGTACTGCATGATCGTTCGAACCATCTGAGGTGTCAGATTCGGATTGACCTGAAGCAGCAGAGCCGCTGCACCAGCAACAACCGGCGCCGACATCGACGTGCCGCTCATATACATGTTCTTGTCACCATCTGCTAGAAGCAATTCGGTCGCAAGATTAAGAGTGGCGTTTGCCGTTGACATTACGTTGTTCGGAGCCTTGTAAGATACAAGTTTGTTGCCCGGTGCAACGATGTCCGGCTTGATCAGGTTATCGTAAACAGCCGCGCCGGTCGACGTGCGATAGAAGCTACGTGTCGGGCCGTTCGAGCTGTACGATGCCATGACATCGTCATTTCGTGCGGTCGTTCCCATCGAGTTGCTGGCACCAACTGTGATGGCGTACGGGCTGTTTCCTGGGCTGTGGATCTGGCCGTACATTTTCTGACCTGCGGCATTTTTGCCAAGGTTTCCTGCTGCTGCAATAACAACAACACCTGCTTCTGTAAGCTGCTTGATCTTGATACAAACAGGATCGTTCGTCCAAGTGTCGTACGCAGTTGTACCAAGGCTAAGGTTCACAACACGGATGTTGTGCGTTGTACGGTTGTCGATCAGCCACTGAAGGCCGTTGAGGAGCCACGAAGTATTTCCGACGCCCTGGTTGTTGAGAACCTTGACGCTGATGATCTTCGAATTAACTGCGACGCCGCGGTATGCACCGCTGTTTGCATTCGAGCTACCAGCAGCAAGTCCGGCAACGTGTGTACCGTGGCCGTAAACGTCAGCGGTGTCGCCAAGGTTCGAGTTCGTAAAGTTTACGCTCGCAACTACTCGCGAACTGCCTCCATTCTTGAAACCGTTGTGAGCCGAGTAGAGTCCCGAGTCAACGATCGCGACGCCGATGTTCGTTCCATCTAGCGTGTATGCTGCACGGCCATTAAGAGCAGCCTGTGCACGCATCAAGGTCGTGCCGGTCGTGTCTTCAACGTGGCCGTGGCTACGCATCGGACGATCTGGCGAGACATAGTTGATCATGCCGCTGGTCGAAAGCTCTTTGAGTGCGGACAAGGAAATGTTGACAACGAGTGTATCGGTACCGCCGATACGATCTTTTACCTTTGCACTGCCGCTTGCAAGCATCGAACGAAGTGCGGCACTATCAGCATCTTTCGCCTGTAGAATAACGTCAACGCGAGTATTGCCCGACGGGTCCTGAGCCATCATATCGCGAAGATCGGGTGAAACATTGTCGCCGCGATATCCGCCGTCACGTTCTGTCTGGCCGTTGCCGGCAACCGTTTCCGCCTTCCTCTCGGAAACGATTATGCCGGCAAAGTACGGCGAGACATCGGCATCACCTTCGATCTTTTCTGCAAAGTTCGAAGCATTTGATGTGCCGACGAAAAGCAGCTTGCCGTCTGCGATGCTCGAAAGCAGTCGTTGCGAAGCCGCTGAAATACCGACGAGATCACTTACGCCATCAGCCGAAAGAATAACTCGTCCGTTTGCCGCGATGGCCTCGTCAACGATCGCATTTACGATCGCTGCGACTTCTGCCGCCGAGCGCGAATTCGAAAACAGATTGGCAGTATCGACACGAATGATCGACTTGCCTGAAAGTTCTGCAGGTGCTGAACCTTTTGCGATGCGAAGAGCGGCCTGTTCGACAACGATAGCCTGTACGTTCGGGTCGTTTGAAACGACGACAGGCTGACGAACACCACCTTCTGCTAACACATTGAGAAGACGAATAACTTCGTTCTCAAGGCTTAGATCCTCACGCAGTCTGCCTTCACGGCCCAGCTGGGTAAGGTCAGTGGTATATTTCGCCATTGCCGACGTGCTCGAAACAACATTTATAGTGTTGTTGCGAACCGCGCCTACGGCAAGGGCGTTCGAGAACGAGATCGAAAGAAGGATCGCCACTGCGGCAAATCGCTTCAGAATCCCGTTTCTGGTTCCGATATTGTTCATGATCCTCAAGCTCCTATTGTTAGGGCAATTAAACTAACGGCGCACATAGCACCGTGGCTACCTAATACAAAGCCCGTGCCATACATCTAAAGCGTGTGTTTACAACAGTTACGGTAGCAGGTCGGTTATCGAACTGTCAGTTGACATGTCAGGTTGACCGATGATGCATTCAAGTTGACCGAATGTTTGTCACCGGAGCTTTCGCTAGTTTCCGGAGAGCGGCGGTTGGTAATAGAATAGGAACAAGAATATGACGCTAGGAATCGCAGTTATTGGAGTTGGCGGCGCTGTTGGTACGACAATGGCAGCCGGGATTGAGTTGTTACGTCAACAAATGATCGATACGACCGGTTTGCCGTTGGCAGGTATTGATGGGCTGGCCCGATATGAGGAGATCGTGGTTGCGGGCTGGGACCTTTCCGGCGAACATCTTGCTGCTGCTGCAGCCGAACACGACGTGCTTAGTTATAAGCAATTCGTTGCGGTTGAAGAACGGCTGCGTGAGATCAAGCCGTGGAGGGCTATTCGTGACGACCAATTCCTGTCGAATATTGACGGCGATAATCTGGTCTCGTCGGGTGGTCATCGGTCGAATATCGAGCAGATCCAAAACGACATTTCAACTCTTAAAGGCGAATGCGATTCGGTCGTTGTCATAAATCTGGCTTCGACGGAAAAGCTCAAGGACGACGGCAATGAGATCTTTAATTCGCTTAAATCGTTCGAAGCGGCACTCGACTCAAATTCGCCGGACATCTCGCCGGCGATGCTGTATGCTTATGCAGCGATCGCCGAAGGCGTGCCGTATGGCAATTTCACGCCATCGGTCGCCGCTGATATTCCGGCCTTGATCGAGTTCGCTGAAAAGAGCGGCTCGCCGATCGCCGGAAAGGACGGTAAGACCGGGCAGACCTTTATTAAGACTGTGATAGCTCCTGCGCTAAAGAGCAGAGCCTTGCACGTGGACGGTTGGTTTTCGACCAACATTCTCGGCAACCGTGATGGGCTTGCCTTATCAAACGAAGACTCACTCGCATCTAAAGTAAAGACAAAGGCGAGTGTACTCGACGATATTCTCGGCTACGAGGTCGAAGACCACATCGTTGACATTCGTTACTATCGACCACGCGGCGATAACAAGGAAGCTTGGGACAATATCGACATAAGTGGCTTTCTCGGACAGAAGATGCAGTTAAAGGTGAACTTCCTGTGTAAGGATTCGATTCTCGCGGCGCCGCTGGCGATCGAGATCGCACGTTGTCTTGAACTTGCGAAACGTCGCGGTCAAAGCGGAATTCAGGAACAGCTTTCCGTATTTTTCAAACTGCCGATGTCGCACGGAACGCCGGTTCACGCACTTCACGAGCAGGAAGCGGCCTTACTTTCGTGGCTAGCGGGCTAGTTCGGCTTCTGCCGCGATATAGCCAAAGCTTGCCCATTGGTTTCCGTTCACGATACGTTCGAGCATCTTGTACGCTTTCTCCTTCTCGCCAGTGTAATAGTACCAGACTGCTAAACCATATCCGATCGATGCATTTCCGAGTGTTTGGGCCTTGTCGCCTAGTTCCTTGCTTAACACGTCAGCCGTGACAACGCCTCGGTACATTCGGAGCAGCTTCAAGTAATCATCGTTCTCGATCACTTCGAATTTGTTGTCGAACGGCTTTAGAAGCTTTTTGGCCTCGTTGTGCTTTCCGCTTTGGCGCAGCGACATATAATACCAATGCGTCGTCGCGGCGAGCATGTCGTTGTTTTTCGAGACCTTCATACATTCCTTGTAAGCCTTGATCGCGTTCTTCAAATCGCCTTTCAAGTAGTAAGCAAGTCCGAGGTGATACCAGATGTTCGATTGCAAAGTGCTCGTCGGAATGTTCTTTGCATTTGGAAGACCGTCCGGCTCGATCTCGTCGGGTTTGCCCTTGGTCAGAGCTGCGGCTTTCTTAAAGTCACTGATCGCATCGTCAAAACAACGAAGCGTTATGAAACGATGTCCGCGATGACGATACATTCTGGCATCGTTCGGGAACTTCTGCATCGCGATCGTCAGTGCCTCGATCACGTCCTTGTACTTTCCGAGGTAGCCTTTGCGTCGAGCGTACCAGATCGCGGTGTCAGCGTTGAGCGACTTGGCGGCGGCTATCGCCGCTTCTTCGAGAGCCTGAGAATATTTCATTTCGGTCTCTTTGCTCATTGTAGGGCGGACTTCTTTCGCAGTCTCGTAGCATGCTTGTCCAAAACCAGCGCCAAACAAACCCAAAACTAATGTGACCAAAAGCAACAACTTTTTCATTTCGCAATTCTACAACACATCTGTTTATTGACACTCACGTCCGATTCACCGAATATCGACGTATGCCAAATTCATTCTCATACTCGCTGCCGGCGGCGATAGCTGATGATCACACACTCGCTCTCGCAGACTGGAGTTCGAACAATAAGGTCTCGCGTTTGTGGGCGAAAGACGCCTCGCTCTGGACAAACTCCGACGAAGCCCGTTGGCTCGATTGGCTCGATATCGTTGAATTCGAATTGGCAAATGCTGAGCAGTATAGATCGCTTCATGACGACATCTCGTCCGAAGGATTTACAGATGTGCTGCTCATGGGTATGGGCGGCTCGTCATTGTGTCCCGAAGTTTTGGCAATGACGTTTGGCAAGTCCAATTTTCACATTCTCGACTCGACAGTTCCTGCCCAAGTCGCTTCGGTCGAGGCTAAACTCGATCTCGCAAACACGCTATTCATCGTCGCCAGTAAGTCAGGCTCGACACTTGAGCCGAATTGCTTCAAGCAGTATTTCTTCGACCGCGTTTCGCAGATCAGCGACGAGCCCGGAAAGCAATTCGTTGCGATCACCGATCCCGGATCGAAAATGGAGCAGGTCGCCAAAGCCGACGGTTTTCGTCACATCATCTACGGCAAGCCGCAGATCGGCGGCCGATTTTCCGCGTTGTCGGCATTTGGAATGACAGCCGCAGCGTCGATGGGCATTGATGTTGAGAAGTTTCTTCACGACACAATGCCGATGGTAGATGCTTGCCGAAACGAGAGTGCTAGTGAAAATCCCGGCGTTGTGCTCGGGACATTGCTCGGCGTTTGTCACAAATCTGGCCGCGACAAGTTGACTATAGTTACCTCGCCGCAAGTTCACGATCTCGGTGCCTGGATGGAACAGCTCGTCGCCGAATCGACCGGCAAAAACGACGTCGCCATCATTCCTGTAGATCGCGAAGCGTGGCAATCGAGTTATTCGAATGACCGCGTTTTCGCCTTCGTCAGCGTTGGCGATGATGCAGAGATCGAAGCCAAATACAACGAAGTCACCGCGAAAGGCCATCCGGCAGTTCGCATCGAAATGTCGAGAGTCGACACGCTCGGACAGGAATTCTTTCGCTGGGAATTTGCCACAGCAGTCGCCGGAGCCGTGATGAACCTCAACCCGTTCGATCAGCCAGACGTAGAATCTGCAAAGATCGAAGCACGCAAGATCACCGACGAATATGAGGCCAGCGGTCATCTTCCCGCCGAAACCCCGTTCTTCGATGGCGATGGTGTCAAGCTATTCGCAGGTGAGGAATACTCCGCAAAAATAGGCGGAGATTCTTTGGCCGAGATCTTGGCGAACCATTTGTCGCAGATCGCCAACGGCGATTATTTCGCCATTCTTGGCTATATCGAAATGACCGCCGAACACGAGCAGCTTTTGCAGGCGATCCGTACGAGCGTTCTCGAAAGACACGGCATTGCAACCTGTCTCGGCTTTGGTCCGCGATTTCTGCATTCGACCGGACAGGCTTACAAAGGCGGAGCGAACAACGGCGTTTTTCTTCAGATCACGTCCGACGATGCCGCCGATCTGCCGGTTCCGGGACAGAGCTATACGTTTGGCGTGGTCAAAGCCGCGCAATCTCGTGGTGATTTTCAGGTGCTGGTTGACCGAGGGCGACGTGCCTTGCGAATTCATCTTGGAAGCAATGTAGCCGACGGATTAGAAAGACTGTCGCGAAACGTACGATAGGCTGCCAAGCCTGTCGCTCAATAGCGTTCGCGGTGTTCATTGGAGGACAGGCTAGGCAGCCTGTCCTACGTATGTCACAGTCAACTTTCCGTATACGCTGTGCATCTATAGATTGATAGTGACATACGACGAAGTGAAATTGATGAAAAAAATACTCGCTGCATTTCTATTACTTTCGGCTCTTGTTTCGGTGACTTTCGCTCAGCAGACGAGCGCCGTAAAACGTGAGCTTTCGCCGGCTGATGTCGACCAAATCGTCAAGAAATTTGTTGCGAACGAGCAAGCGTTTCGCGATGCGTTGACTGAATACGTTTTCAATAGAAACGCGACTGTTCAGATCATCGGCCTTGGCGGATTGCCGACCGGCACATTTCGCCGCGATTCGTTCATGATGCTTAATCCTGATGGCAGCCGGTTTGAAAAGGTACTATTTTCACCGGTTGCAACTACGCCGCCCGGATTTGTAACGCCCGAGGACCTCGAAGATCTCGGGGGCGTAAATCCGTTCGCATTAGAACCGGCAGCCGTGCCGAACTACAATTTCAGCTATGTTGGCGTCGAGAAGGTCGATGATTTTGAACTGTATGTTTTTGATGTCACGCCGAAGGTCATTCCAAATCCGAAAAAATCGAAGCTTCGTTTGTTCACGGGCCGCGTTTGGGTCGACACGGAGACGTTGATGATATTGCGAACAAAGGGCAAGGCCGTTCCTGAAACGGATGAAAACAAGTTTCCGATCGTTGAAACTACTCGCGATCAAGTTGACGGCAAATATTGGTTTCCAGTTGATGCCCGCTCAGATGACGAACTCGTGTTTAAGAATGGCTCCGTGATCAAACTAAAGATGCGGGTGAAATTTGCGAATTATAGAAAGGGCGAAACCACAGTCAAGATCCTCGACGACGACGATCCAAAGGCTCAGCCTAGCCCGACGCCGAAACCTTAGCGAGTTCGGCGGCTATCGCACTGCGTGTTTCTAACAGCACGTCCATCAAATGCTCGTCAGCATTTAGTCCCGCGGTTTCGATCGGTGGCAGCAAAACCATCTCGATCTCGCCAGCATAAGCGACGCCGGTTCGTTTGCCCATCATCCGATCGGTGTTTCTGATCGCGACCGGAATTATCGGCGAGCCGGTTTGAAATGCGAGATGAAACGCTCCTTTCTTGAACGGCAACAGTTCGCCGGGCATCGCACGCGTGCCTTCGACAAACACCCCGAACGAATAGCCGTCGTCCATCACTTGCTTTGCTTTTCGCATTGATTCGATCGCGCGTTCAGGATTCGAACGGTCGATCGCGATGATGTTTACAAAGCTCATTCCCGGCCCGAAGATCGGCACCTTTAGCAATTCTTTTTTTGCAACAAGTCCCATTTTCGAACCAGCGTAAAAAAATAGCGTCGCGGTATCTAGGTATGAACGATGATTCGATGCAAAGACGTAAGAACGATTGGGATCGACGTTGTCGAGGCCGGTGACCTTTACCTTTGCACCACACGCATTGAGCCAGGTTCTTGCTCCCCATTTACACAGCGGGAATAGCCACATTCGGCGGTTGATGATCGAAAGAAAGACCATCGATGGAGCGGCAATGAGCAAGATCAAGGAGCCAGCGACGAACCAACTCCACCAATAGCGAAGTTTCCCGAAAAACCGCGATTTGCTAGACTGCTTGACAGGAAACGTCAGTAATTTATTGTCTGAGATCGCGTCGCCGCCGACTAGCGGAGACGCTGAGGTAGCTAACGAATGAGTCTTTTCGGGTATCGCCGTCGCCATCTTTCTAGTTCTGCAATTCTACATTGTTGTGCTCTAATTCTACTTTTTTCGGTTTCGATTGTCGCCCAAGCTCCATCGCCAAAGTCGGTGCTCGGCTTTCAACCGACCGACGACAAGACCATCGCCGATTGGCAGCAGATCACCGATTATTTTGCAAAACTTGATCGAGCCAGCGACAAAGTTCTAGTCAAAGAGATCGGAAAAAGCACGAACGGAAAACCTCTGATCGTCGCTTTCATTTCGTCTGCCAAGAATATCAAGAACCTCGACAAACTGCGTCAGATCTCGGCCAAACTCGCCGATCCGCGGAATATCGCCAACGAATCGGAGCTCGCTAACCTGATCAAAGACGGCAAGACGATCGTCTCGATATCGTGTTCGATACACTCGACCGAGATCGTCGCGTCGCAGATGTCGATGAATCTCGCATTCGAACTCGCGACCGCAAATGACAGCGACACGAAGGAAATTCTCGACAACGCGGTTCTTTTGCTAATTCCGTCCTCGAATCCCGACGGAATCGATATCGTAGCCGATTGGTACCGCAAAACGCTCGGCACCAAGAGCGAAGGCACGTCGCCGCCCGAGCTTTACCATCATTACGCCGGCCACGATAACAATCGTGATTGGTTCATGCTAAACCTTGTGGAGACGCAGGCGATCACGAAACTCTATTGGCGTGAGTGGTTTCCGCAGTTCGTTTACGATGTGCATCAGCAGGGCAAGAGTTCGTCGCGGTTTACGATACCGCCATTTTTCGATCCGCCTAATCCGCGAATTTCGCCATCGATACTTCGCGAGGTCGGTCTGGTCGGATACAAAATGGCTGCTGATCTGCAGGCAAACGGAATTGCCGGTGTCGCGACAAATGCGTCATATGACACTTGGTGGCACGGCGGATTTCGCTCGGCTCCGTACTATCACAACTCGATCGGAATCCTGTCCGAAGCGGCAAGTGCCGATCTAATGTCACCGACGACAGTAAAGAGCGAAGATCTCGCTCGCAGCCGAACGCGGGGACTTAATAACGCTCTTGAAACTGCCACAAACTTCCCTGACGCATGGCCGGGCGGAGCTTGGCGGCCGGCCGACATCGCCAAGATCGAGATGATCGCGTCGCGGAGTTTGCTTCTGTTGGCGGCGAAATTCAGGCCACGATATTTGCGCCAATTCTATGATCGCGGAAAGGAGAATCTTGCTGACAACAGCAAGGATCCAAAAGCATTTATTGTTACCGCAGGACAACCAAATGCGGCAAATGTCTCGCGATTTCTCGAGATCCTGATGGCGCAGGGAATCGAGGTATGGCGAATGACAAACGAGCTTTATCTCAAGATGCTGCCGACCGACAAGGATTTTCACGAGATGCCGCTCGGCAGTTTTGTTGTCTTCACGGATCAGCCGCAGCGGAATAATGTCTTGAGTTTGTTTGAGAAACAGGTCTATCCAAATCGGCTGCTGCCAAACGGCGACGCCGAGGCTCCGTATGATGTTGCGGGCTGGACACTGCCGCTGCAGATGGGCGTCGAATATGATTCGATCTACGAATTCCGCGATCTTGAAAAGGAACGCCCGACGCTCAAGCGTGTCGAGAGTATCGATCAAGCACGTGCTATATTGGACCTGGAACCGTCGGGCGGAGCGTTTGCGAAACAGCCAAATCCCCTGACTTCGAATTCGAAAATTGGCTTGTACAAGGGCCACACAGGCTCGATGGACGAAGGTTGGACGCGGCTGGTGTTTGATAATTTCCAGATACCGTATCGTTCGGTTGGTGATGTTGAGCTTCGCAAAGGCGTGCCCGATGTCGACGTGCTTGTCTTGCCGGCAGACAGCGACAACTCGATCTTCAACGGTCTCAGTGCCGAGCGATATCCAGCTGAGATCGCGGGCGGTATCGGAAACGCAGGCGTCGAAAATCTCAAGAAGTTTGTTCAAAATGGCGGTCGACTCGTTTGTTTCGATGATTCGTGCGATCTCGCGATCAAACGATTCGGGCTACCGGTCCGAAACATTCTCGCCGACAAGAAGCGAAACGAATTCTACAATCCCGGCTCGATCGTCTCGCTCGATGTAGACAAACGCCAACCGCTTGCCGCCGGTCTCGGGCCAAAGGTCGCAGCGTATTTCTCGTCGAGTTCGGCATTCGAGATCGCCGCCGACGCCCGCGTTCGGATCATCGGCAGGTACGCCGCAAAGGATGCACTCCTCTCAGGCTGGATGCTTGGCGAGAAATTCCTAAACGGCAAAGCCGCCCTCGTCGATGTCCCGTATGGCAAAGGCTCCGTCGTAATGTTCGCCTTCCGCCCGCAACACCGAGGCCAATCTTGGGCGACGTTTCCGTTTATTTTTAACGCCTTAGAGAAAAACTAGTCTGTAGATTTGTTAAACTATAAAGATGAGGATTCGACGCTTTTCCGGTGCGTTTTGCCTGCTATCTCTCCTAGCTCTTGGATCACACGCGAATAATGACACGGAGTATTTTCGCCTTCCGGCCGAGCCGCTGATACGGATCGGCTTGGCGACGAATGCCGGTTCGGCGACGATCCCCTCGGGTGATTCGGCGATGACGGTTGTGAGTCCCGACGAGCCGAATCGTGTGCTTGCGGCGACGCGTGTGACGGTTTCGGCGCGAGCGTACAGGCCGCCTGAGGTTGAGAACTATCGTATTGAGTTTCAGAATTTGCCGACGCAAGCGGACGCCAATGAGCTTGCTAAGGACATACGCGAAGCCACTGGCGAATCAGCTTTGGTGAGCATTGATACGACGACAAATACATGGAAAGTTTGGGTCGGTAACGTGAAAGAAGTACAAACCGACGCCGACGAACTAAAGGCTAAACTAGCCGAGAAAGGCTTCGACGATGCCGTTACCGTCGTCGAAAAAAAGACTGTTGTTTCGGACGACGCTGTTCTGCTCTCGCAGCAACTAAAAACCTCAGGTTCGAGCGAAGTTCGTAGTTTGATCAAGCCGACAGGCTCAAGCGGGCCGGCTGTAACAGGGCCGGTCGATCCGAATCTTCGTGAGGTGATCGTCAATACGCCTGTTGCTGAATCAAACTTTCGTTCGCTCAAAGCAGTTGCATTCGGTTCGCTCAATGAGCGTGCAAATCCTGTTCGGCTGAACGGAAAGGCGTATCGCGGCAAGATCGAGGTGTTCGTGAATTCCCGTGGTTCGCTAACTGTTGTGAATGTCGTCCCGCTCGAAGAATATCTACTTGGCGTTGTTCCCGCTGAACTCGGATTGCCGCAACTAGAAGCGCAAAAGGCTCAGGCTGTTGCCGCCCGTACATACGCGATTGCCAATATCGGCGGTTACGGCAAACAAGGATTCGATATGGTGCCGACCGTTTGGTCGCAGGTTTACAAGGGCGTTTCGATCGAGAACAAGATGGGAACGCAGGCAGTTCGTGAGACTCGCGGTATCGTCGCGACTTACGATGGCAAGCCGATAACTGCATATTACACATCGACTTGCGGCGGGCGGGCAACGGTCGGAGAGAAAAATTTTTATCATGCCCAACCAAATCTTTCCCGGGGCGGATGTTTGCTCCCAGGCCGTCGGCACTTCTTGCCCGT
>CALMPJ010000212.1 GCA_937871585.1 uncultured Acidobacteriota bacterium | reverse complement strand
AGGCTCAGTGGCATCAGCGTCCGGCGGACTGGCATGGCCGGTCGGGCTGTCGATCGTAGCACTCGTGTTCTTCTACGCTCATTACGCCTTCGCCTCGATCACGGCTCACGTAATGGCGATGCTCGTGCCGTTCATGTTGGTAACTATCGCATTGGGAGCTCCGGCGGGACTTACCGTTTTGGTTCTAGCGTATTTTGCAAACCTCAGTGCCGGGCTAACACATTACGGCACGACACCTGCTCCCGTTTATTTTGGCCTTGGTTACGTTACACAAAAAAGGTGGTGGACCGTCGGACTCATCGCGTCCGTCATGAACATCGTGATCTGGTCAACAGCAGGAGTTGCTTGGTGGAAGCTGCTCGGTTGGTGGTAATAGAACAAAAATGCCCGGAAACGCAGATCACGTCGCCGGGCATTCTTCTATACATTAGAACGATCTACTTAAGATCGTCTAGGTTAATATCCGCAGGCATTCCGGCAGGCATTCCGCCCGGCATACCAGCCGGCTGATTCGATGGCATCGCATCTGCCTTTTCAAGAACTTCCTTGTAGATCTTGATGTAGCCGCCGTCTTCGAAACGCTTCTTGGTTGCAGCGAGATAATCTGTGAAAACTGCGTTACGTTTCTGCGAGAGCATCTGCTCGAACAGCGAACTGCGTTGTTTTGCAAACTCAGCAGCGTCAGCCTCAGTTCGGCCAGTGACACCTACCACGAACCAGTTATCACCACTCTTGATCGGCGTTTTTGTAACGTCGCCGTTCTTCATCGCGTAGATGGCGTCTTCGAGAGCCTTGCTGGTTGACGAGGACGAACCTTCGCCAAGCGGCGAACCGAGAATGAATGCCTTTTGGTCTTTGGTCTTGAGGCCTTTTGCGGTTGCAGCGGCCACGAGAGCAGCGGCATTCGGAGCACCAGCGGCGATCGCTTTTGCGATCTCTTCGGTTTGAGCCTGAGCCTTTTCGACCTTGACGATATCGACGATCTGAGCCTTGACCTCGGCAAACTCAGCATCACGCGGCTCTTTCTTATCAACCAAAGTCGGTATCGCAAATCCATTCTGGATCGGCGTTTTGTCGCCAACAGCGCCAACGGTCTCAAGCGGTGCAATGCCTTCTTCGAACTGCGGCGAATTTCCGATGTCCGTAATGTTATCGCCGGGTTTCACGTAGCCGGTCTCTTTGATCATGTCAGCCACCGACATATTTGCCTGTGCGGCAAACTCTGCGGCAGTCTTCTGAACGTCCTTGCTCGCTTTCAGTGCGTCCGAGATCTTTTGTGCAAGTTCGGCGGAAACTGCATAAGCACGGCGGTTACGAAGCGAGACCTCGATCTCTTTCTTCGCATCTTCGTATGATTTCGGTACATCTTCGCCGCGGCGCAGAATGAAGTAGCGTCCCTGATAATTGATCGGCTCGGTGATCTCGCCGGGCTTCATCGTGATCAGACGCTGGTAAGGATCGTCCTTTTTATTCTGGTCTTCGCGAACAGGCCCTTTGAGCTTGCCGCCGAGCGGAGCCGAAGCAGCGTTCTCAGATTGGCCTTTGGCGATCGTTGCGAAATCTTCTTCGGACACGACACCGCCATTTTTTGATTTGAGCTGCTGAACGATATCAGCCGCTTTCGTCGAAACTTGCGAATCGAATTCCGGCTTGGCTACGCGCAACACGATCTCTTGGCCGAGCACGCCTGCCTTTTTCTTGTCCATCGGCAGAGCGTCGTATTCAGCCTTGAGGTCTGCCTCAGGAATGTTAAGTTTCTCGCCGATCTTTGCCGTGTTTACAAAGATGTACTTGATCTTTTTCTGTGGCGTGTTGATGTAGTAGCTCGACTTGTTCTTTTCGAAGTATGCGAGCAGATCAGCGTCGGACGGCGTAATGGTCTTTGCCAATTCGCTTGGGCTCACTGCTACATACGTAAGGTCAAACTTGGTGTTTTTTCGATTAAAATCTTTCAGAACTTCGTCTTCTGACACCGTCACGCCGGAAGCGATGTAGGCGTTTAGCTTACGGGCGCTGATGTCGTCACGGACGAGCTGTTCGTATGCCGAAACACTGCCGAACTGATCGCGAACGTTCATTTCGTAGCGTTCCTGATCGAACGGCGTGCCGTCGGTGCTCTTGTTCTGGTCGCGGATCTCTTCGGCGACTTCCTTGTCACTTGCCGTAAGTCCCAAACGTTCTGCCTCGATGCGAGAAATGCGGCTCGAGATCATTCCGTCGAGGATATTCTTGGCAGGGAACGGACGGCCCTGCATCATTCGGCTGTAGCTCTCTTTCTGGCGAACGATCTCGCCAAGCGTGATCTTTTCACCGTAAACACTCGCCGCCGTCTCTTCGCTGCGGGCGAGATTGTCAGTGCTGGTGTTCGATGCAGAACTGCGATTCCAAAAAACAAGGCTCACCACCATGATGACGGCGAAAATTAGGATGAAGAAGTTGCGAGTCTTCTCCATTCGACTGAAAAACTTTAACATTTACTAATACCTACGACTTAAATCTTTTCCACTAGGGCAAACCGCGATTTTAGCAAATGCGCGTACGCGTTGACAATGGCGCAAGCGGCGCTGAGACCCTTATTTTATGGGCGCGTCGCGCATTTTTTTGGCTTGCGATTTAGATGCACGTAAACGATGATTAGTTAGTATCTCGTTGGTGTATGCAAACAGATCAGATCAAATCAGTTTCTATCGTCGTCAAACCTGATAATGACGAGGCACTCGTTGCGGCTCACGGATTGTCAAAGTGGCTTGCCGAGCGAGCAATACAGCTCGATGGCGAACCGATGATAGCGAGCGATATATCGTCGAGTTCGCCGACCGTCGGATCCGACTTGGTCATTGTCCTAGGCGGCGACGGCACGATGATCGCGGCCGCGCGGCTGATCGGCGATGGCGAACCGCTCGTGCTCGGCATCAACTATGGCAGTCTCGGTTACCTGACCGATTTTCGTTTCGAAGAAATGCTGCCCGCTCTGGAGGCGATCTTCGCTGGCGACTGCGAGATCGACCGCCGCGTGATGCTCGACGCCGAACATTGGAGAGACGGCGAAATGCTTAATTCGGGCCGTGTTCTCAACGATGTCGTTATCAATAAGGCGGCATTGGCTCGCATCATTGAGATCGAGGTTAGCCTAAATGACCTAGCCGTAAACACTTACCGAGCCGACGGCCTGATCGTAGCGACACCGACAGGCTCGACCGCGTACAATCTCTCAGCCGGCGGACCGATCGTTTATCCGTCGATGAACGCCGTGGTGCTGACTCCGATTTGCCCATTTACGCTGACGAACAGGCCGATCGTCGTCCCCGACCACGCCACAATTGAACTTAAACTCCACGACGAGAACGAAGGCGTCGTCCTCAGCCTCGACGGCCAAAC
>CALMPJ010000211.1 GCA_937871585.1 uncultured Acidobacteriota bacterium | reverse complement strand
AGCGGCCTGCGATGAGTTGAAAAGCGACATTCCGTAGATCGTCGTTTCGTTTGTCATCGCGAGACGTGGCGTGAAATTGAGACTGCCGCGATTTCCGACGATGACGATTCGGCCAAACATCGCGATCGCCTCGAAATCGCGTTCGAGATTGACGTTTGCGAGCATTTCGATGATGACATCGACACCTTTGCCGCCCGTGAATTCGCGAATCTCGCCCAAGTGATCTTCGTCAGTATGATCGAAAACAGCGTCGGCACCATTGTCGGCGATGAGTTGTTTCCCTTCGTCGCTGCTCGCCGTTCCTACTACTGTGGCACCGCGACTTTTCGCCCATTGAACCGCAGCCAAACCAACGCCACCGCTCGCACCATGTATTAGAACCGTCTCGTCGGCCTTCAAACCTGCCTTTTGAAACAATGCCCGAAACGCTGTCGCATACGGCGTCCAGATTCCTGCACCTTCTTCGAACGAAGTGTTGTCCGGCAATCTGCCCAAATCGACCTCATTGCACAAACTGTATTCAGCGTAAGTTCCCGAAAGCGAATTCGCAGTATAAACACGATCGCCAACCTTCCAGTTGGTAACGTCGTCGCCAACAGCCTCTACTGTTCCCGCTCCATCTTTTCCGGGCGTGTAAGGCAATTTCGGCGCATGCGCGTGAATTCCCGTACGCAGATAAGTATCAACAGGATTAACGCCCGCAGCCTTGATCTTGACCAAAACCTGCTTGCCCATGGGCTCGGAAAGTTCGACATCCTCGACCTTCAACACCTCAGGCTCACCAAATTCACGTACGACGATCGCTTTCATATCTCGTTCGATTCAACATACTTTGACCAGTAATTTCGATATGCTCGCTCCACAATCCTCTTATCCTCTCCCCACAGTTCGACAAAAGATGGCAGAGCTTTTACGTATTCAGCAATCGCTCGGAGCTGTTGACCTGTCAAACATGAGTAGCAATACGTTTGGCTGTCGGTCTTAGGATAAAGCGATGACAAAGTCCCAATAGTCATCATCGAACCTGGGTCATAACTATTTAACAACCTCAACATAAATGCCGGAATGTAATACCGATACCCTTTTTCATCCAGATGAGCGATATTCTCGGCTCCGTCTAACGTTGTATCGGGAATTGTCCGCCAATCGTCAGTTATTTCATTTTCCGGTAGAGCTTTGAATTCTTCGGATGTTACGCCTCGTCCATAATTATCAATAACGTTGGCCTGCTCCAAGCTTATTCCGCCATCTAGGGTCACTCCGTCGAAGGCCGATAAAATAATCTCTCGAATTTCCGCTTTTGACCGCAAAACAACTACTCCACCGTCACCGATTTCGCGAGATTTCTCGGTTGATCGACGTCGCAGCCTCGGCGGACGGCGATGTGGTATGACAGCAGCTGCAGCGGCACGATCGACAGCACTGGGCCGAGCAGATCGCTCGTTTCGGGGATCTCGATGACGTGGCTCGAAACTTTGCTCGACATCGTGTCGCCCTCGGTCAGTACGGAGATGATGATGCCGTCGCGTGATTTTACTTCGACGATATTGGAGTGAGTTTTCTCGTACCGAAGCTCGCTCGCTTCGTTGCCGGTTTCTTTTGTGTTGATGATAACAACGGGCAGTTTCTCGTCGATCAAGGCGTTCGGTCCGTGTTTCATCTCGCCTGCCGGATAGCCTTCGGCGTGGATATAACTAATTTCCTTTAGTTTCAATGCACCTTCGAGAGCGACCGGGAAATTGATACCTCGACCGAGATATAGGAAATCCTGAGAGCGGAAATACTCTTTCGACAGTTCCTCGATCGAATCAGCGTCGTTGAGAAGCTGCTCGATCTTGAGCGGCAATTCCGCGAGATCCTGCGCAAGTTTCTTGGCACGAGTTTCGTCGATGTTGCCGCGAACTTCGCCAAGGTAAAGCGCGAAAAGATACAACGCGATCATCTGCGCAGTAAACGCCTTGGTCGAAGCCACGCCGATCTCCGGCCCTGCGTGCGTCAAGATCGTGCCGTCCGCCTCGCGAGTGATCATCGAGCCGTGAACATTACAAACAGCGAGAACCTTGCAGCCGGCCTGTTTCGCTTCGCGCATGGCGGCGATCGTGTCGGCAGTTTCGCCAGACTGCGAAATAACAATGAGCAGATCGTTCTCGCTCAAGACCGGATCACGATATCGAAATTCGCTGGCGTAATCGACATCGACCGGTACGCGAGCGAGTTGTTCGAGCATGTATTTGCCCGCAAGCCCCGCGTGCCACGAGGTTCCGCACGCCGCGATCTTTATCGACGTAAGCGACTTGAATTCTTCCTCCGAAATGTCCATCGGATCAAGATAAACCTTGCCCGTATCAAGCGAAACGCGGCCCTGAACGGTATCGCGAACGGCACGCGGCTGCTCGTAGATCTCCTTGAGCATGAAGTGCTTAAAGCCGCCCTTTTCCGCCTGTATCGGATCCCAAGTGATGCGCTGCGTGTCCGGTTCGACGACGTTTCCGTCAAAATCCGTGACGCGAACCGAATCTTTCGTCAAGATCGCCATTTCGCGATCGCCAAGGAAAAACACGTCCCGCGTATGAGCCAAAATCGGCGGAATATCCGACGCAACAAAGAACTCGCCGTCACCCAAACCGATAACGACCGGCGGCCCTTCGCGAACGGCGATGATCGTGTCCGGCTCGTCTTTCGCAATGCAAAAATACCGCGCAATTCAGCGACAGTTTTACGAACCGCCAATTCTAGCGACAAGCTTTCAGTATCGATGTAATGCCCAATGAGATGCGCAACGACCTCGGTGTCAGTTTCGGTATGAAACTCGTGACCGATCGCTTGCAAACGTTCCTTAAGCGGCAGATAGTTTTCGATAATTCCGTTGTGAACGACGACTACCTTGCCCGATTGATCGCGGTGCGGATGGGCATTCTCCTCGGTCGGACGTCCGTGCGTCGCCCAACGCGTATGGCCAATGCCATAGTTGCCATCGAGCGGATTCAGCCGAATAGCTTCCTCGAGATTCCGCAGCTTGCCCTCAGCCCGCCGCAAGCTCAGATTATGCTCGTCATCAACGACAGCGACCCCCGCCGAATCGTATCCGCGATACTCCAGCTTCCGCAAACCGTCAATGATCAACGGCACAACTTGTTTATTTCCAACGTATCCGACAATTCCACACATAAAAATTAGTAACGAGAAAAACGTACGACCAATAGAAACATATAAGGGCTGTCCGTTTTCAATTTTTCGATAAAGGAAAGAATTAACATGGCTTATTTTATCGAATTCAAGTCCATCCTAATGGTATTGATGATATCGGTAAAGGTCTTATGCCATTGTGTTGAGTGCGGAGTTGCTAGGCTAGAATAATATCTTCTAACTTTTCTCAACAGAGGAATGTCTTCTTTGGTTAGGACACGAACCATGTCCTTTTCTCCGTCCGAAACCGCAGACGTAAGCTCGATGAATTTCATCGGGTTTCCTGATGCTAATTGGTTCAGAGCGACCAAAAACTCACTTTTGGAGGTTTTAGGTTGTCCAAGTCTTGGTTCGATCGACCGTGGACTCTTCAAATACATAGTAACCATTGACGCTACTTCAGGTGGAAGCCCTTTCTTTTCGACTTCTCTGAGAAACGTGTCTGCTTCATCGGTCGCGAGTTCGGTTAAGAAAAAGTAGCCGGAGAATTTCTGGATTGGGTCGGTCGAAGCCGTCAATTTCACGGAGCTCGCTAATGCATACTTTTCATCCATGCTGCCATAAAGGCACAGTGCTCCTTTAAAGCTTGTCATCGGAAGTGTGCCATGCTGTGGAAGATAATACTGGATCGCAGGATATTTCAGCCAATTCTCAGCGGCCGATGAAGTGTCAAATCCTTCAAAACCAAAGCGCGTCATATACGGAACCCAGTATCGCGGATTTATGTCGTTTAGATCGACTCCCGCATGGGTACCGATCATGATCCGTTTGACGTCATCGGATTGTTCCAGATCAAAGAGCAGGTTGCTTGCGTTGAAACGAAAGAATCCATCATCCTTTCTCTTATCAATCTCCAACAGCAGACACGGTTTCAGTGTCTTTACATCATCGCGAACAGCCTTCCATACTTCGTCGAGTTTCGCAGATTTCGCCGTTTTCTCAGCCGAAGTCAGTTTTGATGGCTTAAAACCGTAAACGGAATCAAGCCTATTCGAGAATGAAGTACAGTCATTTCCGAGCGCTTGTCCACAATATAAAACGACCAAACACGAGATGAATATTAGGACTTTCAAGTTTTTCATGATTCTGGTCACTTCCATCTACAGGATACATCCAGTCCTCTATTGCTTCTCGTCAAGGCTCTTGATCGATCTCGCTGGTGCTCCGACAGCAAGTTTGTAAGGCTTTATGTCTTTTGTAACTACACTTCCCGCCCCAGTGACCGCTCCGTCGCCGACTTTT
This sequence comes from uncultured Acidobacteriota bacterium, assembly GCA_937871585.1. GTDB lineage: Bacteria > Acidobacteriota > Blastocatellia > Pyrinomonadales > Pyrinomonadaceae > OLB17. The sequence continues at coordinate 11,230 of CALMPJ010000211.1, read as the reverse complement.
ATCGGCGCGACTAGCATTGTGTCGGAGCCGATCTTGACGCCCGCGCCTATGATGGTGGCGTGTTTGTTGACGCCGTCGTAGTTGCAGGTGATGGTGCCGGCTCCGATGTTGGTCTTTTCGCCGATCGTGGCATCGCCGAGATAGGTTAAGTGACTAGCTTTTGAACCTTTGCCGAGCTTAGTTTTCTTTAGTTCGACAAAATTCCCGACCTTGGCACCGTCTTCCATTACAGCCTTGCCGCGAAGGTGAGCCATCGGACCGACATCGCAACCGTTACCGACCGTCGAATCGGTGATAAACGAATTATCTTTGACCTCGACGTTTTTTCCAACAATGGAATTCACGATCCGAACGCCGGGCCGAACCACGCAGTTTTCGCCAATAACCGTCTTGCCCTCAATAGTTACGTTCTGCGAGATCACAGTATCGCGGCCGATCTTGGCTTTGGCCGAAATGTAAGCAGACGACGGATCGATAAACGAAACACCGCTTTCGAGCATTAGTTTCGTGATCGTGCGGCTGCGAAGTTCCGTTTCCATCGCAGCAAGCTGCCGACGGTCGTTGATTCCCTCGATCTCGCGTTCGTCTGCATGCAGGAACAATGCGATCTTGTCGCCTTTGGCATTCAATATTGTCGGAACATCGGTCAGGTAATATTCGCCTTGAGCATTCGTGTTACCGACCTTCTTGAGAGCCGCGTAGAGTTTTTTCGTATCGAAACAGTAAATGCCCGAATTGATCTCTCGACACGTCTTCTCTTCCTCGTTCGCGTCTTTGTGCTCGACAATTCGCGAAAACTCGCTGCCTTCGCGTATCACACGGCCATATCCAGTCGGGTTTTCGAGTTCAACCGTGAGTATCGTGCAATCCGCTTTCGAACGACGATGCTTTGCGATCAGCGCCTTGAGCGTCTCGCTCGATATCATCGGAACATCGCCGGAAAGCACAAGCAATGTAGATTCACGGTTCGTAAGCAGTTTTCGCGCAGAATTGACGGCATCGCCGGTTCCAAGCATCTGCTTCTGCACCGGAAAGGCGAATTCCCCCTCGCCGAACTCGGCGATAACGGCTTGTTTGACGTCTTCGGCTTGGTGGCCAACTACAACATTGATGCTATTTGGCTTCAACGTCAGCGAAGTCTCGCAAACGTGATTTATCAGCGGTCGGCCATCGAGACGATGAAGCACCTTTGCAAGGTTCGACTTCATACGAGTTCCGAGGCCCGCTGCCATTATCAAGATATCAAGGTCTTTGCTCACAATAATTTACGATCAATTTGCGACGGCTTTCTCTTTCGGCTGCAGGGCACACAGCAGCAACACTTGTGCTAACTTTTCCGGGTTGTGGCGAACCATTTCGCCCTCGTCCAACAGATTACCATAGACGATCTCGGCAGACTCGATCGTCTCAGGCGAAACCGAACCGTGCACGCCGATTTGTTCAGCACCTTCGCCGGTATATTTCTGCATTTGCTCGTCGCTGATCGGATGGTTGTTGACAACAACGTAATCGAGATCAACGCCCGGAGCGTATTTATTGAAAGCCTCGATGTGCTGCCTCGCCGTCAAACCGTCAGTCTCACCGGGCTGAGTCATCAGATTGCAAACAAAGATCTTAACTGCATTGCTTCGTCGAATCGCGTCGGCAACACCATCGACCAGCAGCGGCGGAACTATGCTTGTAAACAACGATCCCGGCCCGATCGTGATCGCATCCGCACGTTCGATCGCGTCAATTGCCTCCGGTAGCGGCATGCAATCGATCGGGTCAAGGAACAGCCGCTCGATCACCGGCCCAACGGTGCTGATCTTTGTTTCGCCATGAATAATGCGTCCGTCCGACAATTCCGCACCGAGGCGTACATCCGCGACGGTCGCGGGATAGATGTGACCCTTGCTCGCAAGAATTTCGCTCGACAATTTTACGGCTTCGGCAAAATCGCCTGTTACCTCAGACAACGCGGCGAGAAACAAATTCCCGAACACATGCCCGCCGAGGTCGCCGTCGCCGCGAAAACGATGCTTAAAGAGCTTCGACAGCGTAGCCGAATCCTCGCTTAATGCGACCATGCAATTGCGAATATCGCCCGGCGGCAGCATCTTCAATTCGTCACGCAAACGCCCGGAACTGCCGCCGTCATCGGTTACTGCAACTATGGCTGACAGATCTTCGATCCAGATCGGCTCGGTCTCGCCTGCACGAACGAACCTTTTTAGCCCTGACAAAAGCGTCGAAAGACCGTTTCCGCCGCCTATAGCGACGAATCGCAATCCGTCGGTGTCATTTGAAAATAGATGGTGCTTCATCCACTTGGCCGCAAAATTCGGACAAATAGGCAGGTCTTAGTAGAAAAAATTGTGTGAAAAGCAGTTCAGCGAGCGCCGCAGAACTGGTCAAGTTTACCATTATTCGATTGAAGGCATCAATCAATTTTATACCTCAAATAACTCATGCTTTAGCTTCGCCCGACCAAAAAAAGTTCTTGTCGAGCCGCTTAAACATATGTTACCTTTAGATTTGCGGCGATTGTCTCACATCGCCCGGCCGCAATTTGTAATCTTACTCATTTTTTCGATCAGTTTTACCGGTCGCTTGTAGTCCGGAAACCCAAATGGCAGATACGCCCTTCATAATACAAGAACATCAGTTTGCACGGATCAAGGTCATTCTCGCCCGTTTGTGCGTCGAATGTGCCGCCCGTGCGGTCTTTCTCGTTGATCGCGACGGACAGCCGATCGCGTTTCACGGTGAGATCGGCGAGATGGACACAACCAGTTTTGCATCGCTTGCTGCCGGCAATGTAGCCGCGACCAGCAGCATGGCGAAATTGATCGGCGAAGACACTTTTCCCGCCGTCGTCCACGAAGGCGAACGCGACAGCATCTACATCAGCGTGATCGGACGCAGCCTGCTTGTGGTAGTATTTGATGAGCGTTCGACGCTCAGTCTCGTAAAAATTAGGACAAAACGCGCCAGCCACGAAGTCGCCGCACTGCTCGAAGAAGCAACACGCGATTCGACAGCGATCAGCGCAAGCCAGAATTCGTTTTTTTCGGAAATTACCGACGAAGATATTGACAGCCTTTTTAGTTAGATGTGAACAGCAAATAGGCGAGTGCCATTTCAACTATTTGCGATTTACCGATTATGACCTTTATCAACTACGCATCGCGTGAGATCAATTGCAAGATCGTTTACTACGGCCCCGGACTTTGTGGTAAGACGACCAATTTGCAGTACATCTACGATTCGACGGCACCGCAGGCAAAGGGCAAGCTGATCTCGCTCGCTACCGAAACTGACCGAACGCTGTTCTTTGATTTCATGCCGCTCGAACTGGGAACGGTTCGCGGTTTCAAGACTCGATTTCACCTTTATACGGTGCCCGGACAGGTGTATTACGATGCATCGAGAAAGCTCATTCTAAAGGGCGTTGACGGTGTTGTTTTCGTTGCCGACAGCCAGGAAGAGCGGCTGGACGCGAATATCGAGTCGCTATACAACCTCGAGGAAAATCTAGAATCTCAAGGCTATGACCTAGCGAAGATTCCGTACGTTTTGCAGTTCAACAAACGCGATCTGCCAAACGTCTCGCCAATGGAAGAGCTCCAGGCCGAACTTGTACGTCGCGACGAACCAATATTCGAAGCCGTCGCCACCAACGGCACCGGCGTTTTTGATACGCTGAAGGCCGTAGCCAAGCAGGTTCTGACGGAACTGCGAAAAGGTTAGCAACAATTCAAAAAGTAAAAGAGCACCGTAACAACAGTTACGGTGCTCTATTTGTTCTTGATAGCATCCTCAAGGGATCGAGGCATTCGGTGTTGGAATATCACCCGACGAACCCCAAGCCACCGCATTGAAACCGGCCGTAGACCTTATTTGATACCAAATTCCCGTCGATGGTCTAAATACCGCGATATCTGCCTTTCCATCGCCGTCATAATCAGCAGGAACCGGTTTGTCTTCTGCAATGCCAAAGTGCATGATCGTCGCGGAACCATTGGAACTATTGTAAACGTACCAAATGCCTGTGGATGGCCGGAAAACTGCGAAATCCGTTTTGCCGTCACCGTCAAAATCAGCTGGTGCAGGAATGTCCGTCGATATTCCCCAATGTGTCGCCCGCTGAACGTTATCAACGCTCGACTGCCACCACCAGTCACCGGTCGATGGACGAAATATCGCTACGTCCGACTTTCCGTCACCATCAAAATCACCGATAAGCGGCTTATCGCCGGCTGATCCAAATGCAACGTATGATGCTCCAACAGTTGAGCCGAAACGGTACCACGTCGAGTTTCCCGGAAGGAAAAACAGATAATCCGACTTTCCGTCACCGTCAAAATCAGATGGCAACGGACGAACATTCGCCTGCCCCCAATTTGCATTGATCTGTCCGCCCGATAATGAACTCAATGACCACCAGTCAGCGGACGCCGGCCGATAGATCGCGATGTCGGTCTTTCGGTCGCCGTCATAATCTGCAGGCACAGCGATATCGCCGTTCACCGCAAACACCGGCTGAGTTACAGCACCGTCCGAACTTCGAAGTACGTACCATTTATTCTCGCTCGGCCTGAATACCGATATATCGGCTTTGCCGTCGCCATCATAGTCGAACTGTGTCGCACGGTTTGCGAGGCGTGCGATATACGTGCGGTTCGCACCGGCTCCGTTTACACCGATGACGGTGAATCTACCGCCAACCATAAGACGCCCTTGAGCGTCGATCGCAAGCGCCAGAACCTCTTCATTTACATTGAAGGCCGTCGGATCAACAGTGCCGTCGGGGTTAAGGCGGACGAGATTCCTGATCGTCTGACCGCTGACAGTTAGTGTAAATCTGCCGCCGACAAAGATCTTGCCATCCGGCATCACGAGTATCGCGTTAATGATGCCATCCGGAATCGAGAGTGATGTGAACGTACTATCGACTGTGCCGGCGGCGTTGCGTCTTATGACCTTTGCGGGGACACCGGTTGTTAACGGATGCGTCGCCACGAGAAACTTGCCGTCTGCAACCATCGCCATCAATGACCGAACACGGCCCGCTTCGTCGTTATAAGCGAACGTCTGATCGAGCGAACCGTCTCCATTTAGTCGTGCGGTAAAGCTTCTCTGCCCCGAATCCGCTTGGTTAGTGCCGGAAACGAGTATCTTGCCATCGCTCTGTAGGATCACGTCATCGATATACATATTTACCGACGATGGATTGAGCATCGAATTCAGCGACGTATCGCGAATACCTGCGGACGTGAGTTTCCACGGGCCGACAGGATTGAAGCCGTTTAGCCTCGAGTTTCCGAGCAGAATATTGCCGTCTCCATAAAAAGCGAACCTGTTTCTTCCGCCACCTACGATCTCGGACCAGTCATCGACCGGGACGTTCAGTTCGAATGTCGGGTCGATACTTCCGTCTGTATTGAGCCGAAGGAAGTTACGTTTTGCGACTCCGTTCAGTACATAGTCGAACCAGCCCGAAACGATCACCTTACCGTCGGGCTGAGTGCGCATTTGATAAACATCGCGAATGATCTGAAAATAGTTGCCCGATGCAGTAGTGTTGATCTGAAAACTCTGATCGACTGTCGAGTCGGCATTGAGCCGTGCGATCTTTGCTCGTTCGACACCATTGATCACGTCGAATTTGCCGCCGATCATCAATTTGCCGTTTGATTGCGGTTCGATGGCCCGTATGTTACCGGGCCCGATGTTTTGAAATCCGAGGCCGCCCGGATTGAACGTCGTGTCGATCGCTCCGGCATCGGTAAGCCTGTAAAAATTATTTGGCCCGACCGTCGAATTATTGAGCTGCGTCTGGTCACCGGTGATTATTCTGCTTCCGGACTGCAAGCCAAAACTGTACCCGAATGACGGATGCTGAAACGGCGTGAATGACGGGTCTTCGACGCCAGTCGATAAATATCTTCGAAAAGTTGCGTTGCTTGCCGTGCTGGCCGTAACGATCTTGCCGTCGTTCCCAATATCAAGGAGATTGCCCGACGCACTTGGTTCCGGCCATGTCGTGTCGAAACCGCCGTTTGCCAATAACCGATAAATCTTGACCCCGAGAATGAGGATCTTACCGTCCGATTGCACGGCCCCGCAATTTACTTGAAATCCGCTCAACGCCACGGACACAAAAGAGGTGTCCACCGAACCATTTTCATTCAAGCGCAATGCGCTGTTGCCGTTACCTCCGACGATGATCTTGCTACCCTGCGACACGATCGAGCCGGCATTCGCCGGTGTATAATTAAATGCAGTATCTACAGAACCGTCATCGTTGAGCCTTACAAGACTCCTGTTCCCCATCGAGGTCTGGATCGTGCCGACAAGGTACGCTCTGTTCTGCGAATCGACCGCTATGTCCGCGAGAAGATTGGTCTGCGTGTAATTGAAACTCGTATCGAGCGTGCCGTCGGAATTCAAACGGATCAATCGCTTCGGCGTCATTCCGTTTGCAACTATATCAGCGGCGGTGAGAAGGATCTTGCCGTTCGGCTGAATGATCATCTTGACCCTCGACCCGGCGTTGTCGGAGGAAGTCACTGTTTGAGAGTTAAATGTCGTGTCCAGCGAACCGTCTGCGTTAAGCCGTACTACGCGCCCGACGGGCAAACGGTTGAACGAACTGAAGTATCCGTATACGACTATCTTGTCGTCCGGCTGCACCTCGACCGCGAAGACGTGTTTGAATAGGTAAACATTCGCCAATATGTCCGGATTAAACGTGGGATCAATGACGCTCTGAGACCGCAAGTCGGCGACAAGTGCTACCGCAAATAGGAAAAGAACAGATAAAGCTTTCGTTCTCATGGATTTTGTGAAGATTCTACATCATTCTTCGCCAAATCCACACAAAAAAAGAGCCGTCACAATGACGACTCTTCTCGATATCTTAAAGTGGCGGGGCCGACGGGGCTCGAACCCGCGACCTCCAACGTGACAGGCTGGCGTTCTAACCAACTGAACTACGACCCCGCGAAAGGTGGTGGGCACGGAGGGACTCGAACCCCCAACTTCCTCCTTGTAAGGGAGGCTGTCTACCAATTGACGTACATGCCCAAAATTTCTGTGCGAGAGATGTTTACTGCATGCGTACCCGACAAATTTTCAAAAAAACGTCGCTCAATTCTCGAAAATTGAGCGAACTGAAAGATTACGATATAGGCCAACGCTAGTCAAGTAACAATTATAATAAGCGGTCCGCGCCGTTGCCAAAAATGATGGCCGGTGATATCGTGCTCGCAAATCAACAAATAGGAGATTCTTGTCATGGCAATTCGAACCGTGCTTTCGATCCCACTTCTATTGTTACTTGTAATTTCCTCATTCGCTCAAACCGAGGCTGACTACATTAAATACGGCAACGACGCCTTAGCTGCGAAGAACTACGATCAAGCGATTACTTATTACAATAGTGCGATACGGATCAACTCGAGATCGTCTGTTGGCTACTTTAATCGCGGCTTAGCTTATGATTACAAGGACAATTACGATCAAGCGATCGCAGACTATAGTTCCGCCATCATTTACGATCAAACACATGCCCGATCTTGGGCAAACCGTTGCCGATTGCACAATCGCAAAAGGAACTATGATCTGGCAATTCCGGATTGTACACGCGCAATTCAATTGGACCCAAACAACGATCAGGCCTATACCAGTCGGGGCGTCGCTTATGCCTTTAAGGGTAATGATGATAGTTCTATAGCAGATTCGACGCGGGCAATTCAGCTAAATCCGAACAACGCGGTCGCTTACGGAAATCGCGGCGATTCGTATCTCTTCAAACAGAACTTTGACCAAGCTATCGCGGACTGCTCCAAATCTATACAGCTTGATGCAAAAGACGGGCGGGCGTATGACTGTCGAGCGATCGCATATCTACGCAAGAAGAACATCGAAGGTGCGCTGGCCGATGCAAATCAATCGATCTTACTCGATCCTAGTTTCTCACGCGCTTTCTTGACGCGTTGTGAAATTCACTACATGAAGCGAGATCTTGAAAAGGCGATCGCGGATGCGACAAAAACGATCCAACTCGATCCGTCGCTTGTAAATGCCTGGTACTGGCGCGGGATGTCTTATCGGCTAACTGGCAAATACTCCGAATCGGTAACGGACATGACCAAAGTTCTCGAATTGTCGCCGACATACGTCAATGGCTTTTATCAACGAGGCTTGGCGCATATGGGCCTACGTAAGTATCCGGAAGCGATAGCGGACATTGCGAAGTTACTTGATAAGGAGCCGAATAATGATCTCGCAAGAAAAGATCGAGCCACCGCTTTACGGCTCAACCGTGAGCCGCTGCGGGCACTCGAGGAGATCACGACGGTCCTGATGCGAGACCCAAAATTTACAGACGCAGTATGGGAAAAATACCGTATCAATGTTGACCTGAAGGAGTATCATGTCGCTCTCGAAGATCTAAACCGAATCGCCGAACTCACACCGAAATCTACCACACATCATTACTCAAAAAGTTGGGTTTACCTCTATATGAACAAAGGTAACGAAGCGTATACCGAAGCAATGACGTATCTCGAGTTGAACGGTCTTAAGAACGCAAGCGCTCCATACAACGTGATGACAGGTTACCTTGGCTTGCGAAAAGCGGGAAAGACGGCGGCAGCCAAGGCCTTCTTGACCGAATGGCTACCTCAGCTCGACGAAAAAGCTTGGACCACGAACGTTTTGAAGTACTTCGCAGGAAAGATCACTTCGGCCCAATTGCTCGGACTGGCGGCGGATAATGACGATCTGACCGAGGCCCATGCGTACATTGGCATCGTGCAGATGATGGCCGGAACGCCGGCACCGGCGAAGGTCCATTATGATTGGGTTATTGCTAACGGGAACAAAAACTTCTTCGAGTATGATATGGTGATCGCGGAACTCGACCGCAAACCTACTCCGACAACAAAAAAGCCGCTTCCGAAAAAGCGGCCGTAGTTTGAAAAGTTGCGCATATCTAGCTTCGCGGGGTCATCGTCGGCCGTTCTTCGCCGAGCGGATTTTCGCTGAGGCCGTTTGATAGAATCGTGCCGCCGAAGCCAATAGCCCAGCCTTTGCCGTTGCGGAAATAGATGCGCTCCAAGCGGTGTTTGGTGTGCGAATTCTCTTCGTCCCAAGTTTTCCCGCCATCGTTGGTGCGGATGATGGTGCCTTTGTCACCGACTGCCCAGCCCTTTCGTTCGTCCAGAAAGAAGACATCGTTCAGATCGGCATCGATTCCCGATTCGATCGGTTTCCACAGACGTCCGCCGCCTGTCGTTTGAACGATTGCTCCACCTGAGCCGACAGCCCAGCCGAGTTTGTCGCCGACCAAATAGATCGAATTGAAGCGAGCTTCGGTGTTACCCAGCAGCGTTGCTCGATCCCAAAGCAGGCCGTTGTCTTCCGAAAACATTATCGTACCGCCAGCACCGGCGATCGCACCTGTGTTTCCGCCGCCATAAGAAGCCGATAACAACAGGAATTTGACCGCAGTTTTGCTCTGCTTCCAAGTCTTACCGTCTTCCTGAAGTTTGTAAAACAAGCCACGCTCGCCGAATGCAGTTCCCCAGCCGTATTTGTTGAACACGAGCTTGGTCACGCGTTCGCGGCCGGCGTCTTCGAACTCGATACGTTCCCAATTCTTGCCGCCATCGACCGTTTTGCGCACATACGATGTCGCATTTTGACCCCGTGAATATGCGTTGCGTTCACACAGCAGCCAGCCTGTATTTGCGTCGATAAATATTATCTGAAGAAAACTATCGGTCGTAAACTTCGGTTGTTGTTTCCAGTTCACGCCGCCGTCTTCGGTGGTCATTATCACACCGTCTGTGCCGACGATAAAGCCCTTCGATTCGCTAACGAACGCAATGTCTCGCAGCCAAGTGAACGTTGTCGTCTTATGCTTGACCCACGTCGCACTTGCTGTTTGAACACAAAGTAGCAATAGCAGGACAGGAATGTATCTGTACATCGCACGCATTTCGTTTCCTCGCTTTGCTGATAATTATAGTGGCGAACCGAACAACATTCTTGCCGCACTGGCACGACCAAGATAGTCGAAAACTTTCTCGATGCTAAAGCCCTTGCCGGGAACAAATACTTGGTCGCCCGGATTGAGGAACACCATTTCTGCTTTGCCGGCCTCGACCTGCTTCATGTCGATCACGCGACGAGAAAGTTTGCCGTCTTTGTTATAACTGACCACAACGGTCTTCGATTTGTCACCGTCTTTAGCAACGCCGCCGGCGTCGATTATCGCCTCATAGACGCTGATCTTACGATCTAGCACACGAACGCCGGGCGTGTTGACCTTGCCCATGACGCTGTAGCGGATCGACATCGCCTTGTCGAGATTTACCGAAACTTTCGGGTCGATGATGTACTCATCAAGCTTTTTCGTGATCTCCAAAGCTACTTCCTGTACTGTTTTGCCAGCGACCAGTACGCCCTCGCGAATTAGCGGATACGAGATGCGTGCCGTCGGCGGGATCGTGATGTTCTGCTTGCAATAGTCGGGGCACTGGCCGAAGACCTCGATCGTTATCACGTCGTTCGGACCCAACCGATATTCGGTCAGATAGTTGTTGTAATAGGCGTAAACCTCTCTTGCCTCAGCCGAATCAGCCGGTGGCGTAGTTGCCGTTTCTGGCGTTGGCTTGGCAACAGCGACAGGATCGCTGAGCTTTGTTTCGTCTTTGACCTGAGCGGACGCAAGTGTTGGCAAGATGGCAAAAACGGCTGCCAACATTCCGACAAACGCGATATCTCTTAATTTAACAACTTTCATAACTATCTCTCCGAAAAATATTTCGTGCCTAAATAAACTCACATTCCGACGAAAAATCCAGATTTTCGCCACACAAATCCTATCGTCCGCCGCGCCCAAAAAGCACGGTCTTGATCGTCTCAAAAACGATCACCAGATCGAGCGTCAAACTTTGGTTCTTGATGTAATAAAGGTCGTATTGCAGCTTCTGTATCGCATCTGCGACCGAGGCTCCGTACGGATATTTGATCTGTGCCCAGCCCGTCAGGCCCGGAGCCACAAGATGCCGATGCTCGTAGTATGAGATCTCGGTCGCAAGCTGTTTGACGAAATGCGGACGCTCCGGTCGCGGGCCGACAAAGCTCATATCACCGCGAATGATGTTCCAAAACTGCGGTATCTCGTCGACGCGTATCTTGCGGATTATCTTCCCGACAAATGTCACTCGATCGT
>CALMPJ010000210.1 GCA_937871585.1 uncultured Acidobacteriota bacterium | reverse complement strand
TGTAATGAAACGCGATCAAACGCCAAACGAAGTTTGTTCGAAGATCATGGCGAAACTAGACAAAATACTAGCCGCTGAAGAGCCCGATCTCATTCTCGTTCAAGGAGATACGACCACAACGCTGGCCGGGGCGTTGGCAGGATTTTATCGCAAGATCCCGGTCGGGCACGTCGAGGCAGGCTTGCGCAGCGGAAATCTAATGAGTCCGTATCCTGAGGAAATGAATCGCCGCGTGGTATCGCAGATCGCATCGTTCCACTTTGCTGCCACCGAAAAAAATCGTCGGAATCTTCTCGCTGAGGATGTGCCGAGCGACAAGATCTTCGTGACAGGCAATCCTGTCGTCGACGCGATGAAGCACATGCTCAAGTCGATGCAGCCGAGCGACAAGACCAAAGCCTTGATCAAATCGACCGAGGGCAAAAAGCGTTTGCTTCTGACCACGCACCGTCGCGAGAGTTTTGGCACCGTGATGACCGCAAACCTCAAGGTTTTGCGAGAGTTTGTTGAAAAGCGTAAAGACGTTTGCCTTGTTTTTCCGGTACATCCGAATCCGAACGTAAAGGCGATCGCCAAAGAACTGCTTGGCGGACGCGAGAGAATTCACCTTGTCGATCCGCTCGATTACGCCGATTTTCTCGCTATTATGAAATCCGCATGGCTGATCGTTTCCGATTCGGGCGGCGTTCAGGAGGAAGCTCCGAGCCTCGGCAAGCCGCTACTGGTGCTTCGAGAAAACACCGAACGGCCCGAGGCAATTCGATCCGGCGTTTCCAAGCTGATCGGCAATAACCCCAATGCTCTCAAGCGTTTGCTCGAAGAAAACTACTCGGTCGAAACCTGGATCAAAGGCGTAAAAGAGGTCGCAAATCCATTTGGCGACGGCAAGTCTGCCAATCGGATCGTCAAGATAATCGAAGAAAAACTCGCCAATAAAAATGCCGCCCGTGCGGCGACACAAGCCAGCCTGTTTTAAACTAAGTGCTTTCCGACACACAAAAACCCAAGCATCTGTTGACGATCCTAGTCGAGGACTATTTCCACGTCGGCGCGTTCGAGAATCTCATTCACCAGCGAAACTGGTCGAATTTCGAACCGCGCTATGAGCAGAATACGCTGAAAATGTTAGATCTGCTTGACCAATACGATACGAAAGCGACATTTTTCGTACTTGGTTGGATCGCCGAACAGAATCCGGGACTGATACGTGAGATAGCCGCCCGAGGACACGAGGTTGCCAGTCGTGGGTTTTATCATCGCAGCCTGAAGAACTTAACTGCCGATGAATTTCGCACCGATGTGCGCAGAACAAACCAAGCTATTTTCGACGCTTGCGGCCAGAAAGCGATCGGTTACCGAAGCGCCGAAAAGCTTACATATGCTTCTAACGAATGGATCTTCGATGTCCTAGCTGATGAGGGCTTTGCATATGATGCTTCATTCCTGCCGGCACGGTCGGACGAAAGTGCGAAACGGTTTGCTCACCAAGTTCACATTGGCGGTAAAGCAATTTGGGAGTTGCCTTATTCGACACGCGACCTCGGGATCGGACTTTTTCCTATCTCAGGCGGCAATTATTTCCGGCAAATTCCATACACGCTGATGCGTCATGCCGTCCGAAGTTGGGCACAAGAAACCGATGCTCCGTTCGTTTCCTACTTTCATGTTTGGGAACTCGATCCCGAACAGCCGCGCATCGCTGCGGCCTCTCGATTTAACCGAATTCGACACTATCGCAAGCTCGACAAGATGGAATGGATCCTTCACGAGCATCTGCAGAATTTCGACTGCACTTCGATAGCCGGACATTTGGGAATCTTGTCAGAACCACCAGCGGTAGCAGGTGGTTTAACGCGGTCACAAGGCCTCTCAAGTAGTAAAAATGCTCACATTCAACCACCCGCTACCGCAGGTGGTTCTGACACGCCTATAACCGTCGTAATTCCCTGCTACAACGAAGAGGAAGCGCTGCCATATCTCGCAAACACACTCCGCGGCGTGACGGAGCGGCTCGAATCTACCGGCTTTTCGCCGAATTACATCTTTGTCGATGATCGGAGCAGGGACTCGACATTTTCAAAACTCAACGAGCTATTTGGCGACGACAAACGCTTTCGAATTGTCCAACACGACACGAACAAAGGCGTCGCCGCGGGAATCATGACCGGTATTCGTGAAGCTAAAACGGACATCGTTGCCTCGATGGATTGCGATTGTACTTACGATCCGCTTGAACTCGCGAATATGTTGGGACTGATGACCGAGGATGTCGATATGGTCACGGCATCTCCGTATCATCGCGAAGGCGGCGTTAGAAATGTGCCATCGTGGCGGCTATTTCTTTCCCGCGGAGCTTCGTTTTTGTATCGCCGCGTTCTGAATGCAAAACTCGACACTTACACGAGTTGTTTTCGGGTCTATCGACGTAGTTCGATGTTGGGCCTCGAACTAAAAGAAACAGGCTTCTTGGGCGTTGCTGAGATGCTTGGAAAGCTCGATCTGACCGGCGGCAAAATTCTCGAATTTCCTGCTATACTAGACGTGCGGCTCTTCGGAGTTTCGAAGATGAAAACCGCAAAAACGATCTTTGGCCATCTTGGCCTGCTGACCGAACTCTCAAAATTCCGAATGTTTCGGAAATCCACTTCGATTAAAACTTCTTTACCACTTGAAGAGAAGTCCCGATAGGGCTGTATTCAAGTTCTCTTCTTTGCCGAAAGCACTAGTTTTCGGTCGTCCGACACTAGAAATTTACTAATCTTATGACACCTGTTGCCACCACCGAACGATTGATGATGCTTCCGTCCGATCAGGACGCGAGCGGCCGTACATTTGACGAGACCGAGATCGCCTACGTCACCGAAGCCCTCAAAAGCGGAACTTTGACGACAACGAAAGGCAAATTCGGCAAGATGCTCGAGCAGAAGTTTGCCGAGAAATTTGGCGCGAAATACGCTTATGCCTGCACCTCAGGCTCGGCGGCAATTCACATCGCCGTCGCGACCGTAAACCCAAATCCAGGCGACGAGATCATCACGACATCGATTACCGACATGGGAGCTCTGACGCCGTTGATGTATCGCGGGGTCGTGCCCGTATTTGCTGAGGTTGACCCAAAAACGCTCAACGTCACCGCCGAAACGATCGCTGCGAAGATCAGCGATCGAACGAAAGCGATCATCGTCACGCACCTATTCGGAAATCCATGCATTATGGAACCGATCATGGAACTTGCAAAACAGCACAACCTGCCCGTTATCGAAGATTCGGCACAGACATTTCTTGCCAAAGTCGGCGACAAATACGCCGGAACTATCGGCGATATCGGCTGTTTCTCGTTGCAGCAAGGCAAGCATATGACCGTCGGCGAAGGCGGCATGGTTGTCACCAACGACGAAAAGATCGCCCGCCACATGTTCCTCTACATTAACAAGGCTTGGGGCTACGGCGATGCGAATGCTGATCATTACTTCATGGCTCTGAATTATCGCATCAGCGAGCTTCAGGCGGCGGCGGCTCTCGGTCAGCTCGAAAAGCTCGAGGAATGTGTAGCGAATCGCCAAAAAACTGCGGCAATGTTCGAACAGCTTCTCGCCGGCATCGACGGTATCGAAACGCCGGTGATCGCCGACAACGCGACACACGTTTACTGGAAGTATTGCCTCACGGTCGATGACACCAAGATCGAAGGCGGCTCGCCCGCACTCGCAAATTTGCTGAAGGAAAAGAACATATTCTCGGCTCCGCGATACATCGTCAAACCGGCCTTTATGTGTCAGGTATTTCAGGAAAAGAACACGCTCGGCGACAGCCAGTTCCCGTTCAACCTGGCCCGCGAAGGCGCCGTTGATTACGAAATGGCGAACTATCCGTTGACCGAAAAGGCTCTGCACGACGTTCTCGTCTTGCCTTGGAACGAAAAATACACCGAGGAACATGTTCGATATATTGCGGACAATGTGAGGATCGCGGCCTCGAAACTGAGGAAATAATTAACAGGGATGAAGAGGATTAATTAGATAAGATCCTCTTCATCCCTTTCATCCCTGTTTAGGTAAATCGAAATGAACAAACTGAAATTCGGATTAGTAGGAGCAGGCGGCATTGCTCAGGCATATGCCCAAGCATTCAACGAGAGCGAATGTTGCGACCTTATCGCCGTTGTTGATGTTCGCAGAGACGGGGCCGCCGCTTTGGCTGAGATCTTTGGGGGCAAGGCTAACAACGACTACAAAAAATTGGCAGACCTTGAGTTGGACGCGCTGATCGTTGCAACACCGCCGGTGACGCATCCTGAGATCGCTTGCTTCTTTATGGAACGCGGCGTTCCGGTGCTGTGCGAAAAGCCGTTGACGACAAACGTCGCCGATGCGGAAAAGATGATCGCTACGGCAGAGAAGGCCGGTGTTCTATTCACAATGGCGTCGAAGTTTCGGTATTGCGATGACGTGGTGAAAGCCAAAGGCATTATCGCGAGCGGCGTTCTCGGCGACGTACTTCAATTCGAAAACGCGTTTACCGCAAAGGTCGATATGTCGAAACGCTGGAACTCGCAACAGGAGATTTCCGGCGGCGGCGTACTGATCGACAACGGTACGCACAGCGTCGATATCATCAGATATTTCCTGGGCGGCATCGATTCGGTGTTGGTAGTTGATGCGGGCGGCACGCAAGGTTTGTCGGTCGATGAGAACGTCAAGATGTTCGCAAAAACCAAGAACGGCGTCACCGCGAGCGTCGATCTAACGTGGGGCATTAACAAAGAGCTTCCGTACTTCATCAGTGTTTACGGCACGAACGGCACGCTCCATATCGGCTGGCGTGAATCGAAATACAAGCTCAATTCGTCGCCCGACTGGACCGTTTTCGGTGGCGGCTACGACAAAGTCGCGTCGTTCAAGGGCAAGATCGAGAATTTTGCCCACGCACTTCGCGGCAAGGAAGAACTATTCATCAAACCGGCTGATGCGTTGGCGTCAGTCCAAGTCATCGAAGCCGCATACAAGTCGATGAACCAAAATCTCTGGCAGCCTGTGATCGAGAAAACAATGGCTGCGAAGTAAGCTATGGCACGAATACATCCGACAGCAATAATCGAAGACGGCGTAACCTTTGGCGAAGGCACGAGCGTTTGGGACAACGTGCATATTCGCCATGGCGCGAGCCTCGGCGATGAGTGCATCGTCGGCGAAAAGACTTACATTGCCTACGACGTCAAGATCGGCAATCGCGTCAAGATCAACGCGATGGTCTATATCTGTGCCGCAGTGACGATCGAAGACGGCGTAATGATCTCGGCTTCGACCACGTTTACGAATGACCGATTCCCACGTGCCACATTTCCCGATCTCAAATCCCTCAGACCGTCCGAACCAGACGAGCACACGCTACCGACATTGGTCCGCGAAGGTGCGACCATCGGTGCCGGCTGCATCATCGGCAACGACCTCAAGATCGGCCGTTGGGCAATGGTCGGTATGGGCTCAGTTGTTACGAAGTCTGTGCCCGACTTTCATCTTGTGCTTGGCTCGCCCGCGAGGTCGGTCGGAGCCGTATGCAAATGCGGTCTACTGTTTCACAAATTCGTCGATGGCGACACTGGCGATCACACCTGCGAATGCGGTCTCAAATACACCGTCGATGATTCAATCGTGAGAGAAGCTTAGCGACTATGTGGTTTCTGTTCCACAATCCACCAATTTGGCTTCTAGGGCTTCTGCTAATGATCCCTTTTTCAGTGTTGCTCTCTGGACGAGGAACCTATCTTTTCGTGAAGCGACGTTACAAAAGAATCGAAAGAAGAGTCGTGATTGGATTTGTAACTGTTACGATTATCGCACTCGTTCTTCAACTCTTTACACTAACTAGTGGTAATCCTGTCATCGCCTTAACTTTCCCATTTGGCATCGTTGCGTTTTTGCTAACCCCTTTCTTTCCCGAAGACTACAATAGCTTGCTTCCGATTGTACCGATCACTCTTGGAGTGTTTCTCAATCTAAGTGCAATTCTGGCGGTCGCGGATCTTTTCTTACGGTTTGTAAAGCCGCACTTTCAATCAACAAGTGAATAGATCATCTCAAAATATTGCCATTATCGGTTCCGGATTTCTTGGCCTCACGCTCGCGTTGCGCATGTCGGAGCGTGGCGACAATGTGACCGTCTATGAATCCGCCAGCGAGATCGGCGGGTTGGCCGCAGCTTGGCAGATCGGCGGCGTAACTTGGGACAAGCATTATCACGTGACGCTGGCGTCGGACGCCAATACTCGTAAGATCGTCGAGGAACTCGGACTGGGCGATGAATTTAATTGGGTCGAGACCAAGACTGGTTTCTATACTGATGGCGAGCTTTATTCGATGTCGAATACGGCAGAATTTCTCAAGTTTCCGCCACTCGACCTGATCAGTAAGCTTCGTCTCGGCTCCACAATTTTCCGCGCTTCAAAGATCAAGGACTGGAAATCACTCGAACAAATTTCTGTCGAAGAATGGCTTACCAAACTCTCGGGCAAACGCACATTTGACAAGATCTGGCGGCCATTGCTGATGGCAAAGCTGGGCGAGGCCTATCGCGAGACATCGGCGGCCTTCATCTGGGCGACTATCCAGCGAATGTACGCGGCCCGAAACTCGGGCATGAAGAAAGAGATGTTCGGCTACGTTCGCGGCGGGTATGCTCGCGTGCTTGAGCGTTTTGGCGAGGTCCTTGCAGAACGCGGAGTCGAAATTCGATTGAACAGTAAAGTGGAGATGATCGAAGATCTGCCTTCAGGACAACTCGTTGTCCGAACTCAACAGACTCGACGACGTAACGACGCAAAGGCACACCAATATCCGCAACGAACGAAATATGCGGCAGTCAGCACGCAGTATGCCGTTGCGACAGGTTTCTCTGCAGGCTTTCTTGCCGAACCTGCGTTGCCGTCAAACCGACGCATCCAGAGCATGGAGAACACCTTCGACAAGGTGATCCTGACGTGTCCGTCGAACATCGCCGCACGAATGCTTCCGCAGATCGAAAAGGCGGAACGACAAAAGCTGGAATCGATAAAGTACCAAGGCATCATCTGCGCATCGGTCTTAATGAAATGCTCGCTGTCGCCATATTACGTGACAAACATCACCGACGAAGCTCCGTTCACGGGCGTGATCGAAATGTCCGCACTCGTCGACAAACGCGAACTTGGCCGCAATGCTCTCGTGTATTTGCCAAAGTATGTCGCCCCGGCCGATGAGCTTTTCAACAAGTCCGACGAAGAGATCGAACGAATTTCCCTGGACGGCTTAGCAAAGATGTACCCGCACTTCCGCCGCAAAGATGTCTTGGCATTCAAAGTCTCGCGTGTCCGGCAGGTCTTTCCGTTGCCGGTACTCGGCTATTCGGAATCCGTGCCTGATTCGAAAACGTCCGTCGAAGGTGTCTACATCGTCAATTCGTCGCATATAGTGAACGGAACCTTAAACGTAAATGAGACCGTCGCATTAGCAGAGAGGTTCTTCGCAGAACATTTATGAAACAGATAGCGAGCCTTTCGCTCGACCTCGACAATCAATGGTCCTATATGAAAACCCACGGCGATGCCGGTTGGGAAACATATCCGTCGTACCTCGATGTGGTCGTGCCTCGCGCTCTTTCATTCTTTAAAGATCGCTCGCTCGACATTACATTTTTCATTGTCGGTCGCGATGCTTCGTTGGATAAAAACAAGGAAGCGATACGCTCGATCGCCGAAGCGGGACACGAGATCGGCAATCATTCGTTCGATCACGAACCGTGGCTTCACCTCTACTCAAAACAACAGCTCATTGACGAATTTGAGAAGACCGAAAGCTCGATCTACGAAGCTTCCGGTGTGAAGACGATCGGCTTTCGCGGGCCGGGATACAGCCTCAGTCCAACAGTGTTAGAAGTTTTGGCGGAACGCGGCTATGAGTACGATTGCTCAACACTGCCTACCTATATTGGTCCGCTCGCACGTGCCTACTATTTTATGCGGTCACCTGAGATGTCCGAGGAAGAAAGAGAGAAGCGAAAGAAGCTATTTGGAAGCTTTCGTGACGGCAGGCAACCACTCTCGCCGCATTTTGTTCGAGCCGGCGATCGCGATCTGATCGAGATACCTGTTTCTACATTTCCTTTGGTCAAAACGCCTATTCACGCTAGTTACGTAATTTATCTCGCCTCGTTTTCCGAAACATTGGCAATGACTTATTGGAGATCTGCCTTGGCGGCGTGCCGTGCAACAGGCTTGCAGCCCTCGATCTTACTGCATCCGCTCGATTTTCTTAGCGGTAGCGATATCGACGAATTGAAGTTCTTTCCCGGAATGTCGATGTCGGTTGAAAAGAAACTTCGATTGATGGACCTGATCGTCGGAGAGCTTAAAGGTAGTTTTGAAGTCGTGAATATGCGCGAACACGCAGCGGCATTTCGCAATACAGCGGTAGAGTCGGTGCTTGATCGACGTAGACACGCAGCAACTGCGGCTCAAACGGACGGATAGATATGTACGAAGCCCCGGCAATTTTTCGCGACGACGATTCTCCTAAGGCACGTGTGGTCTCACGCGGGTCTGTCTTTTTGCCTAAGCTAGCACTTCCGATCTTGGTCCTCTCGGTGTTCGCTTGCCTGATCGCCACAGATCGTGTGTTTGTACCAAGCGTCCCAATAAACGTCGATCCGGCGTATTATGCGGTAGTTAGCCACGAGCTGCTGAATGGCGAATCGCTGTACACCGATATATGGGATCACAAACCGCCCGCACCGTTCATTGTTTACGGCGCGGCCGAATTGTTGCCTGGCTACGGCCCGACCACTTCATTGG
>CALMPJ010000209.1 GCA_937871585.1 uncultured Acidobacteriota bacterium | reverse complement strand
GTTTGTAGCTAGGACGAGAGCACCCGTGATTGCGAAGAAAAATGAGAGTTGTAACCAGTTCCGTTTCATATGTCTATTTAGACACCGAATTTCGTTTTCAGTTCCAAACTTTACACCTTCCTTCTCAACTCTCTGCGGTTCGTGTCGACTACTTTTTGCTAAATCTCGCTCCAATCCAGCACGACCTTGCCGGAGTTGCCGGTTCGCATTACTTCGAAGCCTTGGGCGAAGTCTTTGTAGGAGTAGCGGTGCGTGATTACGGGGGAGATGTCGAGGCCGGATTCGAGGAGGACGGACATTTGGTACCAAGTTTCGTACATTTCGCGGCCGTAGATGCCCTTGACGGTGAGCATGTTGAAGATGACGGTCTTCCAGTTGATGGCGAATTCTTCGGACGGAATGCCGAGGAAGGCGACGTTGCCGCCGTGCGTCATGTTGACGAGCATGTCGCGAAACGCTTGAGGATTCCCCGACATTTCCATGCCAACGTCAAAGCCTTCTTTCATGCCGAGGTGTTTTTGGTAGTCCGCGATCGACGTTTCGGTCACGTTGATGGCGTGTTCGATGCCGTTGGCACGGGCGAGTTCGAGGCGTTTGGGATTGACGTCGGTGATCACGATGTGACGAGCACCTGCGTGCTTCGCGACCGCGGCGGCCATGATGCCGATCGGGCCGGCACCGGTGATGAGCACGTCTTCGCTAAAGACTTCGAACGCCAAGGCAGTGTGGACGGCGTTGCCAAACGGATCGAATATCGCCGCAACATCGAGGTCGATGTCTTTGTTGTGCTTCCAGATGTTCGTGTACGGCACGGCCATGTATTCGGCAAAACCGCCGTCGGTATTGACGCCGTAGCCCAGCGTGTTCGCACATTTGTATCGACGCCCGGCGAGACAATTGCGGCAACGACCGCAGACGAGATGGCCTTCGACACTGACGATGTCGCCGATCTCGAAATCATAGACGTTCGAGCCGAGTTCGACGATCTCACCGACGAGTTCGTGGCCGAGAATTGTGGGGACTTTGATAGTAGATTGAGCCCACGCGTCCCAATTCCAGATGTGAACGTCCGTCCCGCATATTCCCGTGCGTTTCATGCGGATCAACACGTCGTTGATGCCGATCGTCGGTTCCGCCACGTCCTCAAGCCACAGTCCTTCCTCAGCCTTGCTTTTTACTATCGCTTTCATATAGGTGCGATGATAGCAAACTGCGCGATTCGCTTCCACGTTTGGCGGTAAATCGTGTATTCTTAGACTTTATGGCTATTGACAAAGCCCCAATACAGGCAGTTAAAGACAAGATCTACGGCGATATAGGACATTTTGCCGACGTGTCAGTTGACGGGATATTACTTCCCGATGCTGTTGAGCAATTGGCTCAGGTTAAGGAACTCAAGATTCGACATACAGGCAAGAAATCAGAGCTCGCGGCACTGATGAAGATGGTCGGTTCTCAAGCACCCGTAGACCGCGCAGAGTTTGGTCAGGCGATTCAGGCGGTTGAAAAGGAGATCACGAGTGCCTTGGAAACTGCGGTCGAACGGCTCGAAGGACGCATCGCCATGCTCAAGCTCGAAGCCGAACGCATCGACGTCACGCTTCCGGGACGCCGCATCGAGCCCGGACATCATCATCCGATCACGGTGCTTCGCCAGCGGATCGAGGATATTTTTGTGTCAATGGGCTATACGATCGAAGACGACCGCGAGATCGAGACGGACTATTACAATTTCGACGCGTTGAACATTCCTGAGGGCCATCCCGCACGCGAATCACAGGATACGTTTTACACGACCGATGGCTTTGCGCTCAGATCGCAGACCTCGACCGTTCAGATACGGGCAATGGAACGTCGCGGCGTCCCGATCCGCATTCTCGCTCCCGGCAAAGTGTTCCGCCGCGACACGCCCGACATGACGCACACGCCGATGTTCCACCAGCTCGAAGGCCTCTGCGTCGACAAAGGCATCACGATGGCGCATCTCAAAGGCACCGTCACCGAATGGCTCAAACGGCTGTTCGGGCCGGACACTGTGACGAGATTTCGCCCGTCGTACTTCCCTTTCACCGAGCCGTCGGCGGAGTTCGATTTCTCGTGTTTTAAGTGTAACGGCACCGGCGATTTCGAAGGCGACCGCTGCCGCCCATGCAAAGGCTCCGGTTGGATCGAACTCGGCGGCTCGGGCATGGTGCATCCAAACGTCCTGCGTGCCTGCGGCGTCGATCCGACCGTTTACTCAGGCTTCG
>CALMPJ010000208.1:0-10000 GCA_937871585.1 uncultured Acidobacteriota bacterium | reverse complement strand
ATAGGGCAGAAAGAGCTAACCGAGGGAAGTGAACCATCTCAGTACCTCGAGGAAGAGAAAACAACAGTGATTCCGTGAGTAGCGGCGAGCGAAATCGGAACAGCCTAAACCAGTAGGGCTTGCTCTATTGGGGTCGTGGGACCAGACACAACGGAAGAGAACGATCAGCGGAAGGGCGTGGAAAAGCCCACCACAGAGCGTGATAGTCGCGTATGCGAAGATCTGAATCTCCAGTTTGGCACCCGAGTAATGCGGGACACGAGGAATCCTGCATGAATTTGCCGGGACCATCCGGTAAGGCTAAATACTCTCAAGTGACCGATAGTGAACCAGTACCGTGAGGGAAAGGTGAAAAGAACCCCGGCGAGGGGAGTGAAATAGTACCTGAAACCGCATGCTTACAAGCAGTCGGAGGGCTTCGGCCTGACGGCGTGCCTTTTGCATAATGAGCCGGCTAGTAGATGTCACAGGCAAGGTTAAATGATAATTGAGCCGAAGCGAAAGCGAGTCTTAATAGGGCGTTTAGTCTGTGGTATCTGGACGTGAAACGGGATGATCTAGGCATGGGCAGGATGAAGCGTGGGTAACACCACGTGGAGGTCCGAACCAGTTAAGGTTGAAAACTTTTTGGATGACCTGTGCCTAGGGGTGAAAGGCTAATCAAATTCCGTGATAGCTCGTTCTCGCCGAAATATCTTTAGGGATAGCCTCGGATTTATCATTATGGTGGTAAAGCACTGACTGGACTAGGGGCCTCACAAGGTTACCGAATTCAATCAAACTCTGAATGCCATAAATGACTGTCCGGGAGTCAGACCGCGAGTGCTAAGATCCGCGGTCGAGAGGGAAAGAACCCAGACCAACAGCTAAGGTCCCGAAGTAATAGTTAAGTGGAAAAGGAAGTGGGGAAGCACTGACAGCCAGGAGGTTTGCTTAGAAGCAGCAATCCTTTAAAGAAAGCGTAATAGCTCACTGGTCAAGTAGCCCTGCACCGACAATATAACGGGGCTTAAACTATTCACCGAAGCTTTGGATGACGTAAGTCATGGTAGGCGAGCACTCTGTATCTGTGAAGCGGATCCGTAAGGGCCGTTGGAGAAATCAGAGAAGACTTTGTCGGCATTAGTAGCGATAACGTATGTGAGAACCATACGCACCGAAAACCTAAGGTTTCCTGCGTCAAGTTAATCTGCGCAGGGTTAGTCTGTACCTAAGGCGAGGCCGAGAGGCGTAGTCGATGGAGATCCGGTTAATATTCCGGAACCATGGGTATGTGATGTGGGTTGACGCACCAGGGTAGTCAAGACAGCTGATGGATGCTGTTGAAGTAAATAGGCCGTAGCTTAGGAAAATCCGGGCTGCACAAGGCTAAATACACGGACGAAAGTACACTCCTTCGGGAGCGGAACAAGTTGATGACCCCAGATGCCGAGAAAATTCCCGTTCATCTATACATACCCCACTGGCAGTACCGCAAACCGACACAGGTAGGTGGGATGAGAATTCTAAGGTGCTTGTGAGAACCCTCGTTCAGGAACTCGGCAAAATGTAACCGTAACTTCGGGAGAAGGTTAGCCGTGTTCACCAAGAACACGGTCGCAGAGAAATGTTTCAGGCGACTGTTTAACAAAAACACAGGTCTCCGCAAAGTTGTAAAGACAACGTATGGGGGCTGACGCCTGCCCAATGCTGGAAGGTTAAGAGGAGTGGTTAGTCGTAAGGCGAAGCTGCGAATCGAAGCCCCAGTGAATGGCGGCCGTAACTATAACGGTCCTAAGGTAGCGAAATTCCTTGTCGGGTAAGTTCCGACCTGCACGAATGGCGTAACGATCTGAGAGCTGTCTTAACGAGGGACACAGCGAACTTGTAGTACCGGTGAAGATGCCGGTTTCCCGCATCAAGACGGAAAGACCCCGTGCACCTTGACTACAACTTGATAGTGATTTCGGGCAAGTAATGCGCAGCATAGGTGGGAGGCTTTGATGTCAGGCTTTTGGGCTTGGCGGAGCCATCGGTGAGATACCACCCTTTGCTTGTTTGGACTCTAACCTCGAGCCGTAATCCGGCTCAGGGACATTATCAGGCGGGTAGTTTGACTGGGGCGGTCGCCTCCTAAAGAGTAACGGAGGCGCTCGAAGGTTGGCTCAGGCTGTTTGGAAATCAGCCGTAGAGTGTAAACGCATAAGCCAGCTTAACTGCGAGACATACACGTCGAGCAGGTACGAAAGTAGGAGTTAGTGATCCGGCGGTCGCTTATGGAAGTGCCGTCGCTCAACGGATAAAAGGTACGCCGGGGATAACAGGCTGATCCTGCCCAAGAGTTCACATCGACGGCAGGGTTTGGCACCTCGATGTCGGCTCATCACATCCTGGGGCTGAAGAAGGTCCCAAGGGTTCGGCTGTTCGCCGATTAAAGTGGTACGTGAGCTGGGTTCAGAACGTCGCGAGACAGTTCGGTCCCTATCTGGTGTGGGCGCAGCAAAATTGAAGGAATCTGACCTTAGTACGAGAGGACCGGGTTGGGTTGACCTCTAGTGTACGTGTTATCGCGCCAGCGGTATTGCACGGTAGCTATGTCGAGCATGGATAAACGCTGAATGCATCTAAGCGTGAAGCCAGACCTAAGATTAGTTTTGCCAGTGAGACTCGTGGAAGACCACCACGTTGATAGGTCGGAGATGTAAGTGCAGTAATGTATTTAGTTTACCGATACTAATTGTCCCAAGGCTTGACCATAAACTTGTTGACTAGCAAGATTATTCAAGCAACGCGTAGACCACATTTATACATATATTCAGTTATTAAGGATCAAGTTACGATCTTTTACAGTTTTCCGGTGATTTTGTCGACAGGGTCACACCCGTTCCCATCCCGAACACGGAAGTTAAGCCTGTTAGAGCCGATGATACTGCACCTTTCAGGTGTGGGAAAGTAGGAAGTCGCCGGATCTATTTTAAGCAAAAAGCCTGCATCACACGATGCGGGCTTTTTGCTTGTGAAAAGCCCTTTTTGAAGGTAGGTTTTCAACATAGTTACCATCGCGAAATCGAAATCGCAATAGCTTCATTATCTTCCAAAGCAAAGGACTCTTGATTTCACGAGCAGTTCTTAATGTACTTACAAGGGAATATCTGACTCCGTCAGGACCGAGCATTGAATACTGAGCGTCGATGTCGTCCGTCGGAGCTAAGACAGCACAGCATAAACCGGCTGAATATCTTGCAAATCCAATGAGCCCTACTCCAAATCCTCGTTCCTGTGCCTGAATGTAGGCGTATCGAGCAAGCTCTTCGTTCTCGTTTGGAATTGGTGATTTTAGCCAAAATGGAGAATGAAAGGATTGCTGACCAATTGTTGTAAGTACGTCTTCAACAAATATCCATACGATCGGGTCAGTTACTTCTTGCGAATCTAGGAAATGACGAAATGATGCGACAGCGTTTTCGAACAAAGTCTCGGCAACAGTTGGAAAATGGCGTGGTGTATGACTATCGTCCTGAACGAGCATTTTCCGATTCTACAGTAATTTCTATTGAATGAGCGAGATGATAATTCTTCTTCTAACGAAGTAGCAATCACCGTCTCCGAATGGTCGGAAGCAAGATTGCTATTTTCTGCAACTCCTTTTGCCTCTAGTCTGTATAATTGAGATTGGCTCATTCGATGAACTTCGACCGATTCTTCAGATCCATTTCGTACCTGACCGTGCTTTGCGGGTTTATGGCGTTGTGGGCTTCGGGAACGTTCGGCGTAGTTTCTACGGGACTGTTTCTGAGTGTGATGGTCGTTGCCTGGCTTATCGAAGGCAAGCGTTGGCAGCTTTCTGAGCGAGTCGGGACGACGTTGATCGTGCTTGCGATCCCATTTTATTACCTTGCATTTGAATTTGGTTGGTTTTCATTTACCGGCACCGAGGCTTTGATCGGCGGCATATTGGCAAGGTTGATACTTACACTTTCTGCCATCAAGCTTCTGCAAAACAAGGGCGATCGCGATTGGGTCTTTTTGTATCTAATGACCTTTTTCGAAGTGCTGCTGGCTGCAGGTCTAAGCATCAGTCTCGGATATCTAGCTGCACTTGCGGTTTTTGTCGTCACGGCGACGACGTCGGTGATCGCTCTCGATATTAAGAAGACTACAACGGAGGTTGCGGCCGCATTAAATACACCTGAGAAGCTGCCGGAGAATGGCCTGTCAACCAGGCGTTTGCCGGCGGCGGCGATATTGATCGTGATAGCGACGGCGATCGTGGCGGCTCCGACGTTCTTTTTTCTGCCGCGTGTTGGTGGTGCCGGACTTGGCGGAATGCAGCGTTCGCTTTCGACGATGTCGGGCTTTTCCGATCGGATGCAGCTTGGGGCGATCGGCCGCATCCAGCAGAACGAAGCCGTCGTGATGCGAGTTCGTCATGAGAACGAGACGCAATCGAGGTCGGAACTATATTTTCGCGGCATTGCTCTCGATACTTTTGACAACCGAACATGGTCCGCGTCGAAAGCTCCTGCCAAACAGCTCTTGCCCAACGTTGACGGCCGCATCGAGCTTGATCAGCCGCGGCCGAACAGCCGACTTGCTAAGAGCACGATCTATCTCGAACCTCTGGATACGCCGGTCCTGTTCGCGGCTCCAAAGGCGATGGAGGTCGGAACGTCGATGCGTCTTATCTTTCGGGACATCACGGGCGACCTGTCGTATCAGCCGATGGGCGAACGCATATCTTACACGGTCACTTCGGATGTTTCGTCACCTGTTCAGCGTGTCCGCTTGCTGCCGGACACTTCTTACGATGGCGATTCGCAAAAATACCTCAAGCTTCCGGACGATATCGATCCAAAGATCGGCGAACTAGCTCATACGGTCGTTGGCGACGCAAAGACTCGCTATGACAGGGCGGTTGCGATCGAGAATCATCTTCTTTCGAACTACGGTTACTCGCTCGAAATGCGTGCGGGCGGCGAGCAGCCTGTCGCGGACTTTCTGTTCAACGTCCGTGAAGGCCACTGCGAGTACTTTGCCTCCGCGATGACGCTCATGCTGCGGTCGCAGGGAATTGCGGCGCGTGTGGTTACGGGTTTTAGCGGCGGCGATGTCAATGAAAAGGCCGGGCTACGCATCGTTCGACAACGGAACGCTCACGCTTGGGTCGAGGCTTACTTTCCGCAGGCTGACGCTTGGGTGACGTTCGATCCGACACCGCCATCGAACGACAGCGGAATGGCAACAGGCTTCATGGCGGCGGTCGGGTCGTATCTCGAAGCCATCGACGCGATCTGGATACAGTATTTCGTGGCGTTCGACCAGCAAGAGCAGCAGTCGATGTCGTCTCGGCTAGCTGACAAAGCGACGAGTTTGTCGTCCGAAGCGTCGTCGCTCATAGTTAGCGTCGAATCCGTTCTCAAGGAATGGTGGTGGGCGGTAAAGGGCAGAATTGAACTTATGTCGGCCCCGATCGCTATCGGACTAGGAATAGTCGCACTAAGCGTGTTGGGGATAGTTATCGTTCTGACCCGTCGAATTTATTGCTTTGTGAGAGCATGGGCCCGCAATCGAAAGCCTGCGGCGACCGATGCGGCGGCGAGGTTGTTCGAGAAAATGGAAACGCTACTCAAACGCTACGGCATTACGCGTCAGGAGCATCAGACGCCGATGGAATTTGCCGTGGCGAGCGGCATACCTGAGGCAATTGAGCTGACGGATCGATATCAATACCACCGTTTCGGCGGCCGCGAACTCACAAAAAATGAGGCCCTCGAATTCGAGAGCCTCATTGCGAAGATCAAAACCGTTATGAAACAGCGTTAACTACTTATCTTCGTCGTCCTTGTCGTCGGATTTCTTGTCGTCGCCCGCAGGTGGTGCAGCGGCCGGAGCCGAGCCGGTGATCTTGACGGTGGCTGATTTGGTGGCGATGGTTTTGCCCGATTCATCTGCAAGTGTTGCTTCGATCTTGTAATCGCCGGGCAGCGGGAACGACATCGGTGCGAATGCTGTTCCCGAACCTGTAACGTCCAATGATCCCGGAGCCCCGACGGGTTCGCCTTTGGTCTTGCCGGTCACGTTTTCATAGGTCGGCTTCCAAGTCAGCTTATGCTTTCCGCTCGGAATTCCGGTCGCATCCACCAATGCGAAGAAATTCGTGCCTGCATCAAACGACGTTCCCGGCGTCTTGCCTTCCTTGTCCTTGGCAAACTTGACGTCGCCGAGGTTCGCCGTCGTCACGCTGCACTCAAAACCCATCGATGCGAACATCAAAATAGCGATCCCCAATAAAAGGGTTGTTTTCTTCATAAAGTACTCCTCTTGAACTAAATAAATTTACCGAAATTGCGCGGATAGACAGAGTGTAATCAAAACCTCGATTGCCCGCAAGCACGGAGAGCCGACACTCATTTCTTAAATTCCCCTCCTTACCAAGGAGGGGTGGACGCCGCTTTGGGCGGACGGGGTGGTTCTTTCTCGCGCGACAGAGAACCACCCCGTCATCCCGATAAAAAACATCGGGATGCCACCCCTCCTTCGTAAGGAGGGGAGTCTTGGGAGAATTCTCCGCTACGGACTGACGGTCACCGTGCGGGTTTCGGAGTAATTTCCGACGGGCAGGTTGTTTTTCTTACAGCGCATCCGCAGATCGATCTGTTCGGGCTCGCCCGGCGTTGTGGGCGTGATGACAGCGGTGACACCTTTGCCGCCATAGGTTCCTAACAGCACCCAATCGCCGCCTTTTCGCCGATATTCCAGGTCCCACATCTCGGTTCCGCCGCGATCGCTGACGATAACCGCGACCTCGTAGCCGGATTGAGCAGCGACGGCCTTGAGCGTCGGACTGATGTCGTTCAGGTTCAGACTCGGCGTGTCGGGCTTAACGATCATGAGCAGCTCGCCGATGGTCTTGGTCCAGCCGGGCAGCGTGAGCATGCTCTCGCGTTCCTTGCGAAATTCCTTAATGACGCCGTAAATCTGGTTCGCCGTCGCCGTGAACGTCGGTGCCGCAGGCGGATCGGCCATTGGGCCGCCGGTGTTTCCGTCGCCGTCGCCATTCATCATCTGGTCGAACCACGTCCCGCAAGCGTCGTCCCACGCCACGACCTGCGAGCGAAACTCATAGCCGTTCAGGAATTCCTCAGCCAGATCCGTGATCCGCGTCCGCTGCGTATTGTCCATCCCCAACGCCGCCTGCACGCCCGGCAAATTATCAATGATCGCCTGAAACATCAAAGCCTTCCCGCCAAGTGTCCCCGCCATCCAATCAGAACTAACACTCATATCAATACTCCTCGGCGTCTTAGATTTATGGGAAAAACGCCTTCACATATAAGTGACAAAAATCATCAAAACGTAACGGGACTTTTTCAGCTTTTTTGAATTTTGGATGTTTTTGGCCAAAGAATGCGTCTTTTGGCGTAAATTGCGAGCCTAAAATCCAAAATTGCCGGTCGAAAATCCAAGATTGCGAGTCGAAAATCCAAGATTGCGAGCCGATAATCCAAGATTGCCGGTCGAAAATCCAAGATTGCGAGTCGAAAATCCAAGATTGCGAGTCGAAAATCCAAGATTGCCGGTCGAAAATCCAAAATTGCGAGTCGATAATCCAAAATTGCGAGTCGAAAATCCAAGATTGCGAGTCGAAAATCCAAAATTGCCAGCGGGAAATCCTAGATTGGCGGCCGTAATTTAGCCTTTGTGGCTCACAATTTGGACATTCCCATAGAAAAACTCCACAAGATCTCTGACAAATCCCACAAAAAAGCTCGCAAACACGGGCTTTTGGTGAAATTTCTTCATGAGTTGCCACTAGCTTTAGCTAGTGGTCAAGGGAAACTAGGATTTACGGGCTTTAGCCCAAACCGGCGCTGCGGGCTAAAGCCCGAGCAAAGTCATTGTGAAACGCCATCCACTAGCTAAAGCTAGTGGCAACTCATCCAGGAAATGCTAGAATCTTCCATTGCGGTTATGAAGAAAGTTGGGTTTGTTAGTCTTGGGTGTCCGAAGAATCTTGTTGATAGCGAGGTTATGATGGGGACGTTGGCGGCTGGTGGTTATGAGATCACGGCGGACGCTAGCGAGGCTGACACTGTGGTTGTGAACACGTGCGGGTTTATCGAATCGGCGAAACAGGAGTCGATCGACGCCATTTTGGAGGCCACGCGTTGGAAAGCCGACGGTGCGGCGAACCGCGTGATCGTCGCTGGTTGTCTGGTCGAACGTTATCGCGACGAACTTGTCGCCGAACTGCCCGAGGTCGATGCGTTCATCGGGACTTCGCAGGTCTCGGAGATATTGAACGCCGCTGACGAAGAGTTTGACGCCGCGAACTTACGCATTACGCCGATCGGCAACAAATCTGCGACCTATCTTTACGACGAATACACGCCGCGAATGCGTGCGACGCAATCGCACACCGCGTTCCTCAAGATCGCCGAAGGCTGCGACCGCCCGTGCGCGTTCTGTTCGATCCCCTCGATGCGTGGAAGTTTCCGTTCGCGAAGATTCGGCTCGATCATCGAGGAAGCACGAGCTCTGGCGAATGACGGCGTCAAGGAATTGGTGCTGATCGCCCAGGATTCGTCGCGTTACGGCGAAGATCTTGGCGAAGTTGACGCCCTCGCGGCCCTGATACGAGCCCTCGGCGAGATCGAAGGCATCGAATGGGTTCGGCCGATGTACGCGTTCCCGACGCACATCTCGCCCGCGTTCCTCGCCGCCATCGCCGAGACCGACAAAGCTGTCAAATACCTAGATATGCCGCTGCAGCACGCTTCGCGGAATGTGCTCAAGCTAATGAAACGCGGCGGGACACGCGATTCGCTTGAGCGTCTGATCGACAGAGTTCGCACTGCGGTTCCCGGGATCGCAATTCGCACGACGTTTATCACCGGTTTTCCCGGTGAGACCGAAGAAGATTTTGAGGAACTGATCAAATTCGTGCAAAACTGCCGCTTCGACAACGTCGGTGTGTTCACGTATTCCGACGAAGAGGGAACCGCGGCCTACGATCTGCCAAACAAGGTCGATTCGAAGGTCGCCAAGAAACGCCGCGACCGCCTGATGAAGGAACAAGCCAAGATCAGCAAACAGCTAAACAAAGCCAAGGTCGGCAAAACGTTCCCAGTGATGTTCGAGGGCCTTTCGCAGGAATCGGACCTGCTATTCCAAGGCCGCTTGCCTTCGCAAGCCCAAGAGATCGACGGCTACATCCTCATCAACGACATGCCCGACAATTTCGAGCCTGTCGTCGGCAATATTTACGATGTCCGCATCACCGAAGCTCACGACTACGACCTCGTCGGCGAGATAGTTAGTTGACAGACGCTACTGCTTCTGCCTCGGACGCAAATCTCGTCAACCGCTGTTCATCTTCGCTGCCAGTCGCGAGGTAATCGTAAATATCTTTGTAAACGTAGAATGTCCGGCATTCGGGGCATTGTTTGAGGATCGGGCTGCGGTTCTCGCCGGGTTTTAGATCGCGGACGGTTTCGAGTTTCCAGGCTGCGGCGGGCAATTCGGTATCTTCGTCCTCATATCCATGCTTTTGCATCGCCCACTCTTCGTCGCGCAGCTGCGTGCAGATGCTGCAATTCTCGCGAGGCACTCTTGGTTTTGCCAGTTCGTTGACAACGCTAAGTATCTCGCCGGCATTTTCGACAACGTGTATGAACAACCTCGCCTTGCCGCCCGCGAAAATGAGATCAATGTTGTTCAATCCCATCGGCTGGTTGTAGCGTGAGAGCGATTGGACATCGCGGCGTTCTTTGAGATCGGCCCAGAGAAGACGCTTGCCGTCGCGTCGGGTAATGCCGGTATCATCTATGGTCTTGATGGCTTTGCGATGCGTGAAGATCATCACGGCGGCGTAGAAAAGCGTGGGTAGGACCCCAACGGCGATCAACGGTAATCGTCCGCGCGAGATCGACAGCGTAAGCAAACCAATAACGGCAAAGATCCCGCCGACGATCGCGATGCGGACCCAGAATTCGCGGCTGTACTTTACATAAATTGGCTG
>CALMPJ010000207.1 GCA_937871585.1 uncultured Acidobacteriota bacterium | reverse complement strand
CTCGATCACGCGAATGCGGTCGTTGTAGGTGTCAGCAACGAAAATCTTGGAATCACTTACAGTGATACCGGTCGGTCCATTGAACTTTGCAGACGACGTAATACCGTCTTGAAATCCACGCTCATCTGAACCAGCGACGGTCGTGGGACTTGGGTCGAAACGATAGATCTTGTTGCGTCCTGAATCGGCGACTAATAAATAGCCGTCCGAACCAAACGCTATACCAGATGGCGTATCGAGTCCTCCTTCGGGCTGAACCTTGCCGTCTGTCGAGATTCGATTTACTTCGCCGCGTTCTCCGTCGGACACGAACACGTAGCCCTTTTGAACAGTGATCCCGAAGGGCCCGCCGAGATCATTCGCGACGGCCCGGACTTTCGTCGGGGGGGGGGGGTCGTTCGAACCGGGTGAGCACCCCGCCATAGAAACGACGAGGCAGAGGACGAGGATGATATTACGAACAAGTCTCACGCGGTTGGCAAATTCTTTGATACGCTCGGGCGTTTCTGTTACTATATCGGCACTCAGACAACCATATCAAAACAAGGAGTTTAATATTATGTTTTCACTACAGGACCTTTTGGGACAAGATCAGGGAACGGTAGCGACAGATCAGATCGCTAGCCAGGTCGGTGCGGATTCTTCGATGGTAAATACGGCTATTCAATACGCTTTGCCCGCTATTCTGGGTGGTTTGGCGAATAACGCTTCGACGCCGTCGGGAGCCGAGAGCCTGAACAACGCTCTTGAACAGGACCACAGCGGCGGAGATATACTCGGCAATCTCGGCGGTCTTGCGGGTGCCATTTTCGGCGGTCAGCAGGCTCCGCCGCCTCGTCAGGCTGATGCTGGCGGCATTCTCGGCCATATCCTTGGCGGTTCGCAGAATGCAGTTGCCGAAGACGTTAGTCAAAAGTCGGGACTTGGCATCGGCCAGGTCGCACAGATCCTGATGATGCTGGCTCCGATCGTGATGAGCTATCTTGGGCAGCAGAAACAGCAGCAAAATGTCGGTGCCGACGGCCTAGGCGGCCTGCTCGGCGGCATTCTCGGCGGCGGCCAAGCCCAAGCTGCACCGCAATCAAGCGGCAACGCAATGATCGACATGGCATCGTCAATGCTCGACAGCGACCGCGACGGCTCCGCAATGGACGACATCGCCTCAATGGCGTTCAACTACATCACGAAGAAATAGTTTCGAAATAAAACGATTAACAAACGTGCCCGCATATTCGCGGGCACGTTTGTGTGAAAGGTAAGAGTTGGTCACGGAACGGCGGAGAATGGCAGCGGAATGTCGCCGGTTGCACCGAAACTCTGTATCAGCGTTCCGCTACCGTTTGAGCGTTGGGCGAACCAGGTGTTGTTTGACGGGCGGAACACTGCCGTATCGTATTTGCCGTCGCCGTCATAATCGCCCGGTACCGGCTGATCGCCATTGGCACCGAACGGCACGGCGTAGAACGAGAAGTCTTCGCTCCGCTGGATGTACCAATCACCCTTGATCGGCCGCCAAAAAGCCAAATTAGCCTTGCCGTCGACGGTAAAGTCGCCCGGAAATGCCATGTCCTGCGAAATAGAAAACTCTCGCAATGTCCTTTAGCGTACAGAACGACGCGTAAAGCCGTGTTCGAATACTCGTGTATCAATTCAAGGAGCGACATCATGGAAACATACACAGAACCAACACCTAAACCCGAAGAATCGACGCCAACATTTCCCGACCAAGGAAAACCCGGAACAGGCCCCGGCCAATTAGATCAGGAACCGCAACACCAGAGCGAGAAAGGACTGCAGCCGATCCCCAACCGCAAAGAACCCCACGAACCCGAATCCGAACCCGTCGAACAGGCGGAACAGAATAAGTAGCCTAACCATATAGAAAAGCTCGCGTCGTGCGGGCTTTCTTTTCGGAACGAAGGCGTCTCGCCGGCATGCCCAAGGGAACTGTGCGGTCCGTCAAGCATCATCACGTTGGCCGTACGGTGTGAATTCGCCGTGTTCGATGTGGCGTTTTAGGAGGCGGAGGTAGGTTGCCCAGCAGAATGAGGAGATGCGGAAGTGGTCGGAGTTGTCGGGCCAGCCTCGGTGGTAGAAATCGACGACGGTCTTGCCTTCGGATCCGCGGAGTTCGACGCCGACTCTCGTGCCGATCCAGTCTTCCATGGCTTCGAGGATGGTGAATTCGATGGCGGCATTCGGTTCACACCGAGTAACGCGGGCACGCCAGTCGTAGCCGGGCATGAAATAGAGCTGCCAGACCTCGCCGACAGCGGCGG
Organism: uncultured Acidobacteriota bacterium; assembly: GCA_937871585.1. Taxonomy (GTDB): domain Bacteria; phylum Acidobacteriota; class Blastocatellia; order Pyrinomonadales; family Pyrinomonadaceae; genus OLB17. Next base: position 813 of record CALMPJ010000207.1, on the reverse strand, counting down.
CGCCTTTCGAACTCTCTGTCCACCATTTGGCAAGGCCTTCGCCGGTCGCAAAATACTTCCAAACAACTTCGGGCGTTGCGTTAATCACGAATTGATGCAGTACATCGGGCATGATAGCGGAACTATACACCAAAAAGGCAGAAGCCCGCACGGAGTAAGGGCGTCACATCTGACGTTCGAGTAACGCCCTTACTCCGAAGCCTTCGTGCGGGCTTCTGCCAAGATCTGCACGCGGGACGCAAGGGGGCTGTCGGAAAAGGCTGAAATCTTGGCGGTAATAGGTGTATTCTGTACGCAAATCTGTAGTTTTGTGGAAGTAGCTGTTCTATGAAGAAGTATTTATCTCTCTGCTCGATGTTGTTTGTCGTTTGCTTAATGGCCGTCTCGGCGAACGCCGCGACTTTTAAGGTCACGAAGACCGCCGATACGAACGACGGTGTCTGCGATGCTGATTGCAGCTTGCGCGAAGCCGTGGCTGCGGCGAATGCCTCGGGCAACGACGACGGTATCACGTTCGACCCTGTGGTCTTTGATCTGACGCAGGCGATCATGCTCGGCGGAACGGCAATTAACGTCGAGAACGCCGGTGCGTTGTCGATAAACGGTCCTGGCTCGGGCAAGTTGACCATAAACGGCAACAACGCCAGCCGCGTGTTTTTCGTGCGGCCGTCCGGCAACCTCACGATCTCAGGTATGACGATTACGGGCGGCAACGGCGTTGGGCCGGATCCTGTCGGCGGCGGTGCGATCATCGCGTATTCATCGAGATTGACAGTGAACAATTGCGTGTTTCGTAACAATTCGGTCTCAAGC
>CALMPJ010000206.1 GCA_937871585.1 uncultured Acidobacteriota bacterium | reverse complement strand
TGGGTGAGGTTCTTCATGAAATGGGTCTGCTCGGTATGCAGTTGGAAGCTGTAACGACGACTTCGACCGATCGCGAGATCAGCTTTGAGGAATCGCGAGAAAGAGAACAGAAGCTTTGTGTCGCGGACCAGAGGCGAGTTCAGGAAGCTGCCAAGAATTGCGGTTCGCTACCGCCAAAATGTCCGAACTTCGATGATGAAATGCAGGCGGTTCTGCGACGTGTCGGACGCCATAAGGTCAGTCGCATGATGATCGACGACTTTGCCGAATTCTATCTGGAAGATGGCGATAAATCCGTCGAAGAACTCGACAGAGACTTCACGACATTCGACCAACTAGAGCAGTTCGACGAGAACGGACTGATTGGAATAACAATGAGTTCAAGCCAGCGTTCGGTAGTCGTTTTTGATCTCGATTGTGAGATCGATGCAAACTGTCTTCCATACGAATCAAGAGAGCTTTCGTCACAGCTTCCAAAGCTCTTTGTAGGCCATTCTTTAGGCGGCAGCACCGTTCAGGAAGGACGCCGAATGATCAGCTGTGCTGGCTGGGCAATGCCTTCGAGACATCCGTTCTCAGATCGCGAATTCGAGGAATGGCTGGCACTTTCCCTTGATCAGATCTACGACAGGAAAGTCATCCGTTCGGCACGCCGTATCTACTCGTTTAAGCACGGTTGTTTCGAGATCCTTATAGATCAGGAAATCAACCCTGACTTTGAAGAGATGCAGTACGCCGCTTCTGTCCTGCGCCTACTGTGGCAGCGTCAATACTCAGACTTTCATCTGCGAAGCCTTCGTCACGATTCGTATCAAGAAACCTACCTTGCGATTCGCGGAACGTCGGACACGGCTGATTTAGCCGAACTAAAGAAAAAAGCGTATGCAGATTTTAAGGAACACAAAAGCCTTTCACTTAAGGAGTTCGCGGCTCTTAACACCGTCGCAAAATCTCAAGAAGTTAGGTTGAAAAATCAACTATCAATGGACGCGAAACGCTGGCTCCGAAAGATCGAAATGGCGACTCTTGGACAGCTACGTTTTCTGAAATTCGGTCTCTATAACGACCCGGCCGCGAAGGCATTCAAGCGGCAGGAGAAACAGAAATTGTGGGACGCGGTGAGGGCACGAGACGCGGAACTAAACGAGACCGTTCGAGCGAATCGCACGACCCAAGCGAGCCTTTTCACGCAGCCCACTGTACAGCGAACACTGGTTAAGGTTGTGCATGCGGCCTGAAAATTGAAGAGCAATATTCAACGAAAGGAGCGGCGGCCAGTATTTTAGGCACAACGCCTGGAAAACTCTCGCAAATGGCGAAACGCCGATCCGTTCGGAGAAGAAATAAACCACAAAAGGAGCAATAAAAAACCATGTCAGCAAATATCTCGATACTCGGAAATGCAGGCCGCGATGCGAGCCTGAAATATTCGGAAAAGGGCACCCCGGTCGCGAGCTTTCCGATCGCTTCAAACTCGTTCAAGAACGGCCCGGAAGGGCGTGTACAGGTCACACATTGGTTCAATGTGATTGCCTTTGGCAAGACTGCGGAGACGCTCGCCGAGCATGTAAAAAAGGGAACGCATCTGCTTGTCCACGGCAGGCTCTCGTTCAGCCCGTGGAGCACAGACAAGGGCGAGCCCAGATCAGGTGCCGAGATCTCGCTCTTCTCATTCGAGTTTGTCGGATCGAACCGTTCGGGCGGCCAAACGGACCAGGAACCTGCTGCCGACAGCCCCGAACCGGACGTTCCCGAGTTCACGGGCACGGCTGTTCCCGAGGCACCGGTCAATGAGCCGTTCATCGATCAGTTCTGAGGGAGGTTGTTTCTGCCAATTGGGGCATAGCGTCGGTGCCGTGCCCCAGTTTCCTATATAGAAAAACGAGAGGTGGACAATGAGCGTTACTAAGTTAGTTGAGAATAAAAGCGGGATAGAGACTGCGGCGGAATATGCGCCTCTTGTGACGATCTACGCGGATGCATCATGCATTAGGAATGGCTCAATCGACTCGTCGGCGGGCTGCGGTGTGGTTATGCTTGATCACAACCGACTGGAGGTAAAACTGGTTTCAAAATATTTGGGACAGATCACCAATCAGCAGGCCGAGATTCTTGCATGCACTTATGCGTTGGAGCAGCTTCGCAGATATTGTCGTATAGAGATCGTGTCAGACTCAAGATATGTAATAGATACGATGATGGGCCGAAACCACATGCGTGCAAACCGCTCGTTTTGGTCGCGTCTGGTCAAAGCATGCTACGGGCATCATGTCTCTTGGCGGTGGATAAAAGGACATTCGGGAGTGCAGTTTCAGGAAGTTGCCGACCGTCTAGCCCGTGCTGCGGTAAGAATACGCTGTGACGTTTCAGCAGGTGATATGGAGCAACTGGGTGGGCTTCTTTATCACGGCTCAGACCAGCTGGATATCCGCGAATTTGAGATGAAGCTTGAAATGATTCTGTCCCAATACGAGTCATCTCATCGGTCGTTCGCTCCCGTTGCAAAATTCGATGGGATTGGCACCCTACCTTCTGCATTTTCCGCCTAGCTCATATTCTTTTAACCTTTAGCTTTAAGCCAGCTCTTGAATGCCGGATCGCGTTCAAAAAGGTGGTTTAGCGCGTACTCGACAACATCGTCATTGGTGATATCGGTATTCATGCTGACGGACGCGAACTGAAGATATTGTTTCAGTTTGCTGTCGGTCGCTTCGAGTACACGTGTGTTCAATTTTACGAAGTTCAAGCGGTTGATCTGCAGCAGCGGACGCTCGAAATTCTGCTTTGTAGAGGGGGTGATATTGCTCTGATCGTTCATTAATACTTGGTCTCCTTACGTTGGCGAATTTACTGGCTTGGTTGGTAAATCAATCGGCGTGCCGTAGCAGAGAACTGCGGTATTTGTGGCAACGGGCGGCGAATAAACGAACCGCTTTTGGCGTAGAAAAAGAGGCGGATCCAGGGGGCTCGTAAAAAATCAAAAATTACAGCGGCGGGTGTATGACAGGATAGACCAAAAACCAGCCCGTGTAATTCACATAAGCCTCGTACTGTCACTAAGTTACGCGGTGTCATCAAAATTACAAACCGCAGTTCTTGCCATATTTCTCGCAAAAGGCACGTATTTTGCTCATGTCCAAATGGTCGGAGAAATTGCAAACCGACGAATTGGTGACAAAACGCCGCCACAAAAGTCGAGACATGAGAAAGCGAGACAGAGAGAAAATAATAAAAAACATCGAGTTGGGTATCGAGTCAAAGCAGGGACGGCCGATCAGCGTCAGGCCCTACGAAGAGGATCACAAAAAGCTTGAAGAGATCGCGGCCGAAACCGGTGAGAACAAGTCGGCGATTGTCCGTCGCATGATCCATTTCGCCTTGACCGATAGACACCAGCATTTTGCTTCGGGTCGCTGTCAGGAAAAGCTCGACTGGCTTGTACGAACCGGTCGCCAGAACGAGACGGTTGATCTTTCAGTAAGCGGCAACATCGGTGAGATTCGAGAAAGCATTGATCGAATGGAATCGGAGCTCGAAAATGCACTAGAACTGCTCCGTCAAGCAAGTTCGCTGACGACTGAAATCTACTCGATGTCGAGCATGTCGATTTCCTCGCTAAATCTCGTTTTCACAAAGCTCATCGAATATACGTCTCCGGAGACCAGCGACCGCAAACAGAGTGTTGTTATCGCCTCTACCGCAATGGCTGAGCTGATCGAACACGCCGTGTCCGATCTTAAGAAATGTCTCCTGTTCCACGAGCACGTCTCAGGAAACGAATCCCTTCACAACAGCTACCTTGCGACCAAGGTGCGAATACTAAAACAGCGAATCGATTCCTTGCCTAAACCCGCGAATCAAATCGCGAGCGAATCATGAGAGTTATTGCCAGCGTTCAATCAAAAAGAGGCAGTTCTCGCGGTCTCATTCATTATCTAGCGCACAGTAAGATCGACCGGAATGCAGAGCCCGAAAAAGGACGTGAACTTTTTAACGAGTTTACCGAACACCTTACCGTAGGAAGCGCAAACAATTTTCTTAAATCCGATTGCGGCAAAGGCCGTCCCCCAAACAACGAACTTCACCATCTTGTTCTTTCATTTCGGCGGGAGGATTTTCAACAACTTGGTTCGACTGATGAGGAACGGCAACGGCAACTAAAAATCGTCACAAGATTTGCCATCGGAAAGTTAGAAAAGAGTCTAAAAAGCGAGCGGCTTGCCTGGGCAGGCGCCGTTCATCTCAACACAGCAAACCCACACGTTCATATCGCAATTCAAAAGCAATATCTGACCAAAGATCTTCAGGGTAGATCGCTGAACAAAATTCCGCGGGAGGCGCTTCCGCATTTTGAAATCATCGATGGAGAGAAACGGATTGTCGATGGAATTCTGATCGAATCCGCGAAGAAAAAACTTGAGGAGCTTGTTGCGGAACGGACACCTTCACGGGGACATGCCAATGACAAGCAGTACAATCGAAATGCTCCACAAAAACATGACGCCATTGAGTTTCTAAAGGGCGATGGAAGTATTCACGAACGAGAGATCCTACGCCGGGGTATTCTTGCCGAATATCAACTCAAATTTAAGGAAGAAAAAATCACCTTTCTTATCGAAAATCGTGAGAGCCTCAAGTTTCCGATCAGGGATCCGGAAAAAGCAGTAACGAAAAGAGTCTCGCTCTTGGAGCTAAAGCAACTAGCAAGCAACTCCGAAGACTGGCGCAAGACACCGCAATCACGCCAGATCATAGCGATAACCAACAGCATACTCGCCCGGGAAGAATCGGAATTCTTCAAACTCAAAGAGGAAACTGCATCTATTCGTGGTGAAGCAAATCTGATCCGAACCGACTATAGAAAAAGAGGAGTAAAAGTACCGACGCCGGCATTCAATAAGCAAGAACTCGATGAAATTCAAAGCGAATGTCTAGCAAACACGAAAGTGCGAGAATTTCGCTATCTTGAGCAGGTTAGAACCGACCTTGAGAACAAGAAAGAAATCGCACCTAGAACTGTTTCTGATCTTGGACTTCTCGCTGGACAAAAAGCGGTTTCTGAAATGAGGATGCAGCTACATCAGCGGCAGCTCTCGGACTTCAAAGACAACGCGTATTACCGAAAGGTGAAGGTTGGAAACGATCGAGTCTCTTTGGCGATGATAGCTCGGCAAAATGATACCAAAAACGATGGTCGCGCTGTTCTTCAGAGCATTCGCTCGGCAATCGAATATCTGACCAACAAGCCCTCAAGCCGAAATTCCAAGTCAAGGGAAGTTTTTCTATTTGATTCGGTCAATAGTTCTCTGAGTGAACAATCCTTGCAAATGCACAAATCGATGCGGCAGGAGCAAAAGATTGTTGGGGTTCTGAGTGAAGTCCTTGATCGAAGCAGCACCTTCGATACAGTGAAGCCAGTGTTTTCTGCCGATCAGATCATCGAACTTGACACACTCTCAAGAAAACTCAAATTTCCCAAAGAATACGCATCCATTTGGAATCTTCAAAGGACGTCGATTCAAGGGGCGGTGTCAAGCCAACACGGAGCCAAAGGAAAGATCGGCCCCGACGAAGCCGGGAATCTTTCTCACGCGATCGTGGGCCGCGCATTGGCAAGAGAAATTCTTTGCAATATCGGACTGAATAAGACAAAAGAAGACCTAGCTTTCTACCGAAGCTCGAAGCGTTTTCACAGATTTGCGATCGAGGATAAATCGAACGGTTCGATGAGCTATCTGAGCCTCAACGATGTCGATCTACCACGAAAAAGCTCGATTCTTGACCAAGCACTGAATCTACTTTTAGAGAGCAAAGATCATCGAACCTTAAGACGCCAGATCGAAGACCGAGCAAGGGATCGCGAGAGATGTCTCAAAGCGGACGTGGCGGCCGCCAAAGAACTGTCGCTGAATGCGGCCAAAGAGGCTTCGGAGTTTAGGCAACTGTCCCTGTTGGCTAGTGCTGCGGATCTCACCTACCAGCCTATCTTCACAACAAGCGAGATCACTGAGATCGAGAAACGCATCACAGCGACATCGAGCAGCCGGGAAGCAAAGCGACTGAACTCGATACTCAAACACTCAACCGGAATTGATGGGACGAACTTCAAGGAGCTTCTAGTATCGGTCGTCAAGCTCAAAGCAAAAGCAGGGTCTGGCGAAGAACGAGATTCGACTGCACATGAAAAAGGAGGATGGCCCGAGAGGGAAGATGTGACGATTGGTCGAGGTATTAGGACCGGAATCGAACGGAGTTGATATCTAAATGTATAGAAAGCAAAACCATAGTTGGTTGGCTGACTTCTAGGCACATGATTTGCCATTTCTTCGGTGGCGGTTAGCCAACGAGCCGAAACGGAGAGGGGCGAGTTATGAAATATGATCTGAGCAATAAGGTAATTGCTCGCTTGAATGAAGCAGAGTCTACGCTTCCAAACAGGAGTCTTGATCTCGGGAATATTAGCACTCCAGAATTGGGGCTTCTTTCACCCAATCGGAACGAAATTGCACCACGGGGTAGTGGTCGCGAAGCCGCTCTTTTCGCTTACTCCGAACGGCTGCGAAACAGCTACAAAAAAAATGATGGCGGGCTGAGGGATGGCATGGTTTTGCTCGGCGATGCCTTCCGGAACGGACAACCGATTTCGATCACCTGTTTTTGTCGGGCCGGGCAGACGTGTCACGCGGATGTCGTTAAACTCGCTATCGAGAAAGTCGCGAAGGCAATTGAGGTCAAAGAGCTGAATCGAGCCTCACGTCATACGCTTACCCAACATTCAAACTTTCATCCGTCGAATCCACGTACCGAAAGGGCAATCAACGAGATTCTTTCGGTTAGCCGAGCAGACCTTGAACTTTCAAAACTTGACGACACAGATGGCCGCAACAGGAGCGAGCACGCTTCGTACTTGAACAGCAGATCACAGTTTCTCCGTGACACGTACGAGCGTGGAGGAACCGTTCAGAATGGGGTTCTGATAATTCCGAAGGAGTCGCACGATCTAAAATCACCGCTCCAACTCGCAACTCTTAGCTATTCAGTTGTGCGGCTAGAACCATTGGTCGGGTTAGACAAAGCTCGCGAAGTCGTTCCACAGATCCTTGACTATGGAAAAGCCATCGCCGGCAGTAATGCAGATCGAGAGACCGAGGCAAAGGTCTTTCGTTGGATCTATGACGCGTTGGACGGGAAACGAGAGTTTTTGGATCGGGAGCGCGATCAGTTGAAAACAGAATCGACGACAGGGCGATTCGATCGGACTCTAGCAGAAATCGCAATGGTTGCGGGTGAGATGGAGAGGCTCGAACCAACTGACCGTTCGATCCAGTTTGAGCCGCTTCTCGAGCCTGATCTCCACGATACAGAACATCAATTTCGAGGATCGGTCGAAGAACCTAGTGAAACCTTCGAGCATCTTGCAACGGAACGAGATTCTGAACACGTTAATAGTACTCTCGGGTTTGAGCGCATCGAACTTGAGAGTACACATCTAAACTTGCTCGCTTCCGAAATTTCCGTGGAAGAGATGAAGCACTGGGCTGAGGTCAAATTTCCGGCACTGGACGATGCCCTGGAAAATGGCATTTCGCCCTCCATAATTCTAAAACTTTTTAGGGCAAAAGCTGATAAGCCGATCGAGAACGATGTGAAAGGAAAGGAGCTAAATTACGAGGACCTGCGAATCGCATCCGCATATCTTGAGCACCAACTCAATCAACCTGAAACGAGACTTCGACATTTCAACGAACGGTATCGAGACTACGCCC
>CALMPJ010000205.1 GCA_937871585.1 uncultured Acidobacteriota bacterium | reverse complement strand
CGGATCGGGAATATCGCCATTACCGAGTGGAGTCTTTCGTGCTACTTTCTGATTAACGTCAAGAAAGATCTGTGTCCGAGCCGTAAAGTCATTAATGAAAACAAGCATCTGCGGCTTGTTGTCCGCTCCGACAACTCCGATTCCGGCTATGTCTATCGGCTGCTCTCTGCGAGTTCGACCCGCAGTGTCGCGATATGTCGCTCCATTGATCTTCTTTGTGACGGTCGAACCATCAAACAATCGCCGCGTATCTTCGATCTGCATTTCGGCCGAGAATGGCTTGTCCTTGATCAGCTTGTCGCCGAATCGTAGTTCCGCCGCAATGAACTGAGCATTCGGTCGCATTCGATGGTCGCCTTCCGGTTTGCCGCCGATACGAGGTCGCGATTCTTTTTGGTCGATAAAGCCATCAGCATTCCCATCCATTTCGTTGAACACACCGCGAACGACACGTTCGAAGTCGGTCTTGCTCATCGCATTTCCACGCGACAGCTCTTCAGCAAAAAAGAACGGTGGTAGCAGGCGTCGCTGGCGGCCTTCGTTCCTATTTTCCGGACCATTTCGTTCAGGTCGAAATCCGGATTCTGGCATTCCGATCGAACCGTCCTTATTCTTGTCGAATTCCGAAAAAGTGCGATCTATTGCAGTCTGTAGTTCAGTCGCGTCGATGCGGTCGTCTCCATTCTGATCAAGTGACCCGATCCAGTCCCCCTTAGGACCATCATGGTCGGGACGCTGTCCAGGCATTCCCATTGGCGGACGATCACCTGGCCCAGGCCGCCCGATCGGTGGACGGCCACCGCCCGGCCTTTGTGCTGAAATAGCAACAGAGAAGCCAAGAACGAAAATTGCGGTTATTACCTTTACAAACATAAGAACCTCACTGTTGATTGCCCGAAGAAATGAAACGGATCGCATGTGTCATACCATCGTCACCGACCAAGACTTCTGCATCGACGAGATCGCTCGGTTTGTCGACACTCGAAGCGACACCGAGACTAACTTTCATTGATTGTGGTACCTTTACTCGAACGATCTGCCCGCTCTCCGGACGCTGCGCATAGGTTAGAGCTATGAAATCAGATCGAACTTCCTCTGCGGCAACTTGTTGCTTCGGATCCTTTCGATCAGACGTCGATATTCTTTGAGCAGTCGCCGCTTTCTTGCTAGAACTAACCTGAACAGATGCCGTTTTTGTAGCCACAATGTTCGACCTAACATCTTGCGTAGTTTGCGGAGCTGCCGGCTCGGATCGCACATCAGGCGAGACGATCTTCGACTGCGGCACATCATTCTGCTGCAGCCCCGCTACATCCGTCTTTTGTGTCGGACGGAAACTGAATATTAAGAACGCGACTAAAAGTAGTGCTGCGACAGGTGTTGCGAACGACAAGAAACGCAGCCAGTTGAACGACGGCGGCCACGGAGCGGCGACGGCTTTTTTCTCAGCCGCAATATTGCGCTGAACTGCCCACCACAACTGCGGTGCATCAGCTATCTCGTCGATTTGATCATCAGAAACCTGGGTCTCCTGGACAAATGATCTAAGTAGCTGATCTGCTTGTTCGTCTGTTAGCTTTTTGCTCATAACGGCCCGCTCCGTAGAAGTTGCTGTCAGTCGATAGACGCCTGAAGCGGGCCGGTGGTTTCAGAATTGTTAAGAAAAAGTAAAGTTTCGTTAATTATCGGTAATGTGGATCATCTCTTCTTCTTTTTTAGGGAACAGAAGAGAAAGGATCACAGACGTTGCGATAGCAAACACGATAAAGCCAAGCGAATAGGTGATCGGGAATTTTCCGCCGAACCAATCGTTTAGCCAAACCATCTTTAGGCCAACAAATACGAGCACAATGGCTAATCCATACTTGAGCAAATAGAACTTATCGATCACGCCCGCGAGCATAAAATACATCGATCTAAGCCCAAGAATTGCGAATATATTCGATGTAAATACGATGAAAGGTTCCTTCGTCACCGCAAAAATAGCGGGAACACTATCAACTGCGAAGATTATATCGGTTGCTTCGAGAAATAACAGTGCGATGAATAGCGGTGTCGCATGCTTTACACCGTCTACATTCACGAAGAAGTTCTTGCTCTTGATCTCGGTCGTGACCGGCATGAACTTGCGGAATATCCGAATTAGAAAGTTCTTCTCAGGTTCGATCTCTTCGGAACTCGAAAAGAACATCTTGATTCCGGTAATGATCAAGAATCCGCCAAATATGTAGATCACCCAATGGAATTGCATCAATGCAGAACCAAGGGCGATGAAAACCGCACGGAATATTAAGGCTCCGAGAATACCATAGAACAGGACTCGGTGTTTGTACTTCGCAGGAATGCCGAAATAGCTGAATACAAGGACAAATACAAAGATGTTATCGATTGACAGCGAATACTCAAGGACGTAGCCGGTAAGGTACTCAAGTGTCGCCGTTTGTGCAATATCGGCACCGAACTTGGAGTTCGTATAGGCGTAGAATAAGCCCGCGAAGCCCATCGACAACACGACCCAAATAATGCTCCATGTTGTAGCTTCTTTGAACGAGACTTCGTGTTCTTTGCGGTTAAATATTCCGAGGTCGATGGCGAGCATCGCAAGGACAAAGCCCAGGAAGGCCAGATAGAATGGCCAATATTCGGCAAAAGGGAAGAGAGACATTTGGAAAACCTCCGAACCTGCAAATAAATAGACCTCTGCAGGCGAATAAGCCGCAAAGGTCTCGATATTTCCCGGACGCCGGACCGAACTGGCTGCGTTCGATCGTAATGACGACGTTTCGGACCCCGATTCGCATCGGGGTTTCTACTCCCCAACAAATTGTCTTGAGTATTCTCCGTAAACTTTACACTAATGTCAAGTTTCCGCGGTGTATGCTATACTTGCCTACTTTATGAGCAAGATCGAAGTAATTCCGCTCGGCGGCATCGGCGAATTCGGCATGAATTGCATGGGCATTCGCTATGATGGCGAGATGATCATCGTAGATGCCGGAATGGGCTTTCCTGAGGAAACTCCATACGGTGTCGATATCTCAATACCCAATTTCGACTTCCTCGAAGAATATCGCGACGATCTCACCGCGATCATTCTCACGCATGGTCACGAAGACCACATCGGTGCCCTTGCTTACATACTCCGCAAATTCAATCTGCCGGTCTATTCATCGCGATTCACGCTCGCGTTAACTGAGAAACGACTCGAAGAATTCGACATGATGGGCGACGTTCTGACACATACGGTCAAGGCTGGCGATCGCGTTAATATCGGGCCGTTCGAGATCGAGTTCATTCACGCGTCACATTCGCTGGTCGAATGTTTTTCGCTCGCTATTCACACGCCCGCAGGAACGCTTATACACACCGGCGATTACAAAATTGACGACACGCCTGTTATCGGCAAACCGTACGACCTTGAAATGCTCGGACGAATTGGTAATGAGGGCGTCCTTGCTCTTCTCTGTGATTCAACGAACGCCACGGTTCCCGGACGAACGCCTTCTGAACAAGCCGTGATCCCTGCATTCGAAGAGATATTCGAGCAAACCGAAGGCCGGCTGTTTGTCTCAACGTTTTCGTCGTCGCTGCATCGTCTGCAGATCATTTTTGATGTTGCTCACGAGTTTGGCCGCAGAGTTTGCGTGCTCGGCCGTTCAATGCAAAAGAATGTCGAGATCGCGTCGGACCTTGGATTGCTCAAGATAACGGGCGACACTATGATCGACCTTTCCGGAAGCCGAGCATTGGACGATGATGAGATCTGCTATCTCGTTACAGGTTCGCAGGGCGAGATGCGGGCCGCTTTGTGGAATCTGGCCACGGGAACCTATAAGGGAATGGAGATCGAGAAAGGCGACACGGTTGTGCTTTCCGCTCGTATCATTCCCGGCAACGAGAAGAACATCAGCCGTTTGATCGGCCATTTGTACAAGCGCGGTGCAAATATCATTGAGGAAAAGCGTCGCTTGGTTCACGTCAGCGGACATGCTTCGCAGGAAGACATTCGAATCATGGTCGAGACTTCGAAACCTCGTTTCGTGGTGCCGATCCACGGCGAATACCGTATGTTGTTCCGCCAAAAGGAATTCATAAAGAATCACGTTGCGCGTTACGACGACAACGACATTATCCTGATCGAGAACGGCAATGTCCTGGAACTCGACCACCACGGAGCCGCAGTAGTCGAGAAACACGAACTTTTCAAAACCTTCATCGACGAGGAATCGATGGAAGAGATCGAATACGACGTCGTCCGCGAACGCAAGAAACTCGCTTACGGCGGTGCAATCTCGCTGGTGGTGCCGATGAAGAAAGGCAGTACGGACTTGGGCGGCGAACCGCAGATCACATTTGAAGGCGTCGCAGGCATCGATCCGCTCAACGGTTTCGCGGCAGATGCCCGAAAAACAGTCTCAAAGGCCATCGCCGACATGAACCCCGAGCACATCACCAACAGGACGATGTTCAAGGAGAATCTGCGCATTCATTTGAAACGCTATATTCAGAAAGAACTCAGTTCAAAGCCTGTTATTGTCACTACGATCGTTGAGGTTTAATTCCAATGGAATTGCTGGCTCATCTGCTCTATTTCCTGGCTAATCGCGGTGTATTGCTCCTTGTTTTTTGTATCTTTTTCACCATAGCGGCGGTTAGCGTAGTTTCGTTTTGGCGTCACCATTACCTAAAACGACTCATCAAATACAACGAAGGCAGCCGTGTGTTCATAAACGTAGCTGCGGTGGTCTGTTACGCGACGGTTTTCGGATTACTGGCTCTTTCGGTGGTCAATGTTTTTCGTCCGCATCTAGTTGACGGGTACCTGATAAACGCAATTGGCAATCGTGCTGACGCCGTTGTGACGAATATCGAACCGACATCGAGCCGCCTCAACAATAGCGTCGTTATGAAGCATTCGGTCGTTTTCAAAACTGCCGCCGGCGAGAACATCGAGACCTATTTCCACACTTGGGATTTCAACGTGTATCCTTCGGCGAATTCGACGCGTTATCCGCAGCAAGGGCAAAGTTTTCGCGTATTGTATTTGCCGTCTTATCCGACGACTTTTTTGATCGCGAATGATGATCCGACGAGCGAACACACGAGATCACTCGATTGCGGCGATCTAATAAAGGCCCTCCAAGCCGCGAAGATCAAGCACGACTTCGACCCAAAGGACGCGAACTTCAAAAAAACTCTCGATGAAGCCGCGCAAAAGGTCATCGACGCGAAATGCGGTACCACGACGGTTGACGGGAACTCATTTTGACGTATATTTTTAGTCTAAATGTACAAAAGAACACTTTGCGCAACGCTGATAACCTTGGTGATCTTACTGGCAGGCTGTGCTCAAGCTGACCGCAAGGCTCTCGACGCAGTCTCAGACCTCGGGCCGTTCAAGGATCATTCTTTTTACGAAGTAATGGAGGTCGAAACTCGTGCCGGCGAGCGTGGAGTTTATGGTTTCGCAAAGATGGTGGTCGTTGTAAAGAAAGGTTTGACCAAGGAAGAGCGTGAAAAGGTCGCGTGGGCGTATAACAAAGCCTTCCCAAAGACTCGCGTCGACTTTTTTGATGACGAATCAGGCCTTGAAAACTATATCAAGCTCGACAAAAAGCATCCCGACGGCCCTCGAGAGCACAATTTGGTTTACGACCGAGGTTTTATCGAGAAACACCGTGTCGCTCAGCTAATGCAAACCGAAAAAGGCGACTGGTTCGTCACTACCGAACCTTACAAGGCCCGTTAACTAACGAATTTCATGGATTGGAAAGATAAAAGAATATTCCTAACAGGAGCCTCAAGCGGCATCGGCGAAGGTTTGGCGGTCGCGATGGCTGAGAAGGGAGCTATTGTTGCTCTCGTGGCTCGTCGTGAGGAAGAATTGACGCGTATTGCCGAGCAGATCACGGCGAAAAATGGTGTCGCGAGAGTTTTCGCGGTCGATGTAACAGACGCGGAATCGCTCTCAAAGGCCGCTCAGGAATTCCGCGACGAATTCGGGCACATCGACATCCTTATCGCGAACGCAGGGATCGGCGGCAACGACCAGTTGACACGCGAATACGATCCTGCGAGCGTCAAAAAATTGATCGACATCAATCTTCTCGGTGCCGTGAACAGTATTCACGCCGTCCTAAAGCCCATGCAGGAGCGAAAAAGCGGTCATCTTGTGGCGATATCGTCGCTTGCGGGGTTTCGGGGGCTTCCTAAATCGGCGGCGTACTCTGCCAGCAAAGGTGCGATGACCAATTTCTTCGAATCCGTCCGTCTCGACCAAGCCGCAAACGGCATCGACGTCACGATAATACAGCCCGGCTTCATCAAAACGCCCCTCACCTCAGGCCGCAGCAACAAAATGCCGTTCCTCATGGATCTCGAAGACGCCATCCCGCTCTTCCTCGCCGCCATCGAACGCAAAAAACCCTTCGCCGCCTTCCCCTGGCAACTCGCAACCATCGTCCGCCTAGGCAAATACATGCCCGCCTGGCTGTATGACCGCATCGCAGGAAAAGCAAAGTATCGGGAATAATTGTTTGCCCTAAAGTCTTAGCCGTTCCGATATTTAATCATTGTCGCAACGGATGATCATCACGCCAAAACGTCTGATTAGATGAACTCGACCCTTAACAACTCGAAAATGCCAGATGTCGCCGTTCCTATCACATGTTGGGTTGCCTAATCCGAAAACAACACTGTAATGTTTGCCTTTTCTCTCGACTGGTTCAAAGGCGTACATATATGAGACGAGAGCTACTTTCTTATCAGGAACCACTACAAACTTGATATTTTTGACGTTGGGGAGCCATTCCGCTTTGATACCTTGAGCGGAAATATTAATTTCCTTCGGCGTCGCCCTTTGCTTAAAATACCGACCGACAATTTGTCTAACGACCTGCTCCATTACTGCATCAGGAAGTTCTACAGTCTCCGGCCCATCTTGTGGAAGCACAGGAAAAGCCAAGAAAAGTGCCAAAAGGGAAGTTAATACTATCTTTTTCATTTCTCTAACCGATGGTCAAAGTCTACGAAATAGTTGTCTGGCCGCAAAAAACCCTTGGCCGCCTTCCCCTGGCAGCTCGCAACCATCGTCCGCCTCGGCAAATACATGCCCGCGTGGCTCTATGATCGTATTGCAGGGAAAGCGAGGTATCGGGAATAGTTTGTGAAAGCTAGTTAGCTACGACAGGAGCCATTTCTCGGCTTCTTCGACGGTATCGAACACCTCATAATTTCCGCCGCGGTTGGAGCCGACGGTCATGCCGAATTTTAGGACGTCGTTTAGTTCTTCGTAAGGGTTTACGATGGCGAGTTTCTTGCCGTAGAGTTCTTCCAAAGACGCGCTGACGGTCTTGAAAACGCTCGCTTCATTATTCGCGACCGGAATATCACGGTAGAGAATGATCTTATCCAGCCCCGTCTCCTCGCTTTTGGCGACAATATCGCTCACATAAGCCGAAATAGACCCATCCGAAACATCCTCCGCCTTCAAATGGACGTAAAGATACTCAGTATGAACGGTAAAGGCAATTTTGTAGTCGTCGAATGGCATTTCGATCTTTAGAACATGTTAACACGGCAATTGCTGGTTATGATCTAGGTAAGAAAAGAAGATTGAATTGCTTAATCGCATTGTTTATCGCACAATATGCTTTCCAAGGGTCATGGATATAATTCAGGCGATAATTATTGGCGTTGTGCAGGGGTTGACGGAGTTTATTCCGGTGTCGTCGTCGGCGCATATGGTGTTTGCGGCGAGGTTGACGGGCATATTTGGCGGCGATCCGAAGCTGACAACGGCAACGATGGGCGTGATGCAGCTTGGGACTTTGCTGGCGGTGATCACGTACTTTTTCGCGGACATTTGGGGCATAACGACGGCGTTTGTGCGTGACCATTGGAACCTCATGTTCAACCGCCGGAAGATGCGTTTTAGCGGAACGGACGGAAACAGGCCGATTTTTCTCTCCGAAGAAGCCTGGCTAGGCTGGCTGATCGTCATTGCGAGCCTTCCGATCGGCGTCGCGGGCCTTCTGTTAAAAGACCACATCGAGGGACCGGCCACGAAGAACCTTTGGTTCATCTCAATAATGATGATCGTCGTCGCCGTGCTCCTATTTTTCGCCGAAAAGATCGGCGCACAACGCAAAGAGATGCGTCATTTGGGATTAACTGACGCCCTTGCACAAGGATTTTTCCAGGTTATGTCGCTAATGCCCGGCGCTTCGAGGTCCGGAAGCACTATGCTCGGCGGTTTACTCGCCGGCGAGAAACGCGAAACCGCCGCGAGGTTCTCATTTCTCCTCTCAATTCCCGCGATCGGCGCAAGCGGCCTGTTAGAACTCCGCGAAGCATACAAAATACTGCCCGCGGATTCCGTAGTGCCCCTGGTAGCAGGCACAATAGCCGCCGCCATCGTCGGATATCTTTCGATCTGGTTCCTACTAGCGTTCCTGCGTAAAAATTCGATGCTGATATTTATCGTATATCGCATAGTTCTAGGCGCGGTGATCCTCGGATTGCTCTGGTACGGGCTTATCGAACCGTCGGTACAGTGATGGGAGTGCGGACACTCTTGTCCGCATCGCCGGTTCCTCCGGCGAGAGTTCGCTGGAACTAGTCATTTGTTCGGGTCGAAGCGACCCTCATGCCGACAAGAGTGTCGGCACACCCATGCAAAAGAAGTGGAACATACGGAAACATGATGCCGACGCCGTGAATAGGCTTGCGGATGAGCTGGGCGTTGTGCCGATCGTGGCTGCTCTGCTTATTTCGCGCGGGCATGACACCGTTGAGAAGGCGCAGGCGTTTCTGAATCCTTCGCCGGAGCATCTGCACGATCCGTATCTGCTAACAGATATGGACAAGGCTGTCGCACGCATTCAACAAGCCGTTGCGACGTGCGAGAAGATCATGATCTGGGGCGATTATGACGTTGACGGCACAACGGGAACGGTTTTATTGCGTCGAACGCTTCGACTTTTAGGCTCGGATTGCACATTTCACATACCAAACCGCTTCTCCGAAGGCTACGGGATCAATATTCCCGCTCTAGACGAAGCGAAAAACAACGGTGTAAGCCTCGTGATTTCCGTCGATTGCGGCACCACGTCCGTCGCAGAAGTCGCGCATGCGAACTCGATCGGTCTCGACGTTATTATTACCGATCATCATTTACCAAAAACAGGTTCCGAGCTCCCGCCAGCCGTCGCGATCGTTAATCCAAACCAGCCGGACGACAATTACCCCGAGAAAACACTCGCCGGAGTCGGCGTGGCATTCAAATTAGCTCACGCTTTGTTACGCGA
>CALMPJ010000204.1 GCA_937871585.1 uncultured Acidobacteriota bacterium | reverse complement strand
ACAGCTTATAGCCGCCAAGTATCTACGACCCACAGAACAACGCCGCGACGATCCCCAGCACGCCCACCATAATAATGAAAAACACGCCGACAAACGCCGCTTCGCCCTTTCGACCGCCGCCGCCCGCCATCATCGCGATCCCGATCGCGCCATAAACAACGCACAAGATCAGCATCACCAACGCCTGCATCCCACCATGCGCCATCAAAAATATCCCAACCAACCGATTATGTTCCTTCGCCGTCATCGTTTTATCACCAACCTCAACAATATGAACGTAAATCCACGTACATTGTTGCAGAAATCGTACCGAAGGTAAGTGGCCGGTCTGGTACCATCCAAAAGAAATCAACTCGTTTTAAGTTTGCATTCAAGAAACGCGTGAAATGGATTCGAAAGTTCATGTCTAAGGGCTTTGAAATAAAGGCATTTGGGTGCAAAATATTTATAGAGCGAGAACGACTAATGGAACCACAACTTCTCAAAACGCTGACGGATCGACTGCTTGCCAAATCTGAAGCTAGACAAATCAATTGGGAGGTTTACGGTAAGAACCAATATGGCGTTGAAATGTCGAAATCCGTCGTGACAATCGCCAAGTCAACGGACACGACTGGTCGAACAAGGTATGGTCTGGATGTTTATAATGACGCGAAGGAGGTAGTCGAGTCCGCTATGGTGTCGGTCAGCAGCGAAGAATTATGGAGAAAGCTTGCGAGAGTCTATGATTTGGCTAGGCGTATTTCCCTTAAATCGGATGAAACAATTGACCAACTTCTTGAAGAACTAAGCTAAAAGTCGTCCTCGTCGTCCTTCGCGTTTAAGAGCGGGCGTAGATTGTAATATGGATAAGTTTCCACGATATTCCTGAGTTCGGCAGTCATTGTCGGGTCTAAAAATGGTAACCGGGTATCCCACGTTTCTGCTGCTGCAAACGACTCACCACGGTTTCTTCCGATGTACCCCGCCACCCTGTTCAGCGAGTAAACGACACTATTTAAAAGCGTGGGCTGTATCGACTGAACATCCAAGAATTGAAGGATGTCGAGGATTACGTTGAGGTAGTCGTTATAAGAGCTGAAAGCTCCGTAAGGCTCAGCTCGTCGCCAACACTCTTTACTAACTGCGTCAAATAGAATCATGAATCCTGTTACGAGTTCAGTTTGGGATGACTTGAACTCGACAATTACTTCTCGTCGGAAATTCTCGTCATCAATAAATCGATCAACATATTCAGGCTCCGAATCCGCGAAGGTTTTCGACAGAATTCCAACCTCGTCTAGTTTTGCTGCTTCAAGTGTAAGTTCCTCTTCCCGAACAGCTCCGAATTCCTCAAAAAAATCAACTAACTCCCCAACTTCTAATACAAGGGTTCCATTCCCGTCTAGATACGGCTCATTCTTTGGGTCTTCAGTCCTATAGACTTGGATGATCTCGTTGGGATACTCTCTCGTGCCATCGGCGAAGACATTCTTTGACCAGTCTAGGGCAGTAAGGACGTTGACGTCGCCGAGACCGTAACCAAGGAATATCGTTGTAGACTCTTTGACAGTAAGCGCTAATTTAATCTGCCTATACTGGTTTGGGCGAAAAAGACTGACGTAATCCTCTTGTGTAATAACGATATCCTCAGGACTGAAACGCCCACCGTGAAGATGGTATACAGGAATTAAATCGCGAATGCTCGTTAACTGATCTTTAGGTCCCAAGGGAATCGATTGACCAGTTAGGAGTTGTTCGATTACGCTATCGTAATTGGTCGTGATGATCCATGAAGGTTCGAATTGTTTAAGATAATTTCCAAATCTCTCTCTTGCTTCGGGATCGACGTACCACGAAGTACGGCTGGCGATATACGCTTTGAGCTTACTTGTCGATTCTTCGTAACTTATTGATTTGGCGACAGAAATCTCCTGACAAAGGCGACTAGCAATCTGTGGATAATTTGATCCCTCAACTGCAACCGACTCGAAGGAGGTGTTGAACTCCGCGCAGCATCGCTCCAATAGCTCCTTCCAGGAAAGAGCAATAGGCTGAGCTGAGTCTACGAAAACTGCTTTGCAAAAACCGGCACCAATAAACAGACCCAAATTACCATAACTCGCTGCACGCGATATGTGCTGCATTACCTCGCGGCGAGTTGGGTTTGGTCCGAGAGTTCCCATGTCAGACAAGTTTAGCTTTTCCAGCAGTTCGGGACAAAATGGTAATGAGTTTACGGAATCAGTCCAAAGGCCCAGGAACGAAATACAAAGTTGTGAAATGATTCCTTGGGTTGAGGAATGAAATACAAAGCTTGGAAATGATTCCTTTGGTTGAGGAATGAAATATGAAGTTTAGAAATGAATTCTTGAGTTGAGGAATGAAAAATAAAGTTTAGGAATGAAATATAAAATTGTGAAATGATTTCTGGAGGTGAGGAAGGATCTATTCGTTTGATGGGCGATGCAGAAAAGTGTTGACTTGAGCGTATAACAATGTTTACACTATTTGATGGATCGAGGCGCAGCTTGGTTCTTGGCAACTCACAACGCCTAACTTGTCGCACGATTCACCTCACAATACGAATACCCTCGCTATTCGGACTCCATTACTCGCGAAAAGATTTTCCTCACAAGAAAACCCCCTTCGTAAGAAATAATCCGAACAATCAGGTTAATGGCGTAAGCTGAGGCGACGTCGGTTTGGTATGCAGTTGTGCATTGCCGAGACCGAGCCGCGTTTTGCTCGTTCCTATTCTATTCCCAAAATGGGAAGGAGACATTTAACTATGTCACAACACTATCCATGGTGGCCTTTGCGTAAAGGCGATCAGATAGTTTGGCTGTACAACGGTTTAGCTGTATGGCCGACGATCGGGCGGAACATGGGATTTCCGGATCCTGATGTTGCCGCCGCTACTCAGTTGATGCTTGAAATGGTTACCGTTATGAATGACGTTGACCAATGTCAGGTCGCAATGAAAGCCGTAACCGACTGGCGAAACGCTGTCATTTACGGACCGGAAACCAATGAGATAGCTCCCGGTTCGCCGGTGGTAACGACGCCTGTGCGGCCGACGATCAACGGCGGTTTCTTCGAACAGTTGAAGCGCTGGCGAATGCAAGTGATGGCATCGAAGGCCTACACCGAAGCCATCGGCGAAGCTCTCGGCGTCATCGGTGCCGTGAAACAGAACCTTAATCCAATGAACGCACAGCCTGATTTCAGGGTGGTGACTTCGGAAGATTATTGGGTCAATTTCACGGGCAGCATGCAGGGCTTTGACGCTGTGAACGTCCAGTATCAGCGAAAAGGAACTGCGGTTTGGGAGAACATCGGTTTCTTGACCAGAACTCCCGGCGGTCTGCAAATTTCGCCCGCAACACCGGGAACATCCGAAATGGGCGTCGTTCGCGGCATCTACGTTCTCAAGAACGAAGAGGTCGGCAACTACTCGCCGCTCTATCCCGTCACCATCAGCTAACGCAGTTTGTTTAGCTGAACCTGCCAATTACGGACAGTCCTTGTCCGCTGTTAGAAATACAAAAACTAAAGCTCCGGCCTCGAAGTTTGAGACCGGAGCTTTTTTATTCTATGAGTTGATGAATCAACTCATTATCTAGGTTTCGACTAATTAGGGATTCTTTCTAGTCTTGACCTTTGGGGTGGTCGTCGTGACGGTCGGAGGAGGTAACTCCTCTCCGGTTTTAGGATCGAACGTTAAAGTCACCTTAGATTTTGAAGCGCCAGACGTAGTTGCCTTGGTAGTCGGGCCACCCGAACCAGAAGTAGTGGTCGTAGAACTCGATCCCACAGCGACCTTAGTGTCCTTAATCTTCGTACCAGGGGCAAGTTCAGTCGGTGTAGAATTAGTAGCTCCTTCTTGGGTAGGGCATACAAGAGGGCCTGCCTTTCCGCTGCAAACAAATAGGCACGTATCCGGATCTTGCGACCACTCTCCGGTTTCTTTTGTCGTAGTTGCTTCGCATGTTCTTGAGCAGCCATTCAGAAATTTCATTACTCTACCTGAACCAGCAGTGTCAACTTTTGGCCCTGTACCGACCGTTGTTGATCCAGTTGGCTTTGTTGTACTTACCTGTGCGGAAACATTTATTGAGAGCAGCGAAAGGGTAACCATTGCGGCTGCTAAGCAAAACATCATCGTGATTTTCTTAAACATATGGGACTCCTCATTCTTTAATTTAGACTTACTGACACTTTCATTGAACGGACAACATATTTGCCTATTCAGTTTTTTACCGACGCAAACTTCCCGTCATAGGTTGACGCAAATTCTAGAGCGTTTTTGCGATTCTGTAAAGTAATAATCTAAAAGATGATTCATTTGGAAAGGACTAATGAAAGCAAAAAAGACCGCGATCGCTCGCGGCCTTTTTGGTTTGGAAGTAAATACAAGTGAATTAATCCCGTTCGACGGCCATGGCTACGGAGTTTCCGCCGCCTAGGCAGAGGGCGGCGACGCCTCGTTTGGCTCCGCGGCGTTTCATTTCGTACAAGAGAGTCGTTAGGACGCGGCCGCCGGAGTTGCCGATGGCGTGGCCCAGGGCGACGGCGCCGCCGTTGACGTTTACCTTTTCCATATCGAGGCCGAGTTCCTGCATGACGCCGAGGGCCTGGACGGAGAAGGCTTCGTTGAGCTCGAACAGATCGACGTCAGCCATCGACCAGCCGGCTTTGGCGAGGACATTCTGCACGCCTTTGACCGGAGCCATCATGATAAGTTTCGGCTCGATGCCCGACGAAGCCCACGCTACTACGCGGCCAAGCGGCTCGATGCCGAGAGCGGCTGCGTTCTCCGCCGAAGTTACGACAACCGCCGAAGCACCGTCGTTTACGCCCGGAGCATTTCCCGCCGTGACCGTGCCGCCGTCTTTTTTGAACGCAGGCTTGAGCTTTGCGAGGCTCTCGGCAGTCGTGTCGGGGCGAACCGGTTCGTCATAGTCAAGCACGATCGGATCGCCTTTCTTTTGCGGTATCTCGATAGGAACGATCTCGTCGGC
>CALMPJ010000203.1 GCA_937871585.1 uncultured Acidobacteriota bacterium | reverse complement strand
TTCGGAAATGCCGCGAGCATTTGCTGCCCGTCTTCGAGCGTTTTCATGTCGTTGGTGATCAAACCGTCGAGGAACTGTACAGCCTCCTTGCCCCAGACGGCGATCAGTCCGCGCTTCTGTACGTAATATCCGCTGCCGCCGTCGCGAATGTGAAAGTAGGCTTTTTCGTCGTTCGTATCCATCTTTGTTACAATATGGTTTTACTTTAGTACGGCGATCGCCGATTTACATAATGAGCAATCTTTCAGAAGCAACTATCCTGTCCGCACTCGAGCAGATCATCGACCCTGACCTGCGTAAAGACATCGTCACGCTTGGCTTTATCCGCAACCTTGAGTTAAACGGCGGTAACGTGTCGTTCACGATAATGTTGACGACGCCGGCGTGTCCGGGCAAAGAAGAAATGGAGGCGCAGGCTATTGAACTGGTTTCCGCTATCGAAGGCGTCACCAACGTCAACGTTACGATGGACGCCGAAGTTCCTCAGGGCCGCGGCATCGCCAATAACGTCGCGATTCCGGGCGTCAAAAACATCATCGCTGTCTCATCGGGCAAAGGCGGTGTTGGCAAATCGACCGTTGCCGTAAATCTCGCTGTCGCACTCGCCGCCGACGGGGCAAAGGTCGGCATTATGGACGCGGACGTTTACGGGCCGAATGTTCCGCTGATGCTTGGTACCGGCTATGATCAGCCCGAGGTCGAAAACGGCCAACTTAAACCGATCGAAGCTCATGGCATCAAGATGATCTCGATGGCAGTGCTCGTTCCGCCCGATAAGCCGATGATCCTTCGCGGGCCGATGCTTCACGGGGTTGTGCGGCAGTTTTTGAGCGACGTGAATTGGTGCGAACTCGACTATCTAGTTGTCGATATGCCGCCGGGAACGGGCGACGTTCAGTTGTCGTTAGCCCAGCTAGTGCCTGTTCAAGGTGCTGTACTTGTTACAACACCCCAGGAAGTTTCGCTTTCGGACG
Source organism: uncultured Acidobacteriota bacterium (assembly GCA_937871585.1). GTDB lineage: Bacteria > Acidobacteriota > Blastocatellia > Pyrinomonadales > Pyrinomonadaceae > OLB17. The sequence continues at coordinate 84,655 of CALMPJ010000203.1, read as the reverse complement.
TACGTCGTGCGGTAAAAATGTTCGAGACGGTAAATGTACCGGTACTCGGCGTGATCGAGAACATGTCGTATTTCATCGCACCCGACACCGGAACGCGATATAACATTTTTGGCGAAGGCGGCGGCGAAAAACTCGCCGACGAATACGGCCTGAACTTTCTCGGCCAAGTCCCGCTCGGCATGGAAGTCCGCGAAGGCGGCGACAAAGGCACGCCGGTCGTCGCAGCGTTCCCCGATTCGCCACAGGCCGTTGCATTCCGCAAGACTGCCGAAGAGGTCGCTCGACAGGTTTCGATCGAGGCAATGAAACCGGAATTGAATATAATTTCGAGAGCCAACTGATGATTCGCGAATACGTTGGAAAAAAGGCGGCTGAGAAGCTTGTTAGCTCTAAATTCGGTTCAACTAGGGCTGGCAAAGTTGCCGCAACTATTCTTGACGATGACAGGCTGATGGACCTTGGCTCACCTGACGTCCGAAACCTTTCTGACAATGCCGATCATCCATTTTTCAGAAAGAGAATTCTCATCTACGCCGTCATCACAAATTTGATCTCATACCTGTCGGTCTTCCTGATTCCCGGCATCGTTTCAAAGTTTGTTTTGGTTCTTACTCTGATCCTTCCAAAAGGCGGCCTTATACTACTTGCACCGGCCTTTGGTTTTACAATGTTCGCAACGTATTCGTTGCTCCGCATTTGGCGTCCGGAAAACACTGACATCGCAGAACACGGCGCCGTAATGCAATCATACGAAACACAGTCCGAATCGCTCGTTACCTGGAAATTCTGGGTCGTGTCATGCGGTGTCGGCGGAGTTAATTCGCTCTTGCTTGCTTTAACGTATCTCTCGATAACTGGCGAACTAAGTTGATCGAGTGCTCAGCAGATTTTCATACTTGTCTTTTTTTTGGCAAATCGGTAATATTTACTATTAAGTAAGGATTCGTTTTTGGGTCCTTTATAATTAAGGAGACTAGTTATTATGGCAGCAGTTGCAGCACCTTCGGTTGAGTTAGACGTTACAGAAGCGGCATCGGTCGAGATCAAGAAATTTATCGACGCGGAAGATGATCTGCCGGAAACGGCGGGCTTGCGTGTTCGCGTGGTTCCGGGCGGATGCTCGGGCTTTCAGTACAGCCTCAATGTCGAAGAAGAATCACGCACCGGTGATTTCATTCTCGACAAGCACGGCATCAAGCTGTTTGTCGATATGTTCTCGGCTCAGTATTTGAATGGCGTTCAGATCGATTACACATCGAATATGATGGGCTCGGGCTTTACGTTCGAGAACCCGAACGCCACCGGCGGCTGCGGCTGCGGCACTTCGTTCTCGGCATAAATTTGTATGGCAGGCTGCCTAGCCTGCCTTTATCTGCATTGGACAGTCCCGAGCGTTCGGGACTGTCCTACTTTTTTTGGAACACACTTCCGATTGCGTCTATCTCTTCATATCCAAAAGGACAACTAAAGATCAACGCGTCGGAGTAGTGATGCGGTCGGGCGAATGGAGAGACGGAGGCTTGAGAGCCTCCGTTTGCCTGCGCTTCGATCGTGTCGTTTTGCTTATCGATGCCATTTTCGTATCTGATGATTTGCGCTCTTATCCAAAAATATGGATAATCTTCGTTGGGTCAACAAAATTTTGGACAACACTCACGTCCAAATCGTAGATTCAAAGTAAGGCGAAAAATCGGGAACCACTGTTGGATTGACTATTTTTTATAAATAGGTGAGTCCTTCACCGCTTCCTTAGCAAGTCGCCGCTTCCACTGAAATTAATTTAGGAGATTTGGTTTGATCAATAAAAAAAGAATTATTGCGTTGCTCGTGTGTGCCGTTGCTGTAGTATTTGGTACCGCTGAAGCCGCAAACGCTCAGGGCCGTGACAGAATTGTAAAGACGACCTCGAGCCAACCTGTAAATGCCCCACAGCCCGCAAAACCGGTTGTAGTCACTACCGGTTCGTCACGCCCAACATTAACGACCGACATTCAAGTCGTTCGCGGCACCAGAAACGATGCTGCGTGGGAGCCATCGGTTCAGAAAACTGCATCGACAAGCGCTGCAAATGTTGGAACAATGGCGGCGACCGGACGCACTGCATACAATGCGTCGACGAGCATTCGTCTCGACAATGCGATCAAGGCCCGATATGGCATCCCGTACCGATACGGCTCGACCGGACCGAATACGTACGATTGTTCGGGCTTCGTTTGGGCGGCGTTTCAGGAAGCAGGAATTGAATTCACGCGTGCTTCGGCCCGCAGCCTTTGGTCGCAATCGACCCCGGTCGAAGGCGATGAGCGATTCAAGTTTGGAACGCTCGTATTTCTCAACGGCCTCGGCCATATGGGCATCGTTGCTGACGAGAATGGTTTCTACCACGCTTCGTCAAGCAAAGGCATCACGTATTCGCCGTTCAAAGGTTACTGGTCAAGCCGCATCGTCGGTTTCCGCAAGCTGAACGTCGAACCGACCGCAAAATAAGCGACTTCATTTCGCATTACAAAAGCCCGGTAGCGAATTGACGATGCCGGGCTTTTTGAATTTAACCAATGCGAACTAGCCAAGAAATCCCGGACGATTTAGGTTTTCTTTGACCTCAGATATCAATGCGATCTTCTCGATCGCTACGTACGCGACCTTTTCATCTTCGTCGCGAAGATACAACACGCCATCTTTCACATCAACAACGTCGCCTCGAAACGCTGCACTCGCACCGCACGAGATATCAACCTTCTTGCCCATCAGGCTCTTTAGTAGTTCTTCCATATACTTTCTACAAACGCGAATTCATCGCCGAATTCCTGCCTGCGGTAGCCCATCGGCTCGCGGTCGGTTGATTAGTTACAACAGTTTTCGTCGATTCTTGAAACGCAATGGCAGCTGCAATTATCGCGATATCGGCCTGCGTTTCAGACAAGGCTTTGACTGAGCGGCGTTCGTTAAATCGGGCAATGTATCCGGTATCGAGTTCGCCGGAGATGAATTCGGCATCTTTCATCACTTCGCGAAAAAACGGCAGCGTTGTTTTGATACCGCCGACCTCATATTCCTGCAACGCACGCCGCATGCGTTCGATAGCTTCGCTGCGGTCACGACCGTAAACAGCAAACTTCGAGATCATCGGATCGTAAAATATCGAAACCTCGGCTCCCTCGTAAATGCCGCCGTCATCGCGAACGCCCGGCCCTTGCGGCAAACGCAGCCGCGTGATCTTGCCAGGGCTAGGCAGAAAGTTGTTCTCAGGATCCTCGGCATAAACGCGGCATTCGATCGCATGGCCCTTTAGCTCGACGTCATCTTGTGTAAACGACAATTTCTCGCCCCAAGCCACATTGATCTGCTCGCGGACAAGATCAAAGCCGGTGACAAGTTCGGTAACCGGATGCTCGACCTGTAGCCGCGTGTTCATCTCAAGAAAATAGAATGAGCGGTCGACATCGGACACGAGAAACTCGACAGTTCCGGCACCGACATAGTTGACAGCCGCCGCAACCTTAACCGCCGCAGATCCCATTTCGGCACGTAAATTCGCGTCATTTATCGGCGACGGCGCTTCTTCAATTACTTTCTGATGCCGCCGCTGGATCGAACATTCGCGTTCGCCAAGATGCACGTGGTTCCCGTGCGTGTCCGAGAAAACCTGTATCTCAATATGCCGCGGTCGCATAACGGCCTTTTCTACGTAGACGGCGTCGTCACCAAAACTCGCAAGTGCCTCGGACTGCGAATTCTCGAGAGCTGACTTAAGCTCGCCTTCGTCAGTCACAAGTCGCATACCCTTTCCGCCGCCGCCGGCTGATGCCTTTAGCATCACAGGATAGCCGAAGGACGCTGCGATCTCTTTTGCCTCTTCAAACGACGTCAACGGCTCGGTCGTTCCGGGAACAACAGGAACGCCGGCGGCGATCGCGATCTTACGAGCCGACATTTTGCCGCCCAAACCTTCCATAGCCTCAGGCGGGGGACCAATGAACGTGATACCGGAAGCTGTCACTTCGCGAACGAACTCAGCATTTTCGGACAAGAAACCGTAGCCGGGATGTATCGCCTCAGCACCGCTCTGCTTGGCAACTTCGATTATCTTGTCGCGACGCAAATAGCTCTCGCTCGATGGTGCAGGCCCGATGTTGTAAGCCTCGTCGGCCATCCGAACATGCAACGCATCAGCATCGACATCGGAAAAAACCGCAACCGTCGCAACGCCCATATCACGACACGCACGAATAACGCGGCACGCGATCTCTCCTCGATTAGCTATGAGAATTTTCTTGAACATCTATTCAACTATCGAATCGTATTGATTTCTTGGATCGAATCTTACTCCTACCTTCGCTCCGGGAACGTACTTTTCAGGCGTCAGCCTTTGCTCGGGTGTTAACTCGTCAGCCGATTCGAAATCTACGCCGTTCAAGGTGTAAATAAACACCACGAGTTCCCGACCATCAGCATCGGTTTTGGTATCTTTTATCGAGCCGTCCGTAATACGTCCGGTTTCGAGTAATCGACGCCGACGCTCGTTTGGATCGAACTCTTTCTTGCCAAAGATCTTGTCAAAGAATCCCATTATCAATCGAGTTCGAGCGGTGGTTTGTTGTATTTGGCTCGAAGATTATTGATCGCCGAAAGCACCGCCGGCCGTTTGATGATACGAGCCTCGATCGGACGCTTTCCGGGAATATCGACCATTATCAAACCAAGCAATATCGTCAATACACCTTGCCCCGGAACGCCGGGCAGCGACAGTACGATTCCTAGACCTATTAAGAAAACACCGAAGATATTCTTTACGATCACGGCTCCCCAACGCACCAAAAAAGGGCTGTCGGGCAGAAAATCGCGTTCGTAATGACTAGAAAAATATGCCGCCGGGATCTTTACCATCACGATCGAAATGGCGACGAGACTAACGGTGAGCGAAAAGAAAAACAGCCCAACCGCTAGGCCGATCTCGCCCCAAGTAAACGACGCCCATTTGTTCGTGATCCAATCGATCATTCAGCGAGAGCCAGAGCCTGACGAGGTGCCGGGGCACCGCGCAATAAACCTTCAGTACTTAGGTCCTCATCAAGTTCCGGCCAATGAATACCATAACCTCCGCCGCTAACTTCCCAATTTGCCCTTTGAGAATAAGTACCGGCGAGCAACCTCGGATACCAGACAAGCGGCACTCGAATATTTCGTCCGTCCATCAGATCGACCGATAGCATCTGATCGATAAACTTAACGTCTGTCAGCCGACTATTAGTTTCCATCTTGACCTTCCAGCCGCCGAAATTCAGTCCAGATAAAGTACATCCGATGGATCAGTGTCCACACGGAACCAACAGCTAAAACCCACAGAACCTGCGGCATGTGATTGGCGAACATGCTGGTCGATTCCCAATTCCATGTCGACAAAGCACCTATTATGAGCAAAACGATCCGCTCGGGACGCTGCAGGAAGCCGACGTTTGCCTTCACACCAAGGCCTTCGCTGCGGGCAGTCGTGTAGCTGACCATTACGGACGCTATCATACCGACTCCGGCTAGGAATACGTTTAGCAGCGAATGCTGCGGCGAGTTTCCGGCGTAGAAGATCATGATGCCTAAGAAGGCGACCATGTCGGACAGACGATCGAGCGACGAATCCAAAAAGCTGCCAAATTTCGTTACGCGGCCTGACAAACGAGCGACATTGCCGTCGAGCATGTCGAACAGATTCGCGACGATCAGCACGATCCCGGCCCAAAAGAACTCGCCCATTCCAAAGAGCACACCGCAGCCGATGTTTATCGTAACGCCGATGGTGGTCAGAATGTTCGGCGAAATTCCGGCAGACGCCAGCCCTCGCACCATCGCATTGATGATGCTCATAGCTCCCCGTCCTATTCCGGCTCCTAGCATTCGTTACTTTTCGTGAATCGTCGTAACGCGTGTGATCTCGAAACTGCGGAAACCTGTCGGCGTTTTTACCTTAACTTCGTCACCTTCTTCTTTGCCCATCAGAGCCGAACCGATCGGCGAGACCGTCGAGATCTTGCCGTTGTCCGGATCACTTTCTTCTGAGGTGAGCAGTTCGTAGGTTACTTTTTCTTCTTTCTCGAGGTCGTATAATACAACCACCGAACCATACGCGATCCTGTCGGTCGGTATCTTCGAAATGTCGATCGAATCGACCTCCATCATTCGTTGATGAAGGAGACTGAGCCGAGCTTGGACCATCGTCTGACGTTCTTTCGCAGCCTTGTACTCAGCATTTTCGCTGAGGTCGCCAAACTCACGAGCGTGCTGAATTATCTTCGGTATCTCAAAATTCAACGCGTGATCTAGTTCGTCGATCTCCGCCTGTATCTTTGCTTTTATCGCTTCCATAAAACCTAGGAGCCCTGCGTCCTTACTTCAAATGTCGCCTCTTCGCCCATTTTAGATGCCTTCGGAGCACTAAATGAAATTCCGATGTCACGCGCCGTGCGAACAAGCTGGCCATCAACGGCGACGTTCTTGATATTCGCACAAGCTTCAGAAAGCGGCACTGTCACAATGCTTCCGGCCTGCAGCGCAACCATCTTTCCGGTCTCACCACTAGCTAGGGCACGAACCGCACAAGCACCAAAATTCGTGCCAAGCATTCGATCGAACGCATTCGGGCTGCCGCCACGCTGCAAATGGCCTAGCACAACGCAGCGTGATTCTTTGCCGGTCATTTCCTCGACGCGACGGCGAATGTAGTCGCCGATGCCGCCAAGCCGCATTTCCTCGGCATCCTTGTACATCTCGGCCCCGCCAACCTCTGTCGCACCTTCGGCGACAACAATATTGGTGAACCGCGAGCCGCTTTTTTCGCGAGCCAATACTTTTTCGACGACTGAATCGAGCGAGAACGGTATTTCCGGTATCAGAATAATATCAGCACTGCCCGCGACGCCCGAATGCAAAGCGATCCAGCCCGTGTTACGGCCCATCACTTCCAAAACCATGACACGATCGTGCGATGCCGCCGTCGTGTGCAATCGATCTAATGCTTCGGTCGCGATGTCGATCGCGGTCATAAAACCGAACGTCAGTTCGGTCGCAGCCAGATCGTTATCGATCGTTTTCGGCACGCCGATGACCGGAAATCCGCGTTTGTGAAACTGCTCGGCGATCGCCAGGGTTCCTTCGCCGCCGATAGCGACAAGAGCTTCGATGCCGAGAATGTCGAGATTCGCGAGAGCCTCAGCGATCGGCATTTCGGTAAACGTCGGCTTACCATCGACCATTTTCACGAAGCTACCGCGATTTCGTGTGCCAAGTATCGTGCCGCCGCGAGGCAATATACCGCTGACGCTTTTGGTCGTTAACTTTACAGTGTGCGTTTCGCCTAAAATGCCCTCGAAGCTGTCTTCGATGCCGATGCATTTCATTCCAAATTCGCCGACTGCTGTCCGAACTACGGCACGAATCGCCGCATTCAGGCCCGGAGCGTCTCCGCCGCCTGTCAAAATACCGATCTGACTGTACATAAAAAAACTGCTTAACGCGATGCCTTGAAAATGCCGTTATTCTGCATCAGCTTCGCTGCTTCGGGCATTGATTCCATTGCTTTGGCGACTTGCGGGTCAGCTTCGAGCAGCACCTGAATTCCGGCTTCGCTAGAATAATGTGCCGTCGCGATCTCAAGGCGAAGCCGCATCTTGGCGTATTCCGCGGTCGCCACTACATTTTCAGTCGTCAAACCAACTGCCTTTTCATTTGCCGCAAATGCTTTGAACAGCTCGAACAATTTGTCCGAAACCGCAAACTCACCAGGAGCCAATACTTGCTTGAACGACTGCTTTTCCGCTCTCAGCGACTCAAATCCCGCGACCTTCCCGGCAACGATCTGACGCGCGAATAGAAATGCCGCTTCGTTGATACGGCCACGCAAAGGGTTCGGCTCGGCCGGTTCAGCCACAACGTCCGGCTCGATGCCGCGTCCGCCGTACAAGACTCGGCCGGTTGGCAATGTAACCGGCTGACCGACGGGTTTTGGTGCAGCATCTTTTGGGTCTGCATCGCCGTGCGAATAGTATTCGTAGATCGAGCCGCTCGAATAATCACGCTGCAGCGAACGGCCATACGGCGTGTAATAACGAGCCGTCGTTAGTGTCAAACCTGTACCGTATGGTAGACGAAACACGCGTTGAACGAGGCCTTTGCCAAAGCTGTCAGTTCCAACAACAAGCCCACGGCTGTAATCTTGCAGAGCTCCCGCGACGATCTCAGACGCCGACGCCGAGCCGCCATTTATGAGCATCACCATCGGAAAATTCTCTACCGTTCCGCCGACCGTCTTGAGATCTCGAACCTTATCCGAACGCGACGATTTGACGGAAACTACGGTCTGTCCGGCAGGCACGAAATCGCTGACGATCTCGACCGCTTGTTCGAGTATTCCGCCCGGATTTCCGCGCATATCGAGAATGAGATTCTTCATTCCCTGCTTCTTTAGTTCAGCAATAGACGACGCGACCTCGTCAGCCGATGTCTGCTGAAAACCGCCGGTAAATCCAATGTAACCGACACTATTCGGCAGCATGAACGAATTCCTGACGGACGGCAGCGGCACTCCGCCGCGTACAAGTTCAAACTCAAGCGGCTGAGCAGAAGTTGCTCGCTCGACAGTAACTTTAACCTGCGTTCCACGAGGCCCGCGAACGTTTTTCGAAACTTCGGCACTCGTCCATTCGGTTGCGTCCTTGCCTTCTACGGTCAAAATTCTGTCGCCATAACGAATGCCGCCCTTATCAGCAGGCGTTCCCGGAACGACAGACTGAACATAGACGCCGTTATGGTGCTGCAATATCGAGACGCCAATTCCGTAGAACTGCGACGCCTGTTCCTCGTCCATCCGCTTCAGTTGTTCTCGGTCAAAGAAGGAAGAATGCGGGTCGAGCGTCCACAGCATCGCCTGCATCGACGTATCGGTCACTTTCTCATGATCGATCGTTCCGCCGTAGTTCTTATCGATCAGCGATAACGCTTCGGAATATTCGGTCGAGACAGATTCGATCGTGACCTTACCCTCCGCGGAGGTTTTCGCGGGCAAACGGCCGACAAGGCCGCCAACGACGGCACCGACCGCGATCAGTAGCAATGCTAAAATTGGGAATTTCTTGTCCATTTCGTCTCGTTGCCTGAGGCTAATTATAACACAACGCTCGATTTGCGAGAGATTCATGCCGCCAGCGACACGCCGAATTTACATTTTGCGAGCGAAACTCTAACATTACGTAGCGTACGATGGCATTTGACCTTTCGATAGTTGTTCCCGCATACGACGAAGAGCTTCGGCTCGGCGGCGGTGTAAGCTCAATTCTCGAATATCTCACCAAACATTCGATCAACGCCGAGCTCGTGATCGTCGATGACGGCTCTAACGACCGAACCGCCGATGTCGCTCGAGAAACCGCAGCAAAATTCCCTGCTATCTCGACCAACGTAATTAGATACGAACAAAATCGCGGAAAAGGTTTCGCCGTTAAGACCGGTTTGCAGGCCGCAAAAGCAGACATTGCACTGTTTAGCGACGCAGACCTTTCCACACCGATCGACGAAATGAACAAGCTTCTCGATCCGATCCGAAACGGTGAGTTTGACGTGACGTTTGGTTCGCGGGCCCTCGACCGAACGCTTATAGGCACGCATCAGCCATGGCTTCGCGAACACGGCGGTCGCGTTGTGAATTTCATGATCCGAAAGATGTCAGGACTCGATTTCGCGGACACGCAATGCGGCTTCAAGGCGTTCAATTTGACGAAATTCCGGCCTTTATTGGACGTCATGACGATCGATCGATTTGGCTTCGACATCGAATTTCTCTTCGTAGCTCAGTATCACGGCCTCAAACTCGCCGAAATTCCAGTCCGCTGGAACGACGTCGCCGGGTCAAAGGTCTCGCCATTTCGAGACACTCGCCGTATGTTCGGAGAACTCTCGCAAATTCGTCGTAATGCTCGCACCGGTCGATACAAACTGAATTAGCCGGATAGAAGCACAAAAGCCTCAAAAAGTAAGATTAGTTCTTTTTGTGATTTTTGCGCATTTTTGTGGCAATCTGTTCTTAATGACCGCAAAACTCAACGTAAATATCGACCACGTCGCCACGATTCGTGAGGCTCGCAAGACTATCGAGCCGAGTATCGTTACTGCTGCAGTGATCTGCGAACAGGCCGGTGCTGATGGCATTACGGTGCATCTTCGCGGTGACCGACGGCACATTCAGGACCGCGACATTGAATTGCTTCGCGAGGTTGTAACGACGTATTTGAATGTCGAAATGGCGGCAACCGATGAGATGGTCGAGATCGCTCTTCGCACTAAGCCGGATGCAGTATCGCTCGTGCCCGAAAATCCCGGTGAAGTAACGACAGAAGGCGGCCTCGACGTTGCTGGAAATTTCGAGACGGTGAGTTGGGCGGTCGGCAAGCTAAAAGCGGCGGGAATTTTCGTGAGCATCTTCATCGATCCAGACACGGCTCAGATCGATGCCGCTGCCAGGGCTGGTGCTCAGCAGGTCGAGCTTTGCACCGCAGAATATGCCGAACTCACGCTCTCGGCACGTGCCGCTCACGGCGAGGGCGCTCAGAAAGCCGCGTCCGAGGTTTCACGCATCGCCGCTTCTGCTGGGCACGCGGCCTCGCTCGGGATGATCGTCGCCGCCGGCCACGGCCTTACATACCGCAACGTCGGCTCTTTAGCCGCGATTCCGGAGATCGCCGAATTCAACATTGGTCACAATATCATCAGCCGTTCTGTCTTTGTTGGATTGAATCAAGCCGTAAAAGAAATGGTCGCCGCTATTGGCTGATCGGCTTTCGCAAAGTGGTCCAAACGGACGTCTTGCCGGAAACGTCGGCTGCGAATAGCGATGTTCCATCTGAATTAAAGGCTAGATTATTGATCTGTTTGTCGCTGGCTTTCAGAGCGAGAACTTGTCGATCGGCTTCGATATCCCAAAGTCGGATGATGCCAACATCGCTCGCCGTCGCTAGGCGTTTGCCGTCCGGCGAGAATGCAACTGCGAACACGCCCGCACTCATTCCGGTAAACTCGTTTAGCAACTTTCCGCTTTCGACAGACCATACTCGAGCGGAATCGTCAGCTCCGACAGCAGCGAGTTTTTGGCCGTCTCTTGAGAAAGTAACGGCATACAGAGGTTTCATATTGCCACTGAGCGAGTGCAAGAGTCGTCCGCTTCCCGTCTCATAAATATTCACCAAATTGTCATTTCCGCCCGTCGCAAAAACCGTTCCGTTCGGCGACACCGCCAGAGCACGCACCATCGACGAGTGAGCCTTTATTTCGAACACAAGCGAATCATTAGAAATGTCGATCTGCTGAATTACACCGTCCTCATACGCCGCGATCACCGCCGACGCATCCGGCAGTAACTGTAAACTGTATATCGGACGTTCCCGAAGTCGGAGCGATCGGACATATGCACCACTGGAAGTACTGACTAAGTGGATCGAGCCGGTAAGATCGGATAATACAAACGTCTGCATTCCCGCAACTACGTCGCCTGAGATCACTTTGACATTTGTCGGCATGTTCCACCGAGTAGAATCTTGAACTAAAGGTGTTCGTGCAATTTCGCTGCGTGCACCGGACCATCCGATTGCTGTCGAAGCATCGTCATCGAACATCGCGAAGGAACTCTGAAGAAATATGGCATTCGAACGTCCGACCGCTGCCGCGTCCCAAAGGTTTACGTTAAAATCGCCGCCGGCCGTCATCAGAACGTCGCCTTTTGGTGAATATGTAAGTTCGTGGACACCGGCAAAATGTCCTTTTAGCTCGTTTGAAACCTCCAAACGCATTGTGTCGATGAACTTGACCGTTCGATCCCAACTAGCCGTTGCGAGCGTCTTACCGTCACGCGAATAGGCGAGCGATTTCACATTCGCCTGATGAACACGAAAGATGTGTTCGATCGCGAGCGAGTCGGAATCTACGAGTAAGACCTCGCCGTTCCAATTACCAACCGCGATGGTTTTGTGAATCGGCGAAAAGGCGACTTTCCAAGAGAAAAGAGTGACGTTCTTTTCAGTAAAGGACGAGCTGTTTGCTTCACGAAGCTGCCAACTTTTCATATCAACCAATGCGAGTATTTCGAAACCGCCGATCAATATCTTGCTTCCGTCAGGCGAGAATTGAACATCGCAAACCTCGCGTCCGCGTGTCGGCGAACTAAGTTGAAACTTGTGTAATTCGGCTCCAGTTTCGGCGTCCCAAACACGCATCGAGCCGTCCTGGCTTCCGGTCGCGATAAACTTGCCGTCCGGCGAGACATCGACCGCTCGGACTCGTTTTGTGTGTCCCGAAATGGTCAGCAGTTCGCTACTTGTTTCGGCATCGAACACCTTAATTACAGGATTTGCAGCCGAGCTCGCCGACACCGCAACTCGTTTGCTGTCAGGGAAATACGACGCTTTCCAGGCACCTTGAAACTTGTCGGTTTGGGATACGATCGACCTCGAGGCAACGTCCCACGTTCGCACAATATTGTCATTTGAAACCGTCGTGAGCAGTCGTCCGTCGGGCGAAAAATCGGCGTTCCAAACTTCGTCGCTGTGGATGAACGTCGCGATCTTGCTCGACGGCTCAAGCAGCGATTTCAGGTAATACCATTCGAAACCACGCAAATCTTCTTCGCCCGGCGTCGGAATGTATTTCTGAACCAACTCATTAACTCGATTCAGATTCGTCTTTTCATACTCATCCCCCGCCAGGATCATTTCAGCCGAGTATGCCGCCCGCCGATTCTCGTCGGCTAAACCACGAGCATAGTTCCGCTGCCAGATCGATGTCGCGAGCCAACTGACCAGCAAAACCAGCACGAGGGCCGCAATTGCCGAAACCAGTTTGTTTCGACGAAACATTTTTTCAAGACGATACGAAAATGTGTTTGGCCGCGATGAGACAGGACGGTCTTCCAGATAATTGGCGATATCTGCGTCGAGTTCCTGAACCGTCTGATAGCGTTTCGCTGGTTCGAATGCCAACGCCTTTGCTACTGTCGCATCAATGTCTTTGAAATTGCTTGGCGGTGGCGGCGAAGTTTCCCTGATCATCTCGATCGCCTCTTCGACCGCTAGGCCGCCAACCGAATACGGCCGCTTGTCGGCAAGGATCTCGTACAAAAGAACACCAAGCGAATAAACATCGGTCGCCACGGTGATTGACTCGCCAGCGAACTGCTCAGGCGATGCATAGTCCGGCGTCAACGCACGGTCGCTCGTTCCGGTCGCGACGCTTCCGCCATCAGCTTCGCCCTGTAAAAGATTGGCAATTCCGAAATCCAGTAGTTTTACTGTGCCATTTGCGGTGACTAAAATGTTTCGCGGTTTTAGGTCACTGTGCACGATCAAATTCGCGTGAGCATAGCTGACGGCTTTGCACACGTCGCGGATTAGCCGCAGTTTTTCGTCGATGCTTCGGCCGCGGCAATATTCATTTAGCGGCACGCCATCGACGTATTCCATGACGATGAATGGCACACCATCGGCAGTTCCGCCATCGAGAATGCGGGCGATGTTTGGATGTTCTAATCGTGCGAGGATCTGGCGTTCGCGGCGGATGTTGTCGATTTCTTCCTGCGAAACGCCGTATTTCGAGATGACCTTGATCGCGACAACTTTCTCAAAATCGTCGCTACGCTCGGCCAAATAAACCGAGCCCATGCCTCCGTGGCCGATGAGTGAACGGATCTCATACGACAGTAATTTCTTACCGATCAGATCTTCGATTTCAGACTCAACGATCTCTTTGATACTCGCAAACGAACGATTTTCAAGCGAATCGTTATCGGCGTCGATGGCTCCGATCAGCTTTTCAAGCTGTTGCCTGATCTCAGGATCGTAGCAACGCTCGTCAAGAAAAGTCGCGCGTTTCCCGGTTGGCGAATCTAGATCCCCCTCGAACAATGCATCGATCTTTTGCCATGTCTCCGTATTCATCCCGCCGCTAACTCATTGTAAAGCCACGCTTTAGCCTTGAGCCATTCGCGTTTTATCGTTATCTCAGAAAGGCCCAGAATGTCGCCAACCTCTTGGCTCGACAAACCGCCGAAATAGCGTAGTTCGACAATTCGACTTTTGCGTTCGTCAAATTTGGCAAGATTCACGAGAGCTTCATCGAGGGCGATGATGTTCGCATCAGGAGTTTTAGACATTACCGCGACATCGTCGATGTTCACTTTCTCGGCACCACTGCCACGTTTTTGAAACTGCTTCGAGCGTGCATGATCGACCAGCATGTTCCGCATCATCTTCGATGCTACCGCAAAAAAATGTGAGCGGTCCTGCCAATCCGTCGCATTCTGTCCGGCAAGGCGAAGGTACGCTTCGCTGATGATCTCGGTCGTTTGGAACGTGTGTTCGCCGCGTTCCTTGGCTCTATAACGCTTCGCGATCTGGCGCAGTTCCTTGTAGACGAGAGGTAACACGTCCTCAAGAGCAGACTCATCTCCGTTTCGCCATCGCCGCAGATAGCCCGTTATTTCAGCCGATTGTTCGGTCATTTGGTCGTGTGGAGGGCAATGATTAATTTAACACAGCGACCAAAGCAAAAAAATTCGCGAACGATGATACGACTTCGTGAATTTTATCGCTGAATGATGGTGAAGAGGTTTTATGAAACGAACACTGTTACTTTTCGCAATTATGACGGCACTGACCGTTCTCGTATCAGATGGCAATGCTCAGACCAAGAAACGCATCGGACTTCCTGAGGGATCCGATTCGGTCGAGGTAACGGGCAAGGTCACAGGCAAGCAATTCGCTTTGTACGAGATCTGGGCCGACAAAGGCGACGAGTGGTCGGTCGATCTGGATTCGACAAATCATTTCATCGGCTACACCGTCAAAGGCCCGGACGGCGACCGCTACGATTTTCTCGAAACGGCGCCAGCGTCAGGCTATTACGTCATTCGCGTCGAGCTAAATTCGACCGGAGCACGAAGCAAGAAGCCGGCGGCGTTCACGCTCAAGATCAAATTCGAAATAGAACCAAGTACACCAATCAGTTAAATGAGGAACACAATGAAAAGTACACTTATTATTTTCGCGATCGCTATCGGATTTGTTTTCGCTGGCACAACCAACGCACAAACCCAAGTCGTTTTCACCAAAGGCACCACCGAAAAGACGATGACGATCACCGTTAAACCTAAAGATATGAACACTTACGCCCTGAATGTTAAATCGGGCCAAGTGATCAACGTCAGCGTTTCCGGCGACATCGCCATCTCGAAAACCAACGAATTCCCTGTCATCGGCCTAAATCTCGCGAACGGCGAAGAAGGCACCGACGAATGGCAAGACGGCGAAGGTTATTTGTCCGTACTCACCGGCCGCGACGGCAAATTCGTCGTAAGCATCAACAATTCGGACAGGAAACGCTCTCGCACATTCAAGATCAAATTCTCAGTTACCAACAACCGCGAAGACTACCAAGGCGGCACTTCAACCGACCAATAGACAGCGAATATGAAATTCTTAACACTATTCACACTCATTTTCGCGACGCTCGCGATCAGTGCCTCGGCACAGAAAGCGATGTCAGTTCGCGACTACTATCTCGCGATTCCGTCGCAGTACATCAACGCCGATGCAAAGAAACGTGCGTCGTGGATCGAAAGCGAATATGCAGCCGAAGGCAATCTTTCGTTCAACATACCAGTCAAAGAACTGACCGGCGAAGACGGTGACGGCAAAGCTTTCGGCTACGTTCAGGTCTTCAAGAAAAAGATCGGCGTCGTCATCGGCGTTGCGACGAACATGTGCGAGGGCGGAACGTGCCAAGGCCAGCTTCTCTTTCTCGACTACAACGCGGGCAGATGGGAAGACGTCACGTCCGACCACGCACCGATTCTAGATAATGATGAAGTACGGCAGATCCTTAAAAAAGCACCTGCATTTGAGAACAAAGATTCGCTCGCCGATGGCAGCGAAGTCCCGATCCATTACAACTTTGGCGGAAATGACAAGGTAATGCAGGCGATCGCGGGCGGAACAAACGGTGACGGTGGCGTGGTCGTTAAGACGTTCAAATGGAATGGCGTAGCATTCGTCGATTTCGAATATACCGAGAGCCCAGAGTAATTAACACACGGAGAAATAATGCGTAATATAATTCTAATTGCGGTCGCGATGATCGCGTTTGCGGTGACCACGAGTGTCGTCGTTTCTAAAACTGAAGCGGCCGCTGCGGCCAGCTTTAAGCTGGTCAACGACACTGACGGCGACGTTCAGATACACACGGGCAGCGGTTTTGTTGAGATCAATAAGAGTTCATCGACCAGCATTACATGCGATGCAGGACGCGAGATCCGATTGGCGAACAAAGGCAAAAAGGGCGATGTCCTTTTTGTCGTAGATGAATCGATGTGCGGCAAAACCGTAAAACTGTCGAAGTATCTATAAACATATGAACAAGTTAGGACTCACATTCATCGTTGTCATGCTCGCGGCGACGGCGTCGATGGCACAGCTCAAGACGGTCACGGACTATTACCTCGCGATGCCCGGCGATCTATATTCGACTGACATCAACGGCGACAAGGTAACGGCAAAAGCTGCTCTGACAAAGCATCGCCGCTCGCTGATCAAGATCGAGGACATCAAGAACGGCTACCTGCGGCTCGAAGGCCCGTGGGAAGGCTGGGCCGATATCGCTCTTTTCAAACGAACGAACGGCAGCTACATTGTCGGTCAAGCCGAAACAGGCTGCGGCCCGGCTTGCACCGGTTCGATAAAATTCTGGAGCGTCGCCAATGGCAAATGGAGCGACTTTACAAAGTCCGTCTTTGCCGAACTAAAAGACGCTGAGGCTGCGAAATTGTTCAACACCATAAGATCTGCCGACGACGAGACCGCGACCACTGACAACTTCTCGTTCTATTATCTGCTGCCCCGCGAAGGCACGACGATAAAGGCCGCTTGCAACGAATGCACGGACGAAGGCGCTGACGACTTCGTTTTCGCTGAGTGGTCATGGAACGGCACTAAGTTCACCAGGAAGTAAACAACCATGAAATTCACAGCAATTCTAATTCTCGCACTCGCTGCGAGCTGCTCGATCTTTGGCCAAAATGCACGCGATCTCTATATGTCGCTGCCCGAACCAATGATCAAGATGACGTCGGAACAGCGAACCGCGTCCATTACTGAAGACAAAGGCAGCCTACTCGAACTCTCGCTCGCCGGCGGCAGCAAAGGTGAACTCAAGCTCGTGTCTTCTGCCAAAGGCGAAACGATAGTTGGCCTGACGGTCAGCAGTTGCGACGCCAGCGAACTCAAATTTTATTCGCTCAAAGCCAGCAAGTGGAGCGACGTTACGGCTCGCGTGATCAAACCTTTGGGTAAAAGCGACGTGATCGAGATACTCAAAGCATCGCCCGCCGAGATATCTTCGCTCAGCGAAAAGATCGAGATCGCGTATTTTTACACGTTCGCAGCTGATACTACAAAGCTCGAACTCATTGCTCGCAAGCAAGGTTCGTGCGACATCGCGGGCCGCGTTTACGGCTATAGCTTTAACGGAAAACGTTACGACAAGGACAAATAACATGAAAAAACTGATCTACATTTCACTGATCACGGCGTTTCTCGCCGTTGCCGCAAACGCTCAGGCCTTTCCGGTTTCCTGGGTCGGCACTTATGAGGGCATGGTCTCCAGCATGAACGCTGAGGGAAATCGTTCGATGTCTATGTGGGCAAAGATCGAGTTTGGCGAGACCGAAGGCGGCCGCTACGTCGTCTATACCGAGGGCGAAAACTCCGACACGTACAACAAATACATTCTCACGCCCAAAGCCACCGCCACCACGCTCTCGCTCTATTTCGAAAACTGCATGCCGGTCGAATACGGCAGCAGCGAACCGTGTACTTCCGAGTTCAAAAAGGGCGATCTGCTCTTTCAACTCGTCAAAACCAAAGCCGGCCGCCACAACGTCACCCACACGGTCTGGCAAAAACTCAAGAAGGATACCGATAAGACATTCTTCGTCAAAGAGACCTAGTTTGCCTACTTCCCCCTATCTCATCAGGCAGTCGAGGCTACGGCCAAGACTGCCATTTTCGTTTGCCAAAAAGCCGTAAGTACTATATTCTAATTGATTGAACTTCCGTTCGTGTTCATCGACGGTGCATACGCCCTCGCTGTGAGTAAGCGTTATCGGATGAATTTCGGAGCGGGCATTATGACAGATAGAAGCGGTCAGCCGGGCAATTTAACGGCTTGCCTCTCGAACGTAGGTCCTTCCTTGCTACCGTTACACTGAAGACTCTGCCGCGTTAGTAACTTCTTATTACACACCGACGACCTTTCGCTAAGCATCTGGACTTTGTCTATTTTCGCGTCAGCTCGCCGGCAGAGAGAACTCAGTAAATTAAATGAATTTCAATGAACTAGGACTGCATAGCTCTTTAGCTACGCGGTGCGAAACGCTCGGTTTTGAAACACCGACACCTATACAACAACAAGCGATACCGATCGTGCTAAGCGGCAAAGATCTGATCGCAACCGCTGAAACAGGCACTGGGAAAACGGCTGCATTCGTGCTGCCGATCGTAAACAAACTTGGCAAACCAAAGAAAGGCCAAAACCGCACAACTGTATTAATTTTGACGCCGACGCGTGAACTTGCGTCGCAGATACACGTCGCTTGCCGCGATATGGCTATGGATGCGATCAAATGCGTTTCCATTATCGGCGGCGTCGGCTACGGACCACAGATCGAGAATCTTCGTCGTCAGCCGCACATCTTGATCGCGACGCCCGGACGCCTGATCGATCATATCGAACAAGGCAACGTCGACCTTTCGACCATCGACACGCTCGTCCTCGACGAAGCTGATCGCATGCTCGACATGGGTTTTCTTCCGGCAATGAAGCGTATCGTCAAGATGGTTTCGACCAAGCGTCAAACACTTCTCTTCTCGGCGACGATGTCGAACGACATCGAAAAGATCGCGAGCACAATGCTCAGCGACCCTGAGTATGTCGCCGTCAGCCGACGAGGTAATGCATCTGCCAACATTCGTCAGATGGCGTATCCCGTCGATGCTCAGTCGAAAATGCCTTTGCTTCTCGACTTACTCGAGCGAGAAGGCCTCGAACGCGTTCTTGTGTTCACACGCACAAAGCGTGGTGCCGACCGCGTCGCTCATATTCTCGAGAAACGCGATCATAAGTCGAATCGCATTCACGGTGACCGATCGCAATCGCAGCGTCAATCGGCGCTCAAGGCGTTCAAGGCCGGACATACCAATGTTCTGGTCGCTACAGACGTTGCATCACGCGGCATCGACATCGATGCGGTCTCGCACGTGATCAATTACGACATTCCGGAGCTGCCCGAGGATTACGTTCATCGCATCGGACGAACAGGACGTGCCGGCAAGACCGGCAAAGCGATCACATTGTTCACGCTCGCTGAGGAACATTCGATGCGTGCGATCGAAAGACTGACCGGACAGGCCGTTGAGCGGGTCGTTCTCGAAGATTTTGGCGGATACGCCGCACCTGCGGCACACAAGAAACCTTCGCCGCCCGCGGCTCGAAGGTCACGGTCATTCAGACCTAGGAGACGTAGATAAATGGCTATTGCTAAAGGAAAAAAGGAAGCTTTCGCCGTCGATCAAGAGATCGATAGCATGTGTTCGGCTTGTGATACGACGACCAAACACGTCGTTCGTGCAGTGACCAAACTTGGCGCTATCACGCAAGCGGAGTGTATGACGTGCGAAACTGCCAGCACATTCTCTCGAGGTGTAAAAACCTCTGTGAACATGGGCAAAGGCAAGGTTGCGGCTCCGTATGACCGCAGTCGCACGTACAAAAAAGGCCAAGCGATGATGCATGACAAGTTCGGCCACGGCGAAGTCACGGCCGTGCTCGACGCTCATAAGATCGAGGTCTTGTTCGGCGACAGCACACGCAAAATGCTGCACGCACAAGAAACGCTCTAGCTTTTCGACGCTTCCCGATTGGTATCAGACCCTGCTTGCGGCTAAAATGCAGTGCTGTGAGCAGGCATTTATGGATTAAATAGAACAAAAATGAAAGAAGATCTGATAGAAATGGCCGGTGTGGTCATCGACAAACAACCAAACGCATTCTTCAAGGTTCAGCTAAACGATTCCGAGCATATCGTCCTCGCCACCGTCTCGGGCCGCATGCGCCGCAACCGCATCCGTATCCTAATGGGCGACCGCGTCGACCTCGAACTCTCTCCCTACGACCTAACCAAAGGCCGCATTACGTACCGACACAAGTAGGGCTCTGGTCAATCTAAGACGGACTTAAGGGCTACCCCTGTGTAGCTCTTTTTTACTTTGGCGACTTGTTCGGGAGTGCCCGTGGCGACTATTTTGCCGCCGCCGGAGCCGCCTTCGGGGCCGAGATCGATGATGTGGTCGGCGGATTTGATGACGTCGAGATTGTGTTCGATGACGATGACGGTGTTGCCGGTATCGACGAGTTTTTGCAGGACGTCGAGCAGTTTGTGAACGTCGGCGAAGTGAAGGCCTGTCGTCGGTTCGTCGAGAATGTAGATCGTCTTGCCGGTCGCACGTTTCGAAAGCTCTTTCGCAAGTTTGATGCGTTGAGCCTCGCCGCCCGAAAGCGTAGTTGAAGACTGCCCGATCTGAATGTAACCCAATCCAACATCGAGCAAAGTTTGCAGTATCTTGGCGATCGCAGGGATATTCTCAAGCAGCGGCAAAGCGTCTTCGATCGTGGTTTCCAAAAGGTCTGCGATCGAGAGGCCTTTGAATTTGACGGCGAGAGTTTCGCGATTGTAACGCTTACCGCGGCAGACGTCGCAGGTGACGTAGACGTCGGGCAGGAAGTTCATCTCGATGCGTTTGAGGCCGTCGCCTTCGCACGCCTCGCAGCGTCCGCCTTTCACGTTAAACGAAAATCTGCCGGCCTTGTAACCTCGCGTGCGGCTCTCGGGCAGCATCGCGTAAAGGTCGCGTATCGGTGAGAACAAACCCGTAAACGTCGCCGGATTCGAACGCGGAGTTCGCCCGATCGGTTTCTGATCGATCTCGATGATCTTGTCAACGAGGTCGAGCCCGGAAACTTCGTCATGTTCAAGCGGCGTTACGGCGGAACCGTAAACATGACGGTACAACGCGGGATACAGTATGTCTTCGACAAGCGTCGATTTGCCCGAACCCGAAACGCCCGTGACGACCGTTAACAGCCCGAGCGGAAATTCGGCGTCGATGTTCTTGAGATTGTGGCCGCGTGCACCTTTGACCGAGATGCGATGGCCGTTCGGCAGACGACGAAGCTCGGGAACCTCGATCTTCAGTTCGCCGCTGAGGTATTTCGCTGTGAGCGAATCAGCTTTCGCGATCTCGCTCGGTGTGCCGCTGGCGACAACTTCGCCGCCGTGCGTTCCGGCGAGCGGGCCGAGATCGACAATGTGATCGGCAGCCATGATCGTCTCTTCGTCATGTTCGACGACTAGCACCGTATTGCCGAGATCGCGAAGTTCGTGCAGCGTGTCGAGCAGGCGTTTGTTGTCACGAGGATGCAGGCCGATCGACGGCTCATCAAGCACATACAACACTCCGCGAAGCTGCGAACCGATCTGCGTAGCGAGCCGAATGCGTTGGCCTTCGCCACCCGAAAGGGACGCCGACGAACGGCTCAAGGTCAAATATCCGAGGCCGACGTTATCCAGAAAACGCATCCTGCCGCGGATCTCAGCGAGCACAAGACCGGCGATCTTTTCATCGCGGGCGTTCAATTTGATCGCGTCGAATTTCTTGACCGAATCGGAGATGGCGAGTTCGGTATAGTCCGCGATGCCGTGGCCGTTTACCTTTACGGCGAGGCTCTCCGGCTGAAGTCGGGCACCATTGCAAGACGGGCAAGGCATCGGTGCAACGAGTTCTTCAAGAGCGGCTTTTATCTTCTCGGACGGAGGATTCTCAATTCGCTCTCGCATCGCCCGCATCGCTCCGCGCCAGTCGCGCTCGAACTTGTAGTCTCCGTGACGAAACGTTAGGCGACGCTTGGTTCCGTTGAAAAAGGCGTCTTGGATCTCCTGCGGAAGCGAATTGAACGGCGTGGCGAGCAAGGCGTCATAGTCTTCGCCGCCGGCTTCGTCAGTAGCCTTCTTGCGGCTTCGTTTCTTCGGTGCGGCCCAGGCCGTGGTCTTGGAAACCGATCCATTCTTCGAAGGTTCGAGCTTGTCGCCGCCGGTATATCTCTCGATGATCGCAATAAGTGCGGACTTGAGGAACGTCGAACCCGACTTATCAACGCCGCCGAGAAACTCGATCTTTTCGACGGTTTGGCGGCCGTCGGTGACGATCTTCGCCTGGTCGATCTCCATCACGGTGCCAATGCCAACGCAGCGTTTACACGCACCGTACGCCGAGTTGAACGAGAACGAACGCGGCTCGAGCGGAGCGATGTTAATGCCGCAATTGACGCAAGCCATGCGTTCGGAATAGAGCTTCTCGTCGCCGTCAATGACCGATACGAGCACTGCTCCGCCGGTGAGTTTCAGCGCGGTTTTGACCGATTCAGACAGACGTTCGCTGACGCCGTTCTTGAGCAGAAGGCGATCGACAACAACCTCGATAGTGTGGTTCTTTCGCTTATCGAGGATGATGGCTTCGTCGAGCAGCCGTATCTCGCCATCGACGCGAACACGTTCGTAACCGTCACTAGCGATCTTCGCAAGTTCCTTCTTAAACTCGCCCTTGCGGCCTCGAACGATCGGCGCAAGTATCATCACGCGTTCGCCCTCGGGCAGGGCGGCAACGTCCGAGATAATTCGGTCGGTCGATTGCCGCGTGATCGGCGCGTCGCATTGCGGACAATGCGATACACCAACCGAGGCGAACAGCAGCCGCAGAAAATCGTAGATCTCCGTTACCGTGCCGACCGTCGATCTGGGCGAACGTGACACAGTTTTCTGTTCGATGGAAATTGCTGGCGAGAGGCCTTCGACGCTGTCGACGTCGGGTTTCTCTAGCTGATCGAGGAATTGACGAGCGTACGCTGACAGCGAATCGACATATCGGCGTTGGCCTTCGGCATAGATCGTGTCGAACGCGAGCGACGATTTGCCGCTGCCGGACAGACCCGTGATGACCACGAATTTGTCGCGCGGAATGTCGATGTCGATGTTCTTTAGATTGTGCTGCCGTGCTCCTCGAACACTGATCTCGGTGATGCTCATCTAGGTTGCGAATTTCGTCAATAGCCGAAACGGTTATTATACCAATTCGTTACGCAAAGCGAAGCACGGCCCACAGTGTAAGTGACGCGATGATGATCCAAAGGATCGTGCCCAATAGAAACGGCCTTATGCCGACCTTTTTGAGCATATCGACCGAGAGGCTAAGGCCGATCAGAAACAATGTGACGGCGAAACCGGCTTTTGCAAGACTCACCAGAGAATCGAAAATGCTCGGTTGAATAACAGCGGGAGCGAACGTACGGATCGCGGCAGCGGCCACGAACAGGAAGATGAACCAAGGAATGGCGATCTTTGCTTTTGCATCTTTCTCACGGAACGCAAATGCCAGCCCTATTGCGAGCGGTGCGATCCATAACGCACGAGCGAGTTTTACGGTTGCTGCGATCGCGAGAGCCGCGGCACCATATGCTGACGAAGCTCCAACCACTGAACTCGTATCTTGGATCGCAACGGCACACCACAATCCGAACTGCTCCTGCGACATGCCCAACGAATGTCCGATGAACGGAAACGTGAACAATGCGACCGCATTGAGAACGAAGATCGTACCGAGCGAAACTGACATCTCGTCGTTCTCGGCCTTGATCGCCGGGCCGACCGCCGCGATAGCCGAACCGCCGCAAATTGCGGTTCCCATTGTGATCAAGGTTGTAATTCTTTTCGAGGTTCCGAGCAGCTTGCCGAACAGAAATCCGAGTGCAAGTGCGCCGAAAACGACCGCGAGAATGAACAAAATTCCGCTTTGGCCGGCCTTAAGAACCGCACCGAGATTCATCCCGAAACCGAGCATCACGACCGAAGCTTGCAGCAGATAAGTAGTTGGTTTACCACCAAGTTGCGGAAACGGATTACCGATCGTCAATGCCATCGCCAGCCCTAGAGCTAGGGCCAAAAACGGCGAGCCCCACGGCGAAAGAATGAAGATTATGAGTAAGACGAAAAGGGCCTTTTGCCAAGTCATACGAAGTGCAAAAGTATAAAAGGAAAAAGGTGAAAAGGAAACTCGTGGCTTCCTTTTCACCCAATGAGATCCTTGAAATGGTTCCTACCGCAAAATCCCAAACACCTTCTTTAACAAACTCGTCGTTCGCCTGATCGGGTCTTTGCGGATCTTACGCTCTTCGTCGGCGATGTACATAAATAGTCCGTCGAGCGCTTTCTGTGTGACGTAGCCGTCGATGTCGGTCACGTCTTGGCCGAGGAACTTCGCGGCGAAGCCGTACTTGCCGATCATTGACTTATATTTTTGCGTAACGCCGACCTGAGTAGTGGCATTTTCAACGATCGGCCGAAACTTCTCACGAAGTTTTTCTTCGCTCGTTCGTCGGAAAAACTGCGTCGCCGAATCCTGATCTTTGCTGAACAAGATCTGCCGCACATCTTCGAATGTCATCTGCTTGATCGAATCGACGAAAACATCGATCGCAACAGGAACTGCCTTTTCAGCAGCACGGTTCATCGACACAACGAATTCATCTACGGACTTTCCCTGTCCGGCAATGCGAAGTGCCTTCTCCACCTTTTGCAGATTCTTTGGCAGCGGGATCTTGACACGTTCGTTTAGTAGAAAACCGTCCTGCTTGCCTAGCGTTTTGATCGCAAATTTGACGCCGTTGCCGAGAGCCTCTTTTAGGCCGCCAGATATGTCGGAATCAGACACACGCGTTGATTGAGCGAATGAACCAACACTTAGCCCAAGCAGTACTATAAAGGTCGGGAACACAAGTCTTTTCATACTTTTGCCTTACTTCGCTTTGCCTTGATTTGCAACCGCTTCCTGAGCCGCCTTGATCGCGTCCGCGTCGCCTAAATAATAGCTTTTGATCGGCTTCAGATCGGCGTCTAGTTCGTAAACCAGCGGCACGCCGGTTGGTATGTTTAGATTGATAATATCGTCGTCCGAGATGCCATCAAGATGCTTGACCAGGGCACGCAGGCTGTTGCCGTGCGCCGCGACGATCAGGCGTTTTCCTGCCTTGATCTTTGGTGCGATCTCGTTGTCAAAATACGGCACAACGCGGACGACCGTGTCTTTCAAACACTCGGTCGCGGGAAACGGACGCACGTCAGTGTATCGTGGATCGTTGCCAAGATATCGCTCATCGCTTGCATCGAGTTCAGGTGGCGGAATGTCGTAACTGCGGCGCCAGATCTTGACCTGTTCGTCGCCGTATTTCGCAGCGGTTTCAGCCTTATCAAGCCCCTGCAAACCGCCGTAATGCCGCTCGTTGAGCAGCCATGATTTAGTCTGCGGCACCCACATCAAGTCCATTTCATCAAGAACCGTCCAAAGCGTTCGAATGGCACGTTTCAACACCGACGTATACGCCTCATCGAATGTGAAACCTTCGGTTTTCAACAACTGACCCGCGGCCTTCGCCTCTTCCCTGCCCTTTTCCGACAGATCGACGTCGTACCATCCCGTGAACCGATTTTCCTTATTCCACTGACTCTCGCCGTGGCGAATTAGAACTAATTTGTGCATACAAGTATCTTAAATTTGATATCTCAAATTTCAAATTTGAGACTTGAGAATACTCTTGACCTCGCCAACCAAATAAAGCGAACCAGTCACCAGCATAATGCCGTCGTCCGGAGTGATCGTCTCCGCAATCTCGATCGCGTGTTCCACGCTATCTGATACAAACGTTCGTTCACGCGAAAATCCGGTAGGAAGGTTCTCGAGCAATTCGTCATACGTCAGCGAACGCGAATTCGATGGTTCGGTCAGGACGATCTTGTCAGCGAGCGGAGAGAGTTCGGCGAGAATTTCTGCCACATTCTTATCGCTCATCGCACCGAATATCATAGTAATCGGCCGCTCTTCATTCGCGGTTACAAACTTCACGAGTGCCTTTGCACCGCCGACGTTGTGGGCACCGTCAAAAAGATATCGGCCTTGATATTCAAGTCGTCCCGGATGGCGAGCATTCTCGAGACCCGCAACGAGTGATTCGTCGCTGATATTAAAATTCTCACGAAGAATTTCGGTGACAAGAATTGCCGCCTCGGCGTTTTCAACCTGATGATCGCCGAGCAGTCCAAGTTTCGGCAGGCCAAAGCCTTGACCTAGAAATTCAGCAGTTGTTCGAGGCTTCACGCTGACCTCTTTGCAACGCTTACGAAGAATGCGCATTACGGCGGGAGTTTGTTCAAGGATCGCCGCTCGCGAACCGCTGTGAATGATCGCTGCCTTCTCCGCTGCAATTTCTTCGATCGTATTCCCAAGGTATTCCTGATGATCGAGATCTATGCGTGTGATGGCGGCGATCTCGGCATTTGCGGCTGTGGTTGCGTCGAGGCGGCCACCGAGGCCGGTTTCCAAGATGGCGAGTTCGACTTTGGCTTCCGAAAATGCAACGAGAGCGATCGCGGTCATTTGTTCGAAGAATGTAGGTCGATATTCGAGTTTGCCATCGGCGAGCAACCGTTCTGCAGTTTCGCGGACGTGCGTTGCGATCCGTGCGAACTCTTCCTCGCTAATATCAACACCGCCAATGCGAACGCGTTCGGTTATCGAGATCAGATGCGGCGAGGTGTAAAGTCCGGTCTTGATGTTCGCTTGGCGGCAGATCGAATCGAGAAACGCACAAACGGAGCCTTTGCCGTTGGTGCCGGCGACATGGACCTTGAGATATTTCGTTTGCGGTTCGCCAAGCGCGGTCAGCAGCGTGCGAATATTCTCCAGCCCAAGCTTCATCGCCGCGACCTCGTTGCCGAGCGAAAACAGGTATTGCTGCGATTCGGCGAAGTTCATACCATCCGGCGATGATACGTGATCTGGCCGAGATGCCACGTCAGGTGTGTTGCGAGATGAGTCGCGAACCATCCGGTTGTCATCGGTTTGCCAAAGACTTCGATCGGATATAATGCGGCGAGATCTTCATCACTGAGATCGGCAAGTGTTTGTTTCACAATGGAAAGAGTAGTGTCGATCTCGGCAAGGATCTCGTCGCGTGGCACGCCCGTGCGCGTAAACTCGCTGTCGCGGTCGCGTACATAGCCGCTGTTTCCGAGCACCGCGCCAAAGAAATGCTGCAGATTTCCGCAAAGATGCAAGGCAAGATTCCCGGCTGAATTCGGTACGCGTCCGGGCTTTAGCCACAGATCGGCATCGTTCTCGTAAAGATCGAGTTCCTCTTTCAGTTTGTTCAGGTCGCGTTCAAAAAGTTCGGTCAGGATCGTTGTCAGCATTAGAATGTCCTCGCTAGATAATAATAGAGCGGCAGCCCGATCGTGATATTGAACGGAAATGTCACACCGAGAGCGACCGGTATATAAAGTCCCGGATCGGCTTTCGGAGCCGCAAGCCGCATTGCCGCAGGTACTGCGATATATGACGCGCTTGCCGCCAGCACGCCGAAGATCGTCTGATTGCCGACGTCTTGAGTGAATAGTCCGCTCAAGATCGCCGCAAGGCTTCCGTTGATCGCAGGAATTAGATTTGGGGATGCCGTGACAACCCAGCCGTAACGTCGAAACGCGCCGAATCTGCGGGCCGTTATCATGCCCATATCGAGCAGGAATATCGCGAGAAAGCCTTTAAAAATGTCGGTCGTGAACGGCTTGATACCCTCGGCCTGTTTACTGTCGGCGACGAGGCCAATGATGAGGCTGCCGATCACCATTAGCACGCTTCCGTTAGTTAAGCTGTGTCGTGCGATCTCCCAAATATTGCGGTTCGTCGCGGCGTCGTCGTCGTATCGATCCATCAGCATCACTGCGACGATGATCGCCGGAGCCTCCATCAAAGCCATTACGGCGACCATGTGTCCGCCGAACGTAATGTTCTGCGCTTCAAGGTATGAGCTAGCAGCGACGAATGTTACCGCACTTACCGATCCAAAAGCAGCAGCGACCGCGCACGAATCACTGACGCTAAGTTTTCGCTTAAGAATGAAAAACGAATAGATCGGAATAAGAGCCGACATCGCCAAACCAAACAAAAGCGAATAACCGATCTCAGCTGTAAATGTACTATGCGAGAGTTCTTGTCCGCCTTTGAAACCGATGGCGAATAGTAGGTAAAGCGAGATGAATTTACTGCTGCTTTCCGGGATCTGTAGGTCGCTTTTGACGAGCGTCGCCATTATTCCGAGCAAGAAAAACAGCAGCGTCGGATTGGTGAGATTTGAGATCAGGACCTGAATGTCCATACGTTGGAACGACAGTTAGCCGAGCTCGCCGTTCATCATAAAATCGAGATGACGAATGATCGTGTCACGCATTTCACGGCGATCGACGACTTGGTCGATCATGCCGTGATCGCGAAGAAACTCGCTTCGCTGAAAGCCTTTTGGCAGTTTTTGCCTGATGGTCTGCTCGATAACTCGCGGCCCCGCAAAGCCGATGAGGGCCCTCGGTTCCGCAAGATTTACATCGCCGAGCATTGCAAAACTTGCAGTAACACCGCCCGTGGTCGGATCGGTCAAGACCGAGATGAACGGCAGACGTTTCTCATGCAAACGTGCAAGCGCCGCTGAGATCTTGCCCATTTGCATCAGGCTCAGCGTTCCCTCTTGCATACGAGCACCGCCCGACGCCGAAAAGATGATAACGGCTCCACGATCACGAAGTGCGTATTCGATAATGCGAGTTAGCTTTTCGCCGACCGCCGAGCCCATCGAGCCGCCGATGAACGCCATATCCATCGCTCCGGCATAAACAAGATGCCCGCCGACCATTCCCTTGGCTGAGACAACTGCCTCGGGCAAACCTGACGAATCGCGAGCAGAATCGATACGTTCGTAGTATGGTTTTGAATCAAAAAAACCAAGCGGATCGCCTGAGGTGACTTCCTTGTCGAGTTCCTCGTAACGGCCGTCATCGAAGAGATCATCGAAACGGCCTTTCGCCGAATATCGAAAATGGTAGTCGCAGTGAGTACAGACATCGTGCGATTCGGCGAGTTCGCGCTTGTACAACGCGCTGTCACAATCCGGGCATTTTACGAAGATACCTTCGGTCTTGACGGTCTGTTCCTCGTCAATTTCCGATTCATCTATCTTCGGTTTGTCTCTTCGAAACCACGACATAAGCGAAAGCAAAAGGTTAGCACACGGCAAGGGCGAGCCAAAACAGCCGATCTGCGAGCTTTCGGTGATATACTCTTCCGAGATCTGGAACAAGGAGTCGCCGAGATGAGAATTTTATTGATTTCATTGATGTTATTGCTTCCTGTGGTGTCATTTGGAGCCACGAAAACCTGGACTGGAACTGGTGCCGACGCAAACTGGGCGACAGCGGCCAATTGGAATCCATCGGGAGCTCCGCAGGCGAACGACGATCTCGTATTTCCGGCTGCGGCTCCGCAGCAAACGAATAGCAACAACACTTCTGTCATCGCGGTTTACCGCTCTATCCTGATCGAAGGCGGCACATACACGATCGGCGGCAATCCGCTCAGGCTGACAACAGGTTTGACGGTCAACGCAGGAACTCAGACGTTGAATTTCCCAATTACTCTGAACGCTCCGCAGACCTTTCTTGCCGATGGAGCCTCGACAGTCACGCTGCTCATACTATCACTCGGCAATAATGCTCTGACCATTGACGGTTCCGGTATTGTCGGTATTGGTCTTGCTTCGGGATCGGGCGCGATCACAAAGAACGGCTCCGGTGCGGGTGCGATCATTTCGTCCGCAGGATTTTCAGGACCGATCACTCTCAACAACGGTATCTTCGTCGTCGATGCGAATATTCCTTCGAGCAATGTAACGGTCAATAATCCGATCGTTACGGGCGGCGGACTCGCGATCTCTGGATTCGGCGGCACGGGAACTGTCGGTTCGGTCAATGTCGTACAGGGCAGCGTCAGTGCCGGAACACTGACTTCGCCGACGGGAGTTCTCAACATCTCGAACGGCCTAACCTTCACAGCGAATGGTAATTACGCCTGCAAGATCGGCGGCACAACTCCGGGAGCAAACGGTCACGACCAGCTTAATGTCACCGGAGCAGTGAACCTTAACAACGCTCGTCTCGCTCCGATTCCTTGGCAAGGATTTCGTCCCGCGATCGGCGACACATATGTCATTTTACGAAACGACGGAGCCGATCCGATCAATGGCACGTTCCTAAATCTGCCTAACAACGCTGTGTTTTCAGGACCGCTGAATTCGGCGTTCAAGATCACGTATAACGGCGGCGATGGTAATGATGTTGCTATCCAAGTCGTGCCGCGATCACCTTATGATTTCGACGGCGACGGCAAGACCGACATCTCGATTTATCGTCCGTCAACATCGACCTGGTGGTATCAGTCGTCGATAAATTCGAACCAAACGCCGACGGTCTGGGGAGCCTCGACCGACACGCTCGCTCCCGGTGATTTTGACGGTGACAATAAGACGGACGTAGCCGTTTTCAGGCCATCGAACGGCACTTGGTATCTTTTCAATTCAGCAACATCGACCACAACGATCACGCAATTTGGAGCGAGCGGTGACAAACCGATCCCAAATGATTTCGATGGCGACGGAAGGGCCGACATTGCGATATTCCGGCCTTCGGACGGCGGTTGGTATCAGCTACGGAGCCTCGCGAATCAAGTTTTCATTCAGCAGTTCGGACTCGGCACCGATATTCCGCAGATATTCGACTATGATGGCGACGGCTTAGGCGACCTGACCGTTTTTCGTCCTTCAGACGGGACATGGCATTTCTTTAAGAGCTCTGACAGCTCATACACTGCATTCCCGTTCGGTTCTGCCGGCGACAAACCTGTTCCCGCAGATTACGACGGCGACGGCCAAACCGACGTTGCAGTTTTCCGCGCAACGAACGACCCCAATCTTCCGGATTTCTACATTCTTACAACAGAAACGTTCAACTACTACGGACTGTCATGGGGCGTCCAAAACGACCTCCCAACCGTCGGCGATTACGACGGTGACGGCAAAGCCGACGTTGCGGCTTTTCGCCCAAGCACCAACAACTGGTACCTGTTAAGATCGACCGCCGGCTTCACCTCAGCCATATTCGGCATAGCTGGAGACAAACCGATCCCTACAGCGTATTTGCCTTAGGACAATATGCTAAGCATCTGCGAATGGATCAGTCCATTCGAAGCGCAGATCGGCGGGTTGTAGAGGCTGAACTTTGAGCCGTTGTAGTAAGAGACTTGGCCGCCCGCTTCTTCGATGAGGAGAACTCCGGCGGCTACGTCCCAAGGATTTAGGCCTTCTTCCCAAAAGCCGTCAAATCTGCCGCAAGCAACATACGCGAGGTCTATTGCGGCACTGCCATCGCGGCGGACGCCTCGTGAATTGAGCAGCATCTCGGTCAAATGTCTTGCAAAGTTAGCTCGGTGTTTGATGTCGTATGGAAATCCCGTGACGATGAGCGAATCGCCGAGCTTATCGCGGTCCGAGACACGTATAGTTTTTCCGTTTAGCGTCGAACCTCGGCCTCTTTCAGCAGCGAACAACTCATTTCTCGTCGGATCGTAAGTGACGCCAAGCACGATCTCGTCGTTCTGTTCCAGAGCGATCGTCACGCACCAGCACGGATAGCCGTGAGCGTAGTTCGTCGTGCCGTCGAGCGGATCGATGATCCATTTCCACGAAGTATCTCCGCCCGTAACGACTGCCTCGCCGGATTCTTCAGCGAGAATTGCGTGTTTTGGAAAGTGAGACTTTATTCGATCGATTATGAGAGCTTCGCTCGCAAGGTCGGCCTCGGTGACAAGATTGATGTCGCCTTTCTTTGAGACAGCGATGCCTCGATCGAACTTTTCGAGTAATAGCCTGCCGGCATCGAGGGCAGTTTCAATCGCAAAATTAAGCATTATCCCTATCCAAAAAGCTTTCCAAACCAGCCGGTTTCCTGCTCTTCTTGAGCAACGTGCACAAATTCGCCGGCGTCGAACCAGACGCCTGAGCACTTGTTGCAGACGTCGATCTTGATCCTTTCAAAATCGGTTTCGACAAGCTTGCCGTCGAATTCGAGGTCAACGTGAGCCTCGGCGTCGAGCTTTGCCTTCATTTTTGCTAGCAGTTCGGACTCTTGGCGGCGGAAATATTCGTTCTCAAGCGCGTCGCCACGCTCTTTAAGATCATTTGGCATAAATATGATTTCTCCCGAACTTACGTCTCAGAACGATGAATTGAGCGAACTCGCTGGCGAGCCTTTTTAGAACGGCGAACTGTATTACGACGTTTCAGATTGCTCTCAGCCCAATCGGACATTTGCTTGAGCGGATGCCACTCGAAACTTTCAAGCGGCAACACTTCGCTTGATGCATCACGCAGCTTAAGCGTACTGAATGCAACAAATAACGTCACCGCGTTGAACAAGGCACCGACCAGCACGACAAGCCATCCGGGAGCCAAACCAACAGTCGCTCGTTGGAAAAAGATGTCCCAAAACAGCTTGCGATCGGCTTCGGTCGCAGTCGGAATTGGCGAAGGATGAATGTATATCTTTAACGTCCAAGCGAGCCCGAGCAAAATGAAGATCCAAAGATAATTCGACCGCAAACGCCGACCTACGGCTTCCCATTCGCTGATCGTGAAATGCGGCGAGATGAGATCTGCTGAGATGTGCTCGGCCCATTCCTTGTCCGGAGCGACCGTACGCTGCGAGAGCATCGGTGCGAAATAGCCTGTTTCGAGCACTCGCACACGATTTGCCCAAACCTCGTAGTACCGATACCGTCGTGCCTCCATGAACAGGAAGATCGACACGAGTATCGTATTGATCGGTATCGCAAAATGAGGATTGTCGGGCGAACTGAATACGAATGACAACGTCGCACCCGCAGTGATCACGGCCCAATTTGTAGTAGCATCCAAGCGACTGCGCCAAATGTTCGACCGTTGGATCTCGCCGCGATAGAAATGAACCATCGCCGTGTTAAATTCAGCGGGTGCGAGTTTCGTCGCGATAGATTGCGGAGTCGGCTTCGGCTTTTTAGCTCGTTTTTCAACTTCATCAGCAAAGGCGCGAAACGGCGCCGGGACACTCGTGATGTGAATGTCCTCTTCGCCAAGTTGCGTCGAGCTGCGAGCCTCGTCGTTCATATTCGCTGTCGCTCAGGTTATGCTTTCGAAGGGGGCAAAAGCCAAGTCATCATTATGTTTAACACGTTAGCGCGTCAGTTGCAAGAAATTGGAAGTAGCAACTAACTCGTCGTTTCAGCTAACATTAACTGTGCTCGAGCAAGACGAAAAATGGATGTGGCGCGCGATCGGCATGGCCCGGGAAGCCGAGAAGAACGGTGAAGTTCCCGTCGGCGCCATAGTTGTCGGCCCGGCCGGCAATATTCTCGCCGCCGAACCCAACCGTACGATCAAGAATATCGACCCGACGGCTCACGCTGAGATACTTGCGTTGCGGACGGCTGCTATTCGCGTAAACAATTATCGGCTCACGGGCTCGACGGTCTATTCGACGCTCGAACCGTGTGCGATGTGTGCCGGTGCATTGATCAACGCCCGTGTCGCGCGCATCGTTTACGGAACGGCGGACGAACGCTTCGGAGCCGCCGTCACGCATTTTGGAATATGCACGAGCGATGTACTAAATCACAAGATCGAGGTCACCGGCGGCGTTCTCGCCGACGAATGCCGCTCGCTGCTGCAGGACTTCTTTCGTGCCCGCCGCAAGCCTTAGTTCGCTCGCTACTTGCACATTCGCTATACAAATCGGTAGAATCTTACATTCGCGGAGAGGTGCGAGAGTGGTTGAATCGGGCAGTCTCGAAAATTGTTGTACCTTAACGGGTACCGTGGGTTCGAATCCCACCCTCTCCGCCATCGCTTCTTAAATCAACAATCAGAGACTTACGGTGCTTTTCGTCAACATTGGGCAAAGGTATCGTTTGCCAATACGGAGGTCGCAAATGCCACTGACGAATCGTCTTACTGCTGAATTTCTGGGAACATTCTGGCTCGTACTCGGAGGCTGCGGCGCCGCAGTGCTTGCCGCAGGTGTCCCGACCGTCGGCATCGGCTACGCGGGCGTTTCGCTTGCATTCGGTTTGACTGTTCTGACCGGAGCATACGCTCTCGGCCATATTTCGGGCGGACATTTCAATCCTGCAGTCACGATCGGTCTGTGGGCAGGCAAGCGTTTCGAGGCTCGCGATATTCTGCCTTATGTGATCGCTCAGGTTTTAGGAGCTATAGCAGCTGCAGGCATTATTTATTTGATCGCAAGCGGCAAGCCCGGATTCTCGCTCGCGGGCGGACTGGCATCGAATGGATTCGCAGACTATTCGCCGGGCAAATACGAGATCGTGGCGGCGTTTGTGACCGAGGTAGTGCTTACGTTCTTCTTCCTGATCGTCATCTTGGGTGCGACACACAAGAAAGCTCCTAAAGGTTTCGCTCCGATCGCGATCGGTTTCTGTCTGACGTTGATCCACTTGATCTCGATCCCTGTTACTAACACTTCGGTAAATCCCGCTCGTTCGACCGGTCCTGCGGTTTTGCTTGCGATCAATGGAACGAATTGGGCTATTGGTCAAGTTTGGCTTTTCTGGCTGGCTCCGATCGCCGGTGCATTGCTCGCCGGATTCGTTTATGGCTGGCTTGTTGGCGACGAAGATTCGCCAGTTGCCGCTGCGGCTGATACAATCAAAGATTCGGTCGACGGTGCGGTCGAAGTCGTAAACGGCGAAGACAAAGACGGCGACTAACAATTACAGTTCAGCTTAGCGGAAAGGTGCAAGAGTGGTTGAATTGGCAGCATTGGAAATGCTGTGAGCCTTAACGGGTTCCGTGGGTTCGAATCCCACCCTTTCCGCCATCACCTTTATTTTCAGGAACATAGCAGTATGAAAATGTTTCGGCTCAACACCACACTTTTCCTCATTTATTCGATTCTTTTGACCACGTTCTCGATGCCGGCACTTGCTCAGCCAAGTGCCAATGTCGTGCCGAATGACGATGTGCTTCGCCACAGCACCAAAGCGGCTCCTGATATTAAAAAGGCGATCGATGAGCAGTCAAAGGAACTCAGGCGCAAGAGCGAGACCTTCGATCCTGTCGCCTACGAGCGTATCGAGCGCCGCCAAACCAAAAAAGGCTGGAGCAAATCCGACAAGATCTTGATGGCGGCATTTGTTGTCGGGATTACGGTTCTGGTCGTTCTTCTCGTCAAATATGGCAAGAACTGCATTCGCACTAGCCCGCCGAATTGCAACATCGGCACCGACGATAATTGCTACTGCGAAGAGTACGAGCAGGAAAACCGTCCGGGACGCTAGCGTGAGGTTCCGATTTCCTTTATCCTTTTATTTGGTCCCAGGCTCCGCACAATAGTTGATCGTGAACTCCGCTAGGCGAGGAATCGAGCAACGGTAGCGAAACCAATTATGTGTTGCGGTTAAGTCTGGGGCCGCCATATTTGCAGAAGCCCGCACGAAGTAATGGTGTCAAGACCCTTACTCCGTGCGGGCTTCTGCATTAGGTGCTATTGCGGCACGTAAACGTTCGGGATCGCCGAATCGGTCGCGATTCCCCACTGATAGCCTGTGTAACCGGCGGTCGTTCGTAGGACATACCAGACGCCTGTTGTTGGTCTGAATACGCTTGTGTCCGCACGACCGTCGCCGTCGTAGTCGCCGCTTACAGGCCGGTCACCTGCCGTGCCGAACGGATAGATGATCGACGAATTATTCGCCGCATCGTATATGTACCAAACGCCGGTCGATGGCCGGAACACGGCGAAATCGCTGCGGCCGTCGCCTGTGTAATCGGCAGCGTCGGCAATATCCTCGGCGATTCCCCAACGAGTCGCACGTTGTATGTTGTCCGAACTGCTCCACCACCACCAGTTGCCGTCAGACGGTCGATAGATCGCCACATCAGACATTCCATCACCATTGAAATCGCCGATCACCGGCTTATCGCCCGGAGCACCAAACGAACGATCAAATCCCTCGCCGGTCGCACTCGAGATTCGCGACCAATAGCCCGTAGCCGGTCGATAGATAATGTAGTCTGCTCGCCCATCACCGTTGTAGTCCGACGGCAGCGGCGTTCCGTTTGTCTGGCCAAAGCTGCCGTTGATCTGCTGTCCGGTGGAGCTGCTTAGCGACCACCAATCGCCGTTCGAAGGCCTATAGATCGCAACGTCCGTCTTACCATCACCATCAAAATCGGCCGGCGTCGGAACGTCGCCCGCGATCGCAAAATTCACCTGTCGCATCGTCAGATCGCCGCTTTGCAGAATGTACCAACGCCCTTCTGAGGCTCGGAACACCGAAACATCGGCACGACCGTCACCGTCAAAATCGAACGGCGTGACACGAACGAATGCTCCCGGAACTATCCTCGCGACACCGGCTCGAACCGATGTTTCCACTCGGCTAAACTGCCCGGCGACGATGACCTTGCCGTCGGGTTGATTCTCAAGCGAATTGACCGTATGGCTGGCACCATTCGTCAAAAACAGACCGTCAACAACTCCGTTTGGTGTTAGCCGCGCGAGATTGCCGCGAGCGGCTCCGCCAATGGAATAGAATGCGCCGCCGACAATAATAGTGCCATCGGCCTGCAATGCCATCGAATTGATACGCGGATCAACATTGCTCATCAGCAACGCTGGACTAACAAATGTCGAATCCGACGTGCCATCGAAATTTCGTCGAATAATGCTGCCGCTGCCGCCGCCCGCACCAGTCAGACAAAGTATTTTGCCCGTCGGAAGCACCTTGACCGAATGGATCGTCGGTATCGAGACGGCAGTCATCGAATGGTCGATCCCACCATTTATGTTTAGCCGCACCAGATTTGAGCGACTGAAACCCTCAACGCCTGTAAATGAGCCACCGACAACGATCTTGCCGTTTGGTTCGATCGAGATCGAATAGACGCTGCCGTTAGAGATCACAGCGGTAAACGTTGTGTCGTTTGTTCCGTCGGCGTTGAGACGAACGAGACGTTCGCGAGTCGCACCGTTAACGGTCGTGAAAGAACCATATGCAAATATCTTATCGTCCGATTGGATCGTGATTCCCAACACGCCCGTAATTGACGGAGTAAATGCGGTGTCGAGCGTTCCGTCGCTGTTCAATCTGACCAAGCCGCTCACCGGTGAACCGTTGTAAGATGTGAACGAACCGCCGACAAGAATCTTTCCATTGGCCTGAACAACGACCGCTTTTGGCAAACTGCTGAATCCGGTTCCCGGATCGAACGAAGTGTCGAGCGTTCCGTCCGCATTCAAACGGGCAATTCCGGCTCGCGACACCAAACCTATACGGTTGAACGTACCGGCGATCACAGCCTTTGCATTCGATTGGCTGGCTACCACAGAGACTTGGCCGAATGTAGTTATGTTTGCGTTGAACGAATTATCGACACTGCCGTTAGATTCAAGCCTGAAAAGCTTGTGTGACGGAACCAAGTCGACTCCGCGAACGACTATCCTTTCCATCGGCCCAAGCGAGAACTTGCTCCATGTCGTTGTAAATTCCGAAGGATGACTAAATCCACTATCGGGCGAACCATCAGCGTTCAGCCGTGCGAGGCGGCCATTAACGGAATAAAGAACTTTGCCGTTCGAAAGTCCGGCAAGCTGCGAAACACCCCCCTTTGTGTTTGGGGGAAAAAATTTTATGTCAACATTTCCCGCCGGTGCCAGTTTGGCAAGGTTTGGCCGCGCTACGCCGTTTACGGTCGGAAACGTGCCACCCATCAATAGAGTTTCATCCGGAAGCAGCGAGATCGAATAAATATCCACTCCGAAAGAGCCGATCGCCGGAGCTTCCCAAGTCGTGTCTTGAGTTCCATCAACGTTGTAACGGCGAATATACGCTGACGTGGAGCCGCCAGAAGAACCCGCGATCGCGAAGTAAAGTTTGCCCGACGGCAATACTTCGATGTCCCTCGCATATCCCCAGATCGACCGCCCGCTGTCATACAGGATCGCCGCAAACGTCGTATCGGTCGAGCCGTTCGTATCCAGCCGGTACAAGTAGCCTGAGTGAAAACCTTGGCCGAGACTGCCGCCATGAGTGATGTAAACCTTGCCGTCCGGTGCGTTGCCCATATAGGTCGCACTCGAACCTTGATAGCCGCCGAGCGATGTCGTGAAGTTTGGATCTTGTGAACCGTCCGAATTCAATCTAACGACACGCGAATTCCCGTCAGCACTTGCACCAGCCGCGATGAATTTCCCGTCAGCCAACAGACCGATATTGTTCAGAGTCGTCAAACACGAACAAAAGGTAAACGAAGTATCAACCGTGCCGTCAACATTCAAACGCGCCACGCGCCCTTTGCCGATGCCGTCGATAACGAGGTCGGTTCCCCAGATCACAACCTTGCCGTCCGGCTGAACTACCTGCTGCGTCTGATTGTCATTTCCCATCGTCTTAGAAACGACCGGAAAATAACCGCTGTCCACCGTCGCGATCGCATACCCAAACGATACACACGCCAATACTACCGCAAATACCCCTGCCGCTGTCCGTGGAAATCTCATAGCGCTACTCCTTGCTAATTGACCTGAAAAGAAATGGTTTTAAAGGTAAATATTACTCCGAATTACGGCGAAATCAAGGAAAACATGTACTGCATCGATTCAATTTTTCACTTCTTGGCTCCGCCCCAATCGCAGTGCGGTCGCGGCTTGCCCGACCGCGTAGGTGCCCAACCCACCCCACGGAGGCGGCTTTGCCGCCGACTTCTTAGCGGTGCCATTGGATCTTATCGCGATCAACTTGCAAAGGTTCATTTTCGAGCGGCCTGCCATTCCAGATCCGAGCACTCGACCACATCCAGTCGTTCGGGTGGTCGCAAAGTCCGGCACGAACAGGATTCAGATGCGTATACTGAATTCGCTGCCACAGCATCTGTTCACTCCACAACAATCGAGTATTCGGTTGCTTCTGCCAGACCATAAACTCCGATCCATCTGTTCGAGGCGGAATACGCAGTTTTTCAAGTGACTCTATTTTACATTCGTTTTTTAGATGATCGATGATCCGACGACTGCCAATGCCTTTTGCAAACCGGAAAATGTCTTTTGAGGCGACTTTGCTGTCGGTAACGAGATGCAGATGGCCGAGCATTATGACGTAAGCGACAATGAGAAATTTGCCCGAACGCCGTGCCTCATCAAGGGCCTCACACATCAGCCGCGCCAACGCTTCGGTGCGAAAGATCGGCAATCGATCGTTTGTTACAGCGGTCAAATAGTAGGCCGGCGTGTCTCTCGATATCTGAAACATAAGTCGGCGGCACAGCCACCTC
This sequence comes from uncultured Acidobacteriota bacterium, assembly GCA_937871585.1. Lineage (GTDB taxonomy): Bacteria > Acidobacteriota > Blastocatellia > Pyrinomonadales > Pyrinomonadaceae > OLB17. Next base: position 45,211 of record CALMPJ010000203.1, on the reverse strand, counting down.
CGTGAATTATGGTGGCAACCTCAACGGTCGGGCAAGCCGCGACCGCACTGCGGATAAGGCGGAGCCGCGAAAGCCAGCCGTGTGGGCATAACACGAAAGCCAAACAAGCCATTTCAGGAGTGATCTACGGAAGCTCCGCAAGCCCGGCTGAACCGATCTCATTAAGGCAAAGCAAATCCGTGGCAGTTGAGATCAATCCTGAGCTGCCGGCTCGGGTACCAGCATCGGCTTCGGTTCCGGGTTTCGGACGCACAACCTGGTGAATTTGAGGTCTAATTCGAGAACGCCTTGGGCATTGATCTCGGCTTTGATCGCGGTCGTTCGCATGACCTTGATCCCGTAATAGCGGCAAAACGAACGGGCACGTATCACACGATGCTCGCCTCTTGGCTTACGGACAAGTGGAAACGCATTTGGAGCGTTATGCTTCGCCGGAACGATGCCGATGATCTTGTTCCACTTATCAAACATCATAACCACCGAATCACTCATACCAAATCTGCGTGCCGCACGCGCACCAAGCGTAATATTGAAATTGGGGTCCAAAGTCACATGAATATCGCGTCCCGCCTTTCCGGGCCCTAATGCGAATTCTTCCCAACGTCGAAATTCATTCATGCTGCTATTGTATCGTTTGTGCAACATAGTGTCAACATTAAACTTTTGAACGCTATCGTTTTCAACCGTGGCGGAACGAGGTGAAACGGCGGTTTGGCGGAAACGCGGCGGAATTGCAACGCGGCATCAAAATGACACACCTTCTCATTCTGTTCCGAACTTTATCCTTTTTCCTTTTTCCTTTATCCTTTAACCAATGTCATATACGGTCATTGCTCGAAAATGGCGGCCGCAGACTTTTGAGGAAGTCACCGGCCAGGAGACCATTACGCAAACGCTGCGTAACGCTCTCGAGCACGACCGTCTGCATCACGCGTTCATCTTTTCGGGCTCGCGAGGCGTCGGAAAGACCACGACCGCACGCATTTTGGCAAAGGCACTAAACTGCCACAAAACGACCGACAAACCGAATCTAACGCCTTGTTCTACGGCTAATGGCGACGCTTGCCCTTCGTGCATAGAGATCTCGGAGGGCCGTTCGATCGACGTAATTGAGATCGACGCCGCGTCGCACACGGGCGTTGATGACGTGCGGGATACGATACTCGACAGCATCAATTTCAGTCCGGCACGCGACCGTTTCAAGGTCTTTATCGTTGACGAAGTTCACATGCTGTCGCGCAACGCGTTCAACGCGATGCTCAAAACGCTCGAGGAACCGCCGCCGAATGTCGTGTTTATTCTAGCCACGACCGAGCTGCACAAGGTGCCGGAGACGATCACTTCGCGGTCGCAAGAGTTCGAGTTTCGAACCATCGCTTTGCAGAAGATCTTCGATCGTCTGCATTTGATCGCAGACGCCGAAGGCGTCAATGTTACGGACGAAGCTCTACGCGAAATAGCACGTTCGGGCGAAGGTTCGATGCGTGATGCGCAGAGCAATTTCGATCAGGTCATCAGTTTTTCCGGCGAAAAGATCGAAGTCGAAGATGTTACAAAAGCACTTGGATTTGCAGGCGTTGAAGTCCTGAAAGGCACGGTCAACGCAATTGCCACGAACGACGTAAAGGCAATATTCACAACAGTTGACGACCTGATAGCTCGCGGTCACGACCTTCGCAACTTCTGCAAAGACATGCTCGGCCTGACTCGCGACATGCTAGTTTTCAAGGTTTCTGGCGGCGACGAGAAACTAACTGAATCGGCGCGTCTGCGGCCTGAAGAATTGGCTGAACTTGCCGCACATTTTTCGCCGAGCGACCTGACGCGCTTCTTCAATTCCCTTGCGACAACCGAGACTCAGCTTCGCGCCGCCACACATTCGCGTCACACACTCGAGATCGGCCTAGTTAAACTTGCCGAAATGCGGCGACTTGCCGACCTCGAAGACCTTATCGAAAAGCTCGGTTCTGCATCGAACGGCAATGCTGCCGTCACGGAAAAAAAAACTCTAATTGAGCCCAAACCCGCTATCGTTGAGCCTGTATCGCCGCCGATTCCAGCACCTGAACCCAAGATTGAGGCGATAAAACTGGAAACAAAACCGGTCGAGCCTGTTGCCGAAGTTCAAATAGAAGAATCGGAAATTAACGAACCGGAAGAGCCGCCGTATTTCGATGACCAACCGTCAGACTTCGACGAGCCGACAGGCAATCTTGAGCCGCCGTTCGAATACACGCCGCCGCCGATATCGTCCGGAGTTCCTCTTCAACTAGCGTCCCTCTCAAGCGAAGATCTCGAACACGTCGACGACGAAAAACTCGATCAGCGTTACGAAGATCAGCTCGCCGCGACAGGCGACAGCCTGCTTCCGATAGCCCAAGCCGCAAGTTTTGTTGCGTTATTTTCAGGCGAATCGATCAGCCGCCGAATGGCCGCCTACGCCGCCAATGCAGCCGTATCCACGGCCCCAAAACGCGACATGTCGCACCTCATTCCCGACCTTAAGTCAGGCGACGCAGCGGTCGAAGTGCCCATATTGTCCGACGCTCCAACAGCAGACGAACTCGTTGCTTTCGCTAATGCTCATCCGACAGTCCGAGCAGCAAAACGCATATTCCGAGCCGAGGTCGTTTCGGCCTTCAAACCGAATTCCGGAACCTAATTTATCGCCGAATCGTACATTTAGTTTGAGCATGCGATAATGTTCGCATACTTGATGAAAGCAAGATCTTTCCAATTCCGAACTCTCTTCGCGGCCGCCCTGCTCCTACTGGCGGCATCAGCTTCTTTTTCGCAAAACGATTCGCCATTGCCCGCACCGACGGGGCACGTAAATGATTACGCCGGAGTTCTGGACACCGCGACAAAAGCGGATCTCGAGAAGACGCTTCGTGAATTAAAAGAGACCACAAACCCGCAAGTCGAGATCGCCGTTGTCGTCGTCAAAACGACCGGCGAAAGGCCGATATTTGATTACTCGCTCGCCGTAGCCCGTGGCTGGGGCATTGGCTCAAAACAAGACGACAACCCAAGCGCCCTATTGTTCGTCGCGATCGACGACCGCAAATATTTTACGCACGTCAGCAAAGACCTCGAAGACGAGCTACCCGACGGCATCGTCGGCTCGTTGCACCGGCAGTATCTCGTCCCGGAATTCAAAAAGGGCACCTACGGAAAAGGCATCAGCGACACCGTTCTAGCCTACATCGCCACAATTCGCGGCAAAGGCAACGTCTCCGGCAACACGAATACCGCGACGAAGCCCACCGTTTCCGGCCCTGGAGCAGGCACGACCGTTTTCAGTATCTTCTGCTGTGCTTTGATAATATTTATCATTATCTTGATCATCGTCTCACGCGGCAGCAAAGGCGGTCCAAGTTCGAAAGACCGCAGCCGTTGGGGCGGCGGCGGATTTGGATCGAGTAATGACTCCGGTTCAAGTGCGTTGCCGTGGATAATTGGCGGAGTTCTGGGCTCAGGCGGCGGTTCATCTTCGTCATCAAGCGACTGGGGCGGCTCGTCAGGCGGCTCGGATTGGGGCGGTTTCGGAGGCGGAGGAGATTTCGGAGGCGGCGGCGCAGGAGGAGATTGGTAAGTTATGATGCAGGAATTTCAGGCCTTTATTGACGATCTCCGTTCGACACACGGCAAGAATCTCGTGTCGGTAATATTGTACGGTTCGGCCGCTGCCGGTGATTTCGTGCCGAAGCAGTCGGACTATAACACAATGATCGCTTTGGAAAAGATCGGCCCTGCTGACCTTCGAAACGCTCATGCGTGCGTTCGCGAATGGCGACGGTTGGGACATCCTGTCCCGATGTATTTTACGCGTTCGGAGATCGCGAATGCTGCGGACGTGTTCCCGATCGAGTTTCACCAAATGACGCTCGCTCACAAGGTATTATTTGGCGAAGACGTGCTCGAAGGCCTGTCTATATCGGACAAATTCTTACGTTTGCAAGCTGAGTACGAGCTCCGCAGCAAGCTGTTGCAGCTTCGTCGAGCTTACATTCCGGCGTCACAGACGGTCGATGGTCTGAAGGCTCTCATGGCAGACAGCCTGTCGAGTTTTTCGGCTCTGTTTCGTGCGGTGCTTATACTTCACGGCCTCGAACCGCCGACGACAAAACACGAGATCGTGGCGCTCGCGATCAAACATTTGAACCTCGACGCCGCACCATTTGATAAGATATTTGACATTCGAGAAAATGTCGGAAAGACGGTCTATGACGAACGCTCGATAAACGAGCTATTTGGAGATTATCTGCAGCAGATCGAGAAGGTCATTGATGCAGTGGACAAGATCGATAAAACGTAACTTTTAGGAGAACATTATGAAACGAGCAATTTTACTTTCAATAGCAATATTCGCCGCTCTTGGAGCGAGCGGCTGCAGCTATAACGAACTAACGGCTCAACAACAGGGCGTTAAGGCCAAGTGGTCAAACGTCGAAAGCTCAATGCAGCGACGCGCCGATCTGATACCGAATTTGGTCGAAACAGCAAAGATGGCCGCAGTCAACGAACAAGAAGTGTTCGGCCAGATCGCGGACGCAAGATCACGTTTGTTAAACGCCCAACAGGCTGCGCCAGCAGGAGCCGACGGTGACAAGTCACCTGAGCAGAAGCAGGCGGTGATTGATGCTAACAACAGTTTTGGCGGTACAATTGGCCGTCTCTTGAGCCTTCAGGAAACGTATCCGCAGCTTCGTTCGAGCGATGCATTTATGAAAGTGCAGGATGAACTTTCGGGAACCGAAAATCGGATCAATGTAGCTCGCCTTGACTATAACGCGGCGGTTCAAACCTACAACACCACGCGAAACTCATTTCCGGCTGTCTTGACTGCGGGTCTGCTCGGATTTAAGGAAGAGCCGTACTTCCAGGCAGATGATAAAGGAAAAACTGTACCGAGCGTCGGAGACGCAAACTCAATAAGGAAACCGGCTCCGGCCGCTCCTGCACCTGCGGCTCCGGCAACGAAGTAGCTAGAATCCTCTCGAGTTACACATCGAACAGTGGTCACAAGGCTTGTCAGGTTCAAACTGGCAGGCCTTTTCTTTGGTGTAATGGCTGAAAATGCTGTCGGCAATAGCCTCGACGACGTTGAGTTTGTCGAGGCTTGGATGATTGGTTTGTGAATTTGAAATTTCAGATTTGAGATTTGAAATTTGGGGCGACGAGCCGCCTTGCTCGATCTTATCGAGCCGATGCCCGATCTTCTCTATCGCTGCAAATAGTGCAGAGAGATCGTTAGGACTGTCGGTTTTGACCTTGGAACTCATTTAAGCAAATCTACGTAATCAACAACACCAACTATCGCCGAATCTATCGCCGCTCCGGGCGTTCCGGTCGAGGCTGTCGAGGCTCCCCAGCCTTCTTGAACGATTATCACGGTGTCGCCTTCGCCGGCGTTTACGGAGTCGAGAGCGATGCACGTGTAATCCATATCTTTGCCCTCAGGTGTGATCTGACGGCAAAGCATCGCACGAGTTCCCTCGTAACGCTGATTCTTTTGCGTGGCAACGACGTTGCCGATGACACGAGCAAGTAACATTAGCCTTGAAATACGTGCTTATCAGAATCGATAATACCGACGATCGTGCAGTCGGTCGGTGTTTCGTCGCGTTTGAACGGGAACGAAGCCTCTTTGCCGCGACACCAAAAAACTAATTCGCCTTCTCCCGCGCCGACTGCGTCGAGTGCGACAGTTGGAGATCCTTTTGGTTTCAGATCAGCATCGAGAGTTTGGACGATCAGAAACTTTCGACCGTGAAGAGCCTCGTTCTTCACGGTCGAAACAACTGTACCGATGACGCGTGCGATCTGCATTATGATTTGAAATCGATCTCGTCGATCACGCCGATGATCGCGCTATCGACCGGGCAATCTTTGTTGCCCTCTGCAAGTCGTGCCGACGAACCGCTGACAACGATCACTTTCTCGTGAAAGCCCGCACCGACAGTGTCCACGGAGACAACGTAGCCGCTTTGGTCGGTGCCGTCGAGATTGATCGGCTTGACGATGAGCAGCTTCTTGCCCTGCAAGCGTTCGTCTTTTTGCGTGGACACGACCGTGCCCATTATGCGTGCGATTATCATTTCAGTTAGCAGTGAGCGGTCAGCAGTCAGCAGGCCCGCAGAATTATCTGCTTACTGCTAACTGCTTACTGCTTACTTTTTGACGACCGGCAGCGTCTCATCAACGCTCGAGTGCGGACGCGGAATTACGTGGACACTGACGAGTTCGCCTACGCGACGAGCGGCGGCGGCTCCGGCATCGGTCGCAGCCTTAACAGCCGCAACATCGCCGCGAACGATCGCGGTGACAAATCCGGCACCGATCTTTTCGTAGCCGACCAGCTGCACATTCGCAGCCTTGACCATCGCATCCGAAGCTTCGATCATCGCGACGAGGCCCTTTGTTTCAACCATTCCTAATGCTTCTTGCATTTAGTTTTGCTCCTAAAAAATAACGTGAAAATAGATTCTAACCTAAGTTGGCCGCCTTGCTCAAAAGCTCGATCAATTGTTCGCGTGTGAGCGAGACCTTTGGTTCGTTTGAACCGTTGCTGTGCGGATAACTGACATCGAGGTCGCACGAACTGTTTGCTTCGTGCAGGTAGCCGCAAGCCTGGCAACGGGCATTTGGGCCAAGGAAACCGGCCTTTTCGCGGATATCGATCAACTTCTCAATGGCGTCACTTGGCAGATCTCTTGCACCGCCAAGCGATTTGGCAAGTATCGCGATCTTTGCCGTGTGCTCCAGCGTCTCAAGCCGGTCAAATGCCTGCCACAGATGCTCGCCGTAAGCTACGGCACCGTGATTCGCCATCAGCAATGCATTATGATGCGGCACGAATGGCTTCATGGCCTCGGTCAGCTCGTCGGTCGAAGGTGTTCCGTAATCTGTCAGCGGCACACAGCCGAGCGTCAGTATCACCTCGGACAATATCGGTTGGTCGATCGCCAATCCTGCCGCCGAAAATGCCGTCGCGTGCGGCGAATGAGCATGGCACACCGCCATAATATCCGGTCGCATCTTGTAGATCAGCAGATGCATCGCGAGTTCGGACGAAGCACGATTTTCATTGAGGGCCTTGCCGTCAATGTCGGTCAGAGCGAGACATTCCTCGGTCATTCGCCCTTTTGAGGTCATAGTCGGCGTCGCCACAACGGTATTCTCGTCCAACCGAATGCTCACGTTCCCGTCAAACGCGACAACATGCCCGCGATCGTACAGTAGCTTTCCGACCTCAACGATCAGTTTTCTTGCGCTTGTTTCGTCCATCTAAATCTGTACAGATCGTCCTGAATAGCAAATCTCTCGTTGTCGCCGGTTTGAAGTTTTCACCTAAGAATTCGCGTTCCAAAAATTCCCGTAGCCTTTTGCGATCCTTTCTCAATTCTTTAGGAAGTGTCGGAAGCATCTCGTCCACCAGAGCATCCAATTCTTTCTCGTCCAGTCCTGCTTGCTCGCGGTAAGAATCCCAAGATTCTACTTCAAAACAATTTAAGTGATTTCGGGTCGCTGGAAGTTTTGCTTCTCCACTCTCTATTCTACTTTCGGGAACTACGGGAACGGGTTCGACCGTCGGCAAATGCACCTCATTAACATCCTTGAAATCAATTAGTTTGACCGAGGCGATGCCTAATGCCAACGAAACGACAAAGCATAAAAAACCGCCTGTAAGCCTTCGCATTCTAATTCCTCAAATACAAGAACCACAGATTAACACATCGCCGCGTTGCGAGTGAATCTGTGGTTCAAAATTGCGTGAAAGTCAGTTAGTGTTTGTGCGAAACCGCAGGAACCGGCGGTATCGGTGCTACCGGAGCGATCGGCGGAACCGGAAGTTCAGTTACGGTCGCATCGCCATTCGGCAATGTTACGATCACGTTTCTCGTTCCCGTTTGCGATTCTACCTGCGAACGAAGCTCTGCGTTTTGGCGTTCGAGTTCCGCATTCCTTTGCTCCAACTGCTCCACGTATTGACGTCGTTTTGCGCGATGCTTACCGCCAAATCGCGGCATCGAAATGTCAACGAAAAGACTCGTAATAAACAGCCCGATCGACAAAGCTATCGCGAATGGTGCGAACCTTTTTATGAATGCCATACAACACATAATTCCTTATCTAAAGTTACAACTTATATTACGTTTGACGCAAGAATTTGGTTCCGCGTTTATTCGCTGCCATTTTTTGTTGCGAGAAAATACGAAAGGCTCTCTAACGCGATCGTCAGATCGATCGATTTCACCTTTACATCGCTCGGAGCCTTGAGCGGAACCGGAGCGAAGTTCATCACAGCCTTAACGCCTGCTTCGACAACAATATCCAACGCCTCCTGAGCGAATGGCGCAGGAACCGCGATCACGGCGACATCGATCAATCCGTCGCTGACGGCTCGCTTGATCTCGGAAATATCGAGTATCGCAACTTCGCCATACGTGCGTCCGACCTTTGTTTTGTCAGTATCAAAAAGCGCGGTTACCGTGAAATTCGTTTGCCGAAAACCATAATAATCCGTCAACGCCATTCCTAGACGACCCGCACCGATGATGCCGACCTGATGCTCTCGATCAAGGCCAAGAATGCGGACAAGGTGTTCAGAAAGCTGCTCAATGTTATAGCCGACGCCGCGAACGCCGAATTCGCCAAAGTTCGCGAGGTCTTTGCGGATCTGAGCTGAGTTGAGATGAAAGCGTTTCGCAAGAGTGTCAGACGACACCGAGGCTGCACCTTCCGCCGCCATTTCTTTAAGGCAGCGAAGGTAGATGCTGAGCCGCATCGTGGTTAGTTCCGATATTTTTTCAATACGCGGCATTAACTACATCTGAACAGATTGTGAAAACAAGCGCAAGAGAGGGGACGCCACAAAGACACGAAGGAACAAAGAGCCACAATTATCGATTTTTAGTAACTTTGTTTCTTCGTTCCTTTGTGGCATTTCTTCTTTTGCCTTACAATCATGTTGCAACCGTGAAACGATGATCGCTCACCTTACCGGCAAGATTTTAGAAAAAGACACCGACCGAGTCGTCATCGACGTCGGTGGCGTCGGCTATGAGGTCGGGATTCCGCTTTCGACATACTACGAATTAGGCGAGATCGGCGCGGACGTTAGTCTGCGTATTCACACTCACGTACGCGAAGACGCGATACAGCTATTCGGCTTTCAAACGGCCCGCGAACGCGACCTATATCTCTTGCTGATCTCAGTTCAAGGTGTCGGAGCAAAGTCGGGCGTGACGCTGCTTTCAGGAATGAGCTCAGACGACATAGTTCTCGCCATTCGCAGTGGAAACATTACAAAACTCACATCAATTCCCGGCGTCGGCAAAAAAACCGCTGAGCGTCTGATCGTCGAGCTTCGCGATAAGGTCGCCTCGATCGAAACCGGAAAGACCGGGTCCGTTTCGCTGCCGACCAGTGACAATGAGGTCGTTGACGATGCATTGTCGGCACTCGTAAATCTTGGTTATCAAAAAGCTGCTGCCGAAAAAGCACTGCAGCAGGCGATGAAAGAAGGTTCGGAACTGACGGTTCAGAAACTGCTCAGATCATCGCTCCAGATACTTGCAAAATAGCCGCTCGATGCTTGAGATCGCCCGACAATTCAAACACGACCTCGGCGAGTTGGATCGCAGAGCGATCTTCGCTTTGATCTACGCCGCCGTTGGTTTGACGCTGATCTTTTATATCAAAGACCCGAAGTTTCTGAATTTGATATTGGCAAGTACGCAGTTCGCTCATGTCGGCCTTGAGGCCGAATTTCCGACTACGAGCAACCTTTATGGCCTACTTTGGTGGGCCTTTATCTCGGTATTTTTCTATGTAGTGCCGCCGGTTTTGTTTGTGTTGTTTGTTCAGAAACGGAAGCTGAGCGAAATTGGACTCGCGGCGAAGGTCGAGCCCGGATTTTTGAAACTGCTCGGCATTTGCATCGCGATCATGTTGCCGTTGGTTTATTTAATGTCGCTGACCGAGAGTTTCTCGTCGAAGTATCCGTTTTTGCAATTCTACGATGTCGATCCGAATATTGGAACGACTCTCCTGATCTGGGAACTTATCTATTTCGCGCAGTTTTTCGGCCTCGAGTTCTTTTTTCGCGGATTTCTGGTTCACAGTCTCAAGCCTTCGCTCGGTTTCTATTCGGTGTTGGTAATGATGGTTCCCTACGTGATGATCCATTTTCAAAAGCCGATGGCGGAAACATTCGCGGCCATTTTCGCTGGCCTATTTCTTGGTTGGATCAGCTATAAAAACGGCACGATCTGGCTGGGACTTGTGCTGCATTGTACTGTTGCACTTTCAATGGATATTTTGGCTCTTTATCACAAGGGTCTGTTATTCTAGTAAGAGTCGGTCCACAGATGAACACAGATAGACTCAGATAAATTGATCCAATCTGTGTTTATCTGTGTCCATCTGTGGACGAAAATTCTTAACCAATGTCCGATTACGGCACAATTAGCATACGAAGTGACGAAGTCTCGGTCGAAGAGTCGCGGTTCGAGGCCAGCTTGCGTCCGACTAAGATATCGGAATACATCGGCCAACAAAAGGTAAAAGATAATCTTCGCGTGTTCATGCAGGCTGCTCTTCGGCGCCGCGAGGCTCTCGATCACATTTTGCTGACGGGCCCGCCGGGAGTTGGGAAGACCACGCTTTCGAACATCGTTGCGAATGAAATGGGAGCTTCGCTCAAATCGACGGCCGGGCCGATCATCGAAAAAGCCGGAGATCTTGCTGCTATTCTGACCAACCTCGACGAAGGCGACGTGCTTTTCATCGACGAAATTCATCGCCTCAGCCCCGCGATCGAGGAGATCCTATATCCCGCGATGGAGGACTACAATCTCGACATTATGATCGGTCAGGGTGCTGCTGCGCGATCGATCAAACTCGATCTACCGAAGTTCACGCTGATCGGCGCAACGACGCGTCCGGGCATGATCACGGCACCGCTACGCGGACGATTCGGGATCATATTTCACCTCGATTTTTACGGCGTTGAAGAACTGCGGACCATCTGTGACCGATCGGCAAGAATACTTGACGTCGAGGTCGATAATGAAGGGTCGCATGAGATCGCACGCCGTGGCCGCGGCACGCCGCGAATCGTAAATCGTTTGCTCAGAAGAGTTAGAGACTTCGCAGAGGTCGATCACGAGGGCCGTATTGACGGCACTGTCGCTGCCGATTCGCTCGACAAAATGGAAGTCGACAGCTACGGCCTCGACGAACGCGACGCAAAACTGCTCCGCACCATCATCGAAAAATTCGACGGCGGCCCCGTCGGCCTCGGCACACTTTCCGCCGCCATCCACGAAGAGAAAGATTCGATCGAAGAGATCATCGAACCATATCTCCTCCAAATAGGCTTTCTAGACCGAACGCCACGCGGCCGTGTGGCCACTCGACGCGCTTTTGAACATTTTGGTTTAGAGCCAATGCGAAAGGATCCCGATTCCCTTCCGCTGCTTAATGCTATCGATTGATCTTCATTGGCCCTGTAAATTTATGAGACGATTACGTAGCCCGCATGCTATCCTTTGACAAGCAATTTCTGTTTTCTTCCTTTTCGATCTTTATTTAAGTAAGAGGGGCCTATGAAATTTAATCGCCATCCTTTCATTTCCGTACTGATCTTTTCGGTATTTTCTTTGCTTTTTGCAGGGTCTTACGACGCATTTGGTCAAAAACAAATTCAACGCAAAAAAGTGACGCCTGCACCTAGGATCTTGATCAAGTCACGAAGCAGCAAGCAGACTAACAAGAAAGTCATTCCGAGATCCGATGATGGTTCAAAGTTCGTGGTAAGGACGGGGCAACCGGTAACACCATCAGCTTACAACGGCGACGCACGTGATCTTTCGGATGTGGTAACCGAAGCGGAACGTGAGCGATTTCGGCTCGCTCGGCCTCAGGGTAAGAAGAGGCCGGTTTTTGTGAAAGTCCCGCCCACAGACAAACCGGTGGAACCGGAAGCTCCTGTTGCTCCGGCAGCACCGATGCCGACTCCGCTATCGAGTTTCAATGGAATGGAGCGTCTGACTAACGGCTCGGGCTGGCCGCCGGACACCGATGGGGATGTTGGCTACAGCCACTATATTCAAGCCGTAAACACGTCCTTTCGAATTACCGACAAGAGCGGTACGACCTTGGCAACCTCAACATTTGCGTCACTTTGGACAGGAGCCGGGACCGGCACGCCTTGTGATACTGCTCACAATGGTGATCCTACTGTAAATTTCGATCCGGGAACCGGACGTTTTGTGATCGCGGACTTTTCGTGGAGTAATCTACAAAATGGTCCATATTACGAGTGTATCGCTGTTTCGAAAACTTCGAATCCGGTGACCGGCGGATGGTGGCTTTATGCAATTAGAGCTGATGATGCAGCGCATCCATGGCTGCCGGACTATCCAAAAATGGGGATTTGGCGGGACGGGCTATACATGGGAACGAACATGTTTGACTGTCTAAATGCTACCTGTTCGAGTGCGACCTACATGGGAGCACGGGCCTATGCGTTCAACTTTTCGAAGATGATCAATGGCACCGCTCTCACCGCCAACGATGTTCAGGTTTCAGACCTTGGCTCTTCGCGGTTTTCGGTTTTTCCGGCGAACTATCGGGGCACGATCCCGCCTGTTGGAACGCCTCAATACTTCGTCGGGGAATCGGGAACCGTTTTCGCTTGGGAAGTATTCAAGTTCAGCGTTAATTTTGTAACTCCTGCAAGCAGCACTTTTACGGGCCCAACAAATGTTTCTCAAACAGCATACAACGTTGCATCTGGTGCGATCGCCACTCCTGCCGGTGCGGGAGCTAATATCGATACACTTGCCGACCGTGTAATGAAACAGGTTCAGTATCGAAATCTCTCGGGAGCTGAATCGTTATGGGTCAATCACACGACCGGCACGACCACCGCGACAACGCCTGTCGGAATTCAGTGGGCTCAGATAAACGTCACCGGCACTACGGTTAATACGACGCCGGTCCAGCAGCAGATCTTCAACAATGGTGCTGACGGACTGCACCGATTCATGGGTTCATTGGCGGTTGACAAGCAAGGGAATATGGCACTCGGATATACGGCCGCCAATTCTACGACGCATCCTGATATTCGATACTCCGGCCGACTCGCCGGAGATACGCTTGGAACGCTGCCGCAGACGGAAACATCAATGCTGACTGGTGTTACCCGCAATTCGCAGACGTCAGGAGGAGGAGGTCGTTGGGGAGATTACAGCTCAATGACGGTCGACCCGATCGACGACTGCACATTTTGGTACACGCAAGAGTACTATGCCGCTCTCGGAACGAACTGGCAGACTAGGATCGGCACATTCAAGTTTCCAACCTGTCTCGGACCAACAGCCAGCTACGCCGTGATAGGCGGACTGGTCAAGTCGCAGAACGGAAACGGTATTGCTGGTGCACTCGTAACCGTTACCAATTCAAACGGTGAGACGCGTACCGCTCGCACGTCATCGTTTGGTTACTTCAGCATCGGCGGACTCGAAGTCGGCCAGACCTATACGATCTCGGTAAATGCGAAACGATCCAGTTTCAACACACGAGTTGTTTCTTTAACCGACTCGATCGACGATCTAGAGATCATCGCAAACTAACTCGGCGACTCTTCTTTTGCCCTCATTATCTCTTTGCGAGATAATGAGGGCATTATGAAATTGAAACTTGTCTTGTTCGCTGTTGTTCTTGCGTCTGCCGTAATTCCCGCTTTTTCGCAAAATCGATTCGAAGGCTATAACGTAGTTGTCGAGGCTCCTAAGGACCAGAAGCAGGCGGTTTGCGCAGTGAGGTACGTTCCGCCGACGACGGCGATCACGATCACGGATCTTGATACAAAGACGCCGCTGAATGTCAGCTCTTGCGGCGGCGGCGAGAATTTGGCTCCGCGAACTACCGTTTCGAAAACTAATGCAACCTCGGCGCGAATGCAGGCTGATGGCACGGCCGCTCGATGGTGCTTTCAGGGCGAAGACAAGGCCTATCGCATTTCTTACCAAGGCGATCGCACTTCTGGGCCGATCACTTACAACATAGTTCCGAACAACGACGCTAGAACGCGCGGATTCTACAACATTCGCGATTTCGGTGCGGCTGGCGACGGACAAACAGACGATACTATCGCGTTCCGCAGCGCAATGGCGGCGATAGCGATCAACAACGGCGGCACGCTCACCATTCCGAATGGTGATTACATAATTACCGGCCCGGTGGCGTTGCCTTCGGGAGCGATAATTCAGGGAACCAATGGCCTGCATTCGCTGGCGTCGACCAGCGATCTTACGCGTCCGAATCCTTCGCGTCTTCGTCTTCGCGGTACAAATACGGCGTTGTTTCGAGTCGGCGAATGCGTCGAGAACGTCACCATTCGCGACATCGAATTGATCGCCGATAGCAACGTCGGCACTAGCGGCGTCGAAGCCTACGGTGCCTATCACAGCGCTCAAGGATTTAATTTCGATCGCGTTAGTTTTCAGGGATTTAATCGCGGCATCAACGCCTACGGTTTGCCGCAAACGGCCTTGCAATGGCAGTTCGACTACGTAAAGATCAACGCCTGCCGCTTTGTTTTCAACCGCGACGCCGGACTATATATCGATACGCGAAACACGGACTGGCGAATTTCGTCGTCGCTGTTCATTAATCCGAAAAAAGGTCCGGGACAGAATGCGAATTCGATGCATATTGAACGCGCGGGAATGTTCTTGGTTCAAGACACATTCGGCGGAGGTTTCGGCGGTGCGTTGGGCGGAACATTCTTGAATATTCTCGACAGCGGAACGCTCACGATCATCGGTTCTCAGACAGAGTACATGACGAATTCCATCGTCTATAACGAAGTCGAAAATCCGTACGCCGGCGACTATTCGTATCCGATCGCGATCATCAATTCGATCTTCGCCGATCCGATCGTGTTCAAAGCTCGCCGGACAATCGTCTCAACAGGCAGTTCGTACGGCGGCAACACGTGGAAAGCAGATGAGCGAGTGCGTATCTATTCGACCGGCGACAGATTTTGCTATGACGGAAATATCTTAGGCTGTGGAGTTTTAGGCGTAGGTTCAAAAACGCCGAATAACCAATTCGACCGAGCAACCGTTGTAATGATGACCGGCCAACCAAAAGATGGCTCGGTCGAAGGCCATCCAACATTGTTCGGCACCGACGTAAAATTCAACACGCCTATCCAACTGCCACAGATGCCGATCAATACCTTGCCCCAGCGTGCACAAAACGGCTCGTTCACCTATTGTACCGACTGTCGCCGCAATACTACGCCGTGTCAAAGTGGCGGAACCGGAGCTCCAGCGATGTTTGCGGGCGATAAGTGGTCGTGTTTGTAATGGTTGGTCCGCGGACATCCTTGTCCGTAACTAGGCTATGCCCTCTCGCCGAGCGGCGAAACTGTGTTTCGCCGGGCAAGGGCTACTACATGAAAAGCCCATTCTGAGGCGAAGCCTCAGAATGGGCGATTTTTATGAGACGCTTTCGGAAAAGCACAGCTTTTCCGCTCGGCGAACCGGCATAGCCGAAGAGTCCCTACTCCTCGTCCGTCTCAGCCGCCAGCAGACTTGCCGACGTTACCAGATCGTCGTCGCCGCATTTGATGAGCGTGACGCCTTGGGCACTGCGGCCGGTTTCACGGATCTTGTCGACGCCGAGGCGAATTAGCTTCGCCTGCTGCGTTATGATCATGATCTCGCTGTCTTCCTCGACCGGGAACGTGGCAACGACCTTTCCGGTCTTTTCGGTCGTCTTCATATTAATGACGCCGATGCCTCCGCGTTTGGCGAGGCGATAGCTGCCGACGATAGTCTGCTTGCCAAAACCTTTCTCGGAAACCGAAAGAACCTTCTCAGTTCCCTCTTGCGAGACGCTGCAAACCGACACGACATAATCGCCGCCGCGAAGATTCACGCCGCGTACACCGCGAGCCGCACGTCCCATCGGGCGAACGTCCGTTTCTTGGAACCGAACTGCCATACCGTCGTGCGTAGCGATCAGGATCTGACGCTTGCCGTCGGTTCGGATGATGTCGAGCAATTCGTCGCCTTCGTCGATGTTGATAGCGTTGATGCCGTTGGCACGGATGTTCTGATAGTCGCTCAGTGCCGTTTTCTTGATAACGCCGTTCTTTGTGACCATCGTGAGGTAAACTTCCTCGGTAAAATCACGCACGGCCATCGTCGCGACCATGCGACGCTCTTGCGAAAGCTGAACAAGATTGACGACGGCCTTGCCGCGAGCCGCCGGTGCGGCCTCGGGAATTTCGTGGACCTTGATCTTATAAACCTGACCGTCGTCGGTAAAGATCATCAAAGCATCGTGCGTAGAGGCCGTGAACAAATGCTCGACGAAATCTTCGTTCTTCGCCGTCGCACCAAGACGACCTTTGCCGCCGCGGCCTTGTCGCGAATATGTCGAAACAGGCGTACGTTTGATGTAGCCGGCTTTAGTGACAGTGATCGCAACCTCTTCGTCGGCGATCAGGTCCTCGATCTTGAGATCGACACCTGCGTCAACGATGACCGTTCGGCGAGCATCGCCATAAACACGTTTTACTTCGGTCAGTTCGTCAATAACGACCTGTCGCAGAACGCTGTCGTTCTCAAGAATATTCTCGAGTTCAGCGATGTACTTGATAATCTCGGCGTATTCGTCGAGGATCTTTTGGCGTTCGAGGGCCGACAGTCTGCGAAGTTGCAGATCAAGGATCGCTTGTGCCTGAATTTCAGTAAACTCGATGCCGCCGATGACCTTCTTGAGTTCTTTTACGAACTGCTCATCAGATTTTTCGCCCGAAACGCCGCGCCATTTCTTGATCTCTTCGATCGCATCAAATCGCGACGTGAGCCAATGGCGTGCTTCGTCAACGCTGCGAGAATTTCGGATCAGCGGAATGATGTAGTCCAAAGCGTCGATCGCTTTGTTCAAGCCTTCCAAGATGTGTGCACGAGCCTGAGCCTTGCGTAAGTCGAATTCCGTTCGTCGGCGAACGACCTCGCGGCGGAAATCGACGAACGCCTCGATCATCTGCTTGAGGTTCAGCACCTTTGGCTGGCCGTCAACGATCGCGATGTTGATGATGCCGAACGACGTCTGCATCGCCGTCAGCTTGTAAAGCTTGTTTAGAACGACCTGCGGAATTGCGTCGCGTTTGAGTTCAACGACAAGCCGCATACCTTCGCGGCTCGATTCGTCGCGAACCTCTGAAACGCCGTCGAGTTTCTTCTCCTGAGCAAGTTCCGCAATGTGAGCGTGAAGCTTCGCCTTGTTAACTTGATACGGCAGTTCCGTGACGACGATCGCATTTCGCGTACGGTCGCCTCGGCCGATCTCGTCGACAACGGCACGTGCGCGAATTTGAATGATGCCGCGTCCTGTTCGATAGGCACGGTGAATTTCCTCGCGGCCATAGATGAATCCTGCCGTCGGAAAATCAGGGCCCGGAACGAGTTTGATCAGATCATCGACCGGAATATGCGGGTCTTTCAGCACTGCGATCGACGCATCGACAACTTCCGTAAGATTGTGCGGCGGAATTTTCGTCGCCATTCCGACGGCAATGCCTTCGGAGCCGTTTACAAGCAGGTTTGGAATTCGCGTCGGCAGAACTGTTGGCTCGGACAGACGGCCATCATAGTTCGGTTGAAAATCGACCGTCTCCTTTTCAATGTCGGCGAGGATCTCGTCCGAGATCTTAGCAAGCTTGACCTCGGTGTAACGCATTGCCGCAGGATTGTCTCCGTCGATCGAACCGAAGTTGCCTTGGCCCGTGATCAGCGGATATCGAAGCGAAAAATCCTGAGCCATGCGGACGATCGTGTCGTAGATCGCCGAGTCGCCGTGTGGATGGTAACGTCCCATAACGTCACCGACCGGACCGGCAGATTTGCGGAAGCCCTTGCTCGACGTATTCCCGGCCTCGTACATGCCGTAAAGCACGCGTCGATGTACAGGTTTGAATCCGTCGCGCACGTCGGGCAATGCACGGCCGATGATGACCGACATTGCGTAATCGAGATACGAACGGCGCATCTCGTCTTCGATATTTATCTGATTGCGTTCAATTAATGAGTCCATTTTTGGTTTGAAAGACGGTAGCTTGCACGGCCGATTTCTGGAAAAATCTGCGTCTTAAATATTTCTAAATTATACAGGCCAAAAGCCTGTTTCGCAACTCAGCGAAAATTCCAGAACAGCCCGATTTTCTTGGGTAAACGCCGATTCTGAGGCGTCCAAAATGTACAATCAGCAACCACAAAACAGCCCTTCGGGGATAGGCACCACCGCAGCGTCAACCGTCGAGAAAGAAAACCGGCGAATTCAACGAATTTCGCTGCCTCTGCCGGCACGTATCGAGGTCAGGATCGACACGAAATCATCGTGGAATGAGGTAACTCGGCTTAGCGACGTATCAGCATTTGGTGCGGGATTTACGCTAAAACGCCCCGTAAAACGCGGTCGCCTTGTTCAATTGACGATACCGATGCCTCGACAATTGCGTTGTTTCGACTATAGCGAGCCGCAATACAAGATCTGGGGACTTGTTCGTCGATGTATTTCGACATCTAAATCGGCATCGGATCCAAGCTTTGCGGTCGGCGTTGCATTTACAGGACAAAAACCGCCGTCGGACTATCTCGAACATCCGGCGCGGCTATATGACATTAGCCATCGAGAATCAGAGAGCGAAGGATTCTGGCACGTTGTCGAGGCCGATCTACGAGCCGACGACAGCGACCTGCCAAAAGACCTTAGGAAACAGACACGATTTTTCATTCCGGAGTGCATTAGCCTTGAGCTTTTGGATCAGGATGGAAATGTCATTCAAACCGAATCAACCGTTACGGAGAACATTAGTTTCGGCGGAGCGGCAGTGTTTACACAATACGACCTCGATCCCGGCGCATTTTTACGTGTCAAAAGCGAGCGGTTTGATGTTACAATAATTTCGGTGGTGCGTGGCAAGAGAACCGGTCAGGACGGTATCACCAGACTCCATCTCGAATTTATCGATCGCCTTTTCCCTCTCGAAGGCATCGAATAAGCAGCCAGATCAGCATCTCCCGACGTTATGAGCAGTACCAACGTAACAAAAACCCAAGACGACCGCCGGTCGCATCGATTATCAACCGACTTAAAGACCATCGTTCAAGTCAAAGAATCAGTCAGTGAGGCTTGGAAAGAGGTCACCGCAGTTTCGACGGTTTCGAAAAACGGTGCCGGATTTACATTGACCAAAAAGGTCGAGGTCGGACGGCTCGTATCGTTAGTTCTGCCAATGCCGGTCGAATTTCGCGCGTATGACGAAGACGCCGAATTGTATCCTGTTCTCGGCCTCGTTCAGCACGTCACAGAGACCAATCAAAACGGTAATAAGGTATTTCAGGTCGGCGTTGGTTTCGTCGGCAAAGAAATGCCTGAGAGTTTCAAGGCTGATCCGAAGCAGAACTATCGATTCTCAGGTGTAGCAGCAAACGGTTTGTGGACGATCACCGAAGCCAATTCGCAGTTCAAGCCTCGTAAGAATCCACGTTTTTGGCGCTCAATTGAGCTTACGGTCTCGCAAATGAAGCGAACTCGCGAAGATGCCGCTAAAGTACGGGCGAGGTCAAAGGATATTAGCGCAAGCGGACTCTCGGTCGGCTGCGACCTCGAGGTCGAGCTAGGCGAAAAGGTAAAGATCGCTTGCGTAGAATACGATTTCTACAGCATCGCCGAAGTGCGAAATCGGAAAGTTTCGAAGGACGGTAAGGACACCACGCTGCACCTACAATTCGTTGACGAAGAATTTCCAATGCACAAACTATTGTTCGAGAACGGCGTTGGTTCTACGGAAACTAATGCTCGTATTTCGGTTTAACACTCCTGAGTTGGAAAGATAGTTCACAATAAACTAACTTATGACCGAGGCACACGCCACGGTTTTTTTGTGACCAGCGAAACCAAATATCCGCCATATTTCGTCTATCGGCTCCTGACTGGCGTCGCGTGGACGATAAGTAAAGTGCTCTGGTTGGTTCGATTCGAAGGCGTCGAAAACATTCCAAGAGCCGAAACCGGCGGTCTGCTCATTGCGGCAAATCACCAAACGTACGTCGATCCCGTTTGGATCAGTATTCCGCTGCGACGCAAGATGCAGTACCTCTCTTACGACAAGGCATTCGAGTGGCGTTTTATCGGTTCATTTATGCGCTTTATCGGTGCATTTCCCGTCAAGCATCCGATCGACACCTCAACATCGTTCATGAAAAAGGCGCTTCGCTCGCTGCGTGACGGGGCCGGACTGATCATTTTTCCTGAGGGAGCAAGAGAATTTGCGGACGGCAAGATGTTTGAATTCAAGAATGGGATCGTTCATATCGCCGAACGTTCGGGCGTTCCGATACTTCCGGTAACGATCATCGGAGGCAACCGCATCTGGCCGCAGTTACAAAAATATCCGGGCCTGTTTCGGCGCGTGACGATACGATTTCATCCGCCGATCGCCATAGAAAAAGGCGAAGATGTAGACGAAGCAACCGAACGGCTGCGTCAGACGATCGCTTCCGGACTGCCTAATTCGTAGGCTTCTGAGGATAATCGGGCGGCGGCCTGAAATTCGGATCATTCATCAGAATACGCAGTTTTCGCCGTTGTTCGGGTGTCAGTTTCTTTGGATCGATACCCTGCGGGAAATTTGGCGGACGTCCGGGAATTGGAGCCCGAGGCCGCTGCACAACCGTACCGTCTCGCGTTGTGTAAGTGCCGTCCTTTGTAATGACAGTCGTCGTACGGCCGTCAGCAGACTGCTTTACCGTAACAGGGTGACCGTCTTCATCCTCCGAAGAAATGACCATTTCTCCGTCGGTCGGATCGTCATTCTTAGGCGTTTGCTGGCCGGTCTTGGCTGTTTCTCCAGTCTTTGGCTGAGCATCGGTAGGCTTCGACTTATCGGAAGAAACATCGGGCACGGCGACGGTGTTCGTATTTGCGACCGTTGAGGATTGGCTATCGACCAGCGACGGTACAGCTTCTGAGGTTTCGGGCTTAGGATCGTTTTTCGGTGCGGCGTCTGTTGTGGTCACCGCCGGCGCGGCATGAAACATATCGGGCCTGGCAACATAAAGCCCACCGGCGACAACGCAGCCAACGAGCAAGAGCCCAAGGCCTCCTGCCGCGACCGCAAAGCCCTTACGCTTTGGTTTAGGAGAGTCTGTGTCGGCAAGCGATCGAATGTTCGTCACTTGCGACACAGGCTCAGATAGAACTTCGGTCTTGAGATCGGTCAAACGATGAGCCTCGGCTAACGTCGCCTCGGGCATTATTTTGGTCTGCTGACCAAAAACTTTTGCATCAGCCGCAGGTATCGCCACTGTCACAGCATCGGCAAAATGAGCGAAGCTTTCGCTATTCTCAAGCATCTGCCGCATCTCCGAAGCGGACGCAGGCCGTTCGGCAGCGTCGAGGTCGAGCGCTCGTTGCAACACGCCTGCAAAGCCTTTTGGTATCTCAGCTATGATCGAATTCGCCGGAACGAGCGGATCTGCCCTCTTGCTCAAAACCGCCATCGCACGCGTCAACGCGTCCTCAGGCGCAACGCCAGTGACCAAGTGGTACAGCGTCGCTGCAAGCGAATAAATGTCGCTCCGAGGGTCGGTTCCGGTGCCCTGTATCTGTTCGAGCGAAGCGTAATTTCGCGAATATCCGAAGATACTCTTCGCCGCCGTGTTGTGCGCGGCGTCCGTTGGATTGCCTTTTGCCAAACCAAAATCGAGCAGGATTATCTGGCCGCGATTCGTGACCTTTAGATTCTGCGGCTTAATGTCGCGGTGAACGACCGGAATTTCTTGCGTGTGCAAAAACTCAAGTGCATCAAGCAGTTGCGTAGCCCAAGTCTGCACCGTCTCGACCGGAAACGGCTTTTGGTCGCGGTCCAATAACACCGAAAGGTCATCGCCCGGTATGAATTCCATCACGATGAACAGGCCTTCGTTCTCTTCGAAATGGTCGGTAACACGCGGCAGAGCGGCGTGCTTCAGACTGTTCAGCAGCCGAGCTTCCCTTTCCAGAGCCTTACGGAAATTGTCGTCGTTACATAGAGTTTCCTTGATCGCAACCGTACTCCCAAACCGCTCGTCGGTCGAAACATAGACCGCACCCATACCGCCCTGACCGATCTGTTTATCGATCCGATATCGCTGCTGCAGTAATGTTCCGGCTTCGATCATAAAGCAAAATACGACGCGGTTGGAAAAACTGTTTCCAAAGATGATACTACACTTTGATGCCGCAGCACATTTTTTGGTCTGCCGTATATTTGAGACAATTGCGTGCAAAAAAAATATCAACTGAACCAGTCTTCGGTCATGTCGCACCAGATGGCTAGGCCGCGCCATTTGTCGAACTTGGCGTAGTGGCGTTCGATCTTTTTGTCGGGGCATTTTTTGCCTCTGTTGTGTTTTTTGTAGAAACCGGCACGTAGCCACGAATCAAGTGCCAGGCCGTCGTAGCGGCCGATGAGTTTTAGCAGATTGTCGGCAGCGTAATCGCCGACGCCTTTGACGCGTTTCATTTCTTTTTTGAGCTCAGGCGTAGGCAGTCCGGACGTAAGCCAGCTTTCGGGATCGAGCTTTCCATCGGCAGCGGCGACGGCGATCTCGGCGAGATACTCAGCACGATAACCGGCACGGATAACATCGCGATAAAAGTCCGCAGGCATCGCGGCCATTGCTTCGGCAGTCGGAAACGCACGGCGTCCGCACGCGGTTTCTTGACCAAGATTTTCGGCGAGCTTGGTCGTCATTCCGCGAGTCACGGACCATGTGCAATTGGTCGTGCAGACGGTCTTTATAAGGTCCTCAAAAACCGTCGCCGACCTGAGCAATCGCCCTGCGAAACATTCCGACGCCCAAGTAACTTTGCCGAGCTTCGCCGCAGCGTCATAAAATTCACCGATCTCATCATCGAGCCTCAACAGGTGCCGAACTGACGATTTGAGTGCCGCAGCGTCCGGAACGCGAGCGTCAGTCTTGATCTCAATAATGCCGCCACGCTCTCGAATGTCA
This sequence comes from uncultured Acidobacteriota bacterium, assembly GCA_937871585.1. Classification (GTDB taxonomy): domain Bacteria; phylum Acidobacteriota; class Blastocatellia; order Pyrinomonadales; family Pyrinomonadaceae; genus OLB17. Next base: position 22,115 of record CALMPJ010000203.1, on the reverse strand, counting down.
GCAAACACAGGCGTTTCGTCGTTCGCTAGTCGAAAAACATACCCAAGCGAATTTCTCTCTGCGTCAAGCTCGAACGGCCGCAGATCATACCAGCCGTGACTGTTTATCGTGTGGCGAAATGAAAAATTCGCGGGTTTCGGAATCGTTAAGTTTGGCATACGCGACTAGGTTTTGGCTGAAAATCGAATTATAATCCTTCTAACCTTTGTAAGAAAATTTGTAAGAGAGGTGTCTCCCGTCGATGAAGGAAAGGTGTAGTTTTTTTGCAGCTTTGATCGTAAACATACTAGTCGTGTGCGTGTTCGCGATCTCGACGGCAACGGCACGCGACCGAACCGTGCTGTTCGACTTTGACGGCGACGGGAAGACGGACATATCGCTCTACCGCCCAGGAATTTGGACGCCGACGGTCCGCGGCACGTCGCAATTCTTTATTCGACTGAGTTCGACCGGCGAGACGATGGTGATACCGTTCGGTGCCGGCGGCGACCGGCCTGCGGTGGCCGACTACGACCTCGACGGAAAAGCCGATCTGGCCATTTTCAGATCTTGGGAGGACACGATCAAAGTCCCGTGGGAAGCAAGCGACTATTGGATCAGATACAGCACGACCGGACAGACCGAGGTCATTTATCATTACGGTTACGGTATTGTAGTCAATCGCAATTTTGTCGAAGGTCCACGCCCCGAGCTTGGGGTCTTTACCTATCGCGTGGCAGGCGACCCGACCGATGTTTGTTATATGGAAGGTTTTCTGCTTGCGTCGGGTGAAAATCTTTTTCAAAAGGATGTGTCCGAAGAGTGTCTGGGTGGATGGACATCTCGTATACCGGCACTCGGCGATTATAACAACGATGGCTATTCGGATGCTGCGATGTTTGTTCGCGACCTTAGCGTTCGCGGTTCGGGATACTACGAGATCTGGCCGTCGCCGTTCGTTGCCGGTTACACTCAGCCGCCGATCCGTCGGCCGTTCGATGTCGAGATGATCGCTCCGGGCGATTACGATAATGACGGTAAAACGGACCTTGCCGGAGCGAATGTTAAGGACGGGCGTTATCGCTGGAAGATATTATTCAGTGCTACCGGCGAACTGTGGCAGTTGCCGTGGGGAATTCCCGGCGACAAGATCGTGCCCGGAGATTACGACGGCGACGGCAAGACCGATCCGGCGGTATTTCGGCCGAGCGATAGCACTTGGTATATTTTTCGGAGTTCGGACTGGAATTGGGAGTCGTATCAATGGGGCCTAGGCACCGATATCCCGATCCCGCAGCCGAATTCTTTTTGATCTTTTTTCGGCTAAATTCGGTCTAAGATCGTCTTATTTATGCTGAACGAAATCCACAAAAAGTCACCGCAGATTTTTTGCTTGTTAAGATCGCCGATTTCGTGTATCTTTAGTTGTTGTAAAACATTTTTGTACGGTCAAACGTTCCGCAGATCATTGGTTCTCGTTTAGCACACAATTGATAGTTCTTTTGGAGGGAAAGCTATGAATAGCAGACAATCGCGCATATTGATGCGGATACCGACTGCATTTTTGTCGCTGGCACTTGCTGCAACGGCCGCATTTGCTCAGGAAGATACGGACCCGAACTCGCCGACGCCTATTTTGCTCAGCGAAAGTTCGACCACGCGGGCATTAGCTTCGCCGGAAAGCGGCAATGGCAAATACTACATCAAACGGATCGAGTCGCAGGCTTTTGAGCCAAACACTCGAATTGCTTTGTATTTGACCAACGTCAAGCTGCTAAAGGGCGAAGGTGCAAATGCGTTTCGCGTTTATGCGATCGACAAACGCGGCAAATACTATCGCTTCCCTACAACCGATCTACAGCCCGTCGCAGATGCCCGCAATATTTGGGCTCTTGGCACCGTTCTGACCGATGAACTCCGATATTGGGATGCACCGGCAGCCGACGGCGATCTTGCCATTTTCATTACATGGCGTGGACTCGCAAGTAACACGCTGAAACTTGGCCTCGGCCAAATGGGCGGCGGCGTTGGCGAGATCCCAAATGGCGTCCCGGCCCCGATCGGCACTACTATCGCGAAGGAACGTCAGAATGACGCAAGCCTTGTCGGCTATCGTTGGTCAAGTGATCGTCGAAGACTGCTCGAACAGGCAACATTCGGCCCGACTGTCACGCTTGATGACCGTGTACGTCGTATTGGGTTGAGAACTTGGTTAGCTGAGCAGTTTGAGGCTCCGTATCCTTCGGCTAACCCTTATCCAAAGGATCCGATGAAGCCGCAGAACACCGCCGGTGATCCGCTTTGTGACGGTGGAGCTGATGACGTCCCGGTAACCTGTTTCCGAGACACATACTCGATGTATCGGCCACGCACATGGTTCATGCAAGAGGCCTATTATGGCGAAGCTCAGCTCCGTCATCGTACTGCCTGGGCATTGTCACAGATCGTGGTTACGTCAGGTGTAGATGTCCAACAGGGTCGCCATATGATGGAGTTTTATCAGATCCTTGGCGACAATGCTTTTGGAAATTACAAAGATATTTTGCGCAAAGTAACGCTAAATCCGGCGATGGGCAACTATCTGGACATGGCGATCTCGACACGAACGAATCCTAATGAGAATTACGCTCGCGAGATCATGCAGCTTTTTGCGGTTGGCTTGTTTAGAATGAACAACGACGGAACCTTGCAGCTCGACGCTCAAAACAATCCGATCCCGACGTACGATCAGGCAGTTGTTAACGACCTGACTAAGGTATTGACAGGTTGGTCATTCTGCAACGTGGCGACAAATCCGGCCTGTAGCAATCTTGCATCAGGCGCGGTAAATTATGTCGATCCGATGATCTTGAATCCGGGCATCACAAACGTCAATAATAATCGCCACGATCTCACGGCAAAGTCATTGTTGACATATCCCGGATCGACTACGACGACCATCGCAGCGTGCGGAAATTGTACAACACTGCCGAATATTCAGACCTACGCTGACAATTCGCTGAACACCGCTCTTACGAATATTTACGATCATCCGAATGTTGGCCCGTTCGTCAGCAAGATCCTGATCCAACATCTTGTCACAAGCGACCCGACTCCGGCATATGTTGGCCGTGTGGCTACCGTATTCAATGCAAATCGATCAAGCCCGACGCAATTGAAAGAAGTGGTTAAAGCGATCCTGCTTGATCCAGAGGCTCGTGGTGACGTGAAGACCGATCCGTTATTTGGCAAACTGCGTGAGCCTGTCTTGTTCACAACGTCTGTATTGCGTGAATTCGGTGTTCGCGGAGCTGTTGTTGGCACCCTTAGCGATGGATCGTTTGGTGCGATCGCCGGTCGACAGACAAATGGTCTCGTCAATGAATTTGTAGGAATGTCACAAATTCCATTCTTGTCACCGACGGTTTTCAACTTCTATCCGCCGGATTACATCGTTCCGGGAACGGCGTTCCTCGGGCCTGAATTCGCGTTGATGAACACAGGCACGGCGATCCAGCGTTCGAACTTTATGAATCGAATGATCATGAACGCAACTCCGATCGCGGCCGCAGTTCCTGACTATCCAACCGGAACAGGAATAACCATCGACGACATGATCACACTTGCGACAAATGACGTTTCCGGCAACGCATTGCTCGACGAGCTTAATCGCCGAATGATGCACGGACAGATGTCAACGGCGATGAAGAACACGATCTTGCCGGCGATAACCTCGATCGCGTCGAATAACCCGACGCTGAGGGCTCGTACGGCTATTTATTTGGTTGCGACTTCGTCGCAGTATCAGGTGCAGAGGTAACTAACATGAAAGAATCAAGACGCGAATTTCTGAAAAAATCGGGCGGCTGTGCCCTCGGAATGGTGTCTCTGGCTACCCAGATGCAGCACCTCGGCACCATCAGTGCGTTGGCCCAGCAGGCCCACGACACCGGCGAATCGAACCTTGGCACTACCTACAAAGCCCTAGTGCTGCTGTATTTTGCCGGCGGCAATGACGGCAACAATATGATCATTCCGATGCACTCCGATGCGTCGGTGAGCAATTACGATCAATATGTAGCCGCTCGCGGCACGCAAGGCTTGGCACACGGCCAGGGAACAAATCCTGCGGCTTTGCCGATCACCGTTCCGCGAATGGGCGGCCTGCAATATGGATTGCATCCGAATTTTGGTCCCATCACCGGCGGTATCAATAACGGTATCCACGAGCTTTGGGCACAAGGAAAGCTTGCCGCTGTCGTCAACGTCGGGAACCTCGTGCGTCCGATGACAAAGGCTCAGTACCAGAATGGTTCGGTGCCAAAGCCGTACCAGATGTTTTCGCATTCGGATCAGGTTGCTCAGTCGCAGGCCGGATTTGCCGGAACGCAGGCGTTCACCGGTATGGGCGGCCGTATTTCCGACCGTATGACTCAGGCTGGGCCGCTTATCCCGATGATCACATCGATCTCAGGTGCTCAATTGTTTACGGCCGGTCAAACCACGCTGCCGCTTGCAATTGCCGATTCGAATACGACATTGGCGAATGTACTGCATCCGGCCGGCTACGGTAATCCAGTAACAGGCACGAACCTGACGCGATTTACGGCGTTCAATCAGCTTCGTCAGCAGGATCTACTTACGTCGAATCACTTGCGTGCCGCAAGCTTGGTCACTGATCAAGCGATCGCTGCGGACACTGCGTTTCAGACGTCGCAGGACACGACAGTGGCATTCCCGAATACGGGCATCGGCCGTCAGCTTCGTCAGGTAGCCAGACTGGTCAAGAATCGAACTGCGTTGAGCACGACACGTCAGATATTTTACGTTCAGATCGGTGGTTTCGACACTCACTCGAATCAACTCGGTGGCCAGAATACTTTGTTCGGACAGGTCAGCCAGGCTCTTCGTTCGTTTTGGGATGAAATGGCAGCTCAAACGACCGGCGGCGGTGACAATATGCAGGAAGCCGTGACTATATTCACGCTGTCTGATTTCAACCGTACGTTCAATCCGGCAGGTTCCGGTGCGACCGTTGGTTCGGATCACGCTTGGGGCAACCATATGCTCGTCATGGGCGGCTCAGTTATCGGCGGCGATTTCTACGGAAGCAGGCGTCCTGATGGCAGCGGAGATTACTTCCCTACTTTCACTTTCGCCGGTCCGGACGACGTCGATAGCGGCTCAGGTGCCCGCGGACGTTGGCTCCCGACAACTTCGGTAGATCAATACGCGGCTACGCTTGCGAAATGGTACGGACTGCCGCAGGACGCGACCACGCTAAATGCAGTGTTCCCGAACCTGCAGTTCTTCCCGGGATCAAATTCCGCGCTCGACTTTATGATGCCGTAATTTCAATGGCTCATTCATCTATTAAGGCTGTCCGCAAAACGGGCGGCCTTTTTTTTGTTCGATCTGACCGATACTTTCGGTCATTTTGAACGATACTTCCCGTCCCGGACAACAGCCAGAACACCGTAACATTCTTATTTACAGTAACTTACGTGCTTCAATGCCGATGGCACATCCGTTGCAGTATTCATCGCGAGCATTGCCCCGCTCTGTTGTAAGTTTTGTGCCTTTTTTGAGGAATTATGAATAAGCAAACCGCAAAGTTGCTTGCTGCCGTTCTGGTCAGTGCGATGCTGTTGCCGGTTGGAGCCTTTGGCCAGGATGCCAAAGGTGTCCGCGTCGGTGACCGCACAACTAGCCAAACGACAGATGCAAACAACTACGTAAGCTTGGTCGCAGGTCACGCAAAGCCGCAATTCGATCGCGAATCGGATTCGGCGGCTCGTGTCATCAGCGGCAAAGGAAAGAGCGTCGTGCTGATCGACGAGTATGGTTACGCCCGAGACGGCGTTCTCAGCTCACTAGCAGCACGACTCGAAAGTAGCGGTCGCCGAATGGTCAGGATCGAATGGCGTAACCTTTTCTCCAACGTGAGGAGCGATGAAGAGCTCAGGTCTGAGCTTGAGAAAGTGGTTGCTACGGCCAAAGCCGAGAAAACGGCGATCTATCTGGATGACCTTGCAGCGATATCGCAGCAAAACGCAATGTTTGGCCCTATAGCATCGGAAGTGCTAAGACAAGCCGCCATTGACGGCAAGATCTCGATCTTTACAGCAGCCAAGTCGACCGAATTCGAAGCTACCGTTACAGAGGACGCTAAGCTGCGAAACACGTTCGAGCAGATCGCGTTGGCAAAGGGCAACGACGATTCGTTTGTAGGAGACAAGATCTCACCTGATCTCAGAGAATTGATGGCCGGCGCCGATCAAAATAGGACCGTAAAGGTTATTTTGCAATCGGACGATCTGAACGATCCACGGCTCGTCAGTGTTCTCAACAAGAACGGCGTAATTATCTCAACCCGGGCCGAATCGTTCGAAATGATGGCGATCGAGATGCCGCTGCGGGCCGCTGAGGCAATTGCGGCATTGGATTCGGCAAAACACCTTTCGCTTGACCGTCCGATCGTAAAGCTCGGTCACGTAGAAGCAACGACCGGAGCTTCTCTTATCCGAAACTGGACGCAAACGACGACCGTACTTGGTGTCAACGCCCTTGGACTTCCGATAAACATATCCACAACGTCCACGTCGAAGATCGACGGCACCGGCATTGGAATTGCGATCCTAGATTCAGGTATATACGAGGAGCACCATTCGTTCTATTCATCGACCAACACCAGTCGCGTTGCTCGACGTGCGGATCTGACCGGAGATTCTGACACGAATGCGGTCGCACGCGATCCTTTTGGACATGGTACTCATGTCGCCGCGATAGCAGCCGGAAGCACCGGTGAGCGAAATGAGTTCGCGAACTACAATGGACTAGCTACGAACGCTAAGATCTTCAACATTCGTGTGCTCAACCGTAACGGTTCGGGCACAACTGAGAACCTTATCCGTGCCTTGGAATTGATCTACAACGGACGTTCCAGCAACGGCATCAAGGTCGTAAATCTGAGCTTAGGAACGCCTGCGATCGAATCATGGAGGAACGATCCGCTCTGCCGAGCTGTTCGACGTCTCGTTGATGCAGGTATCGTTGTTGTTGCAGCCGCAGGCAACACCGGCCGCGATCTGGCCGGTAACAAGCTGTACGGTGCTATTCACAGTCCGGGAAATGATCCTTCGGTTTTGACGGTTGGTGCGTCGAATACGTTCCAGACCGATCAGCGCGCAGATGACGGCGTCACGACGTTCAGCTCTCGCGGGCCAACACGTTCCTTTTACACGGATACGGAATCGGGCGAGAAAGTATACGATCATCTGATCAAACCTGACCTCGTCGCTCCCGGAAATCGTATCGTTTCTGCCGCGAGCAATGAAAGCTCGATATTGGCAAACAATCCTGTCCTTCAGGTAAACGTCACCAGCAGCGGCAGCAGTGCTACTAGGATGATGCGGCTATCGGGCAGTTCGATGGCAACGCCGATGGTTAGCGGAACAGCAGCTCTGATGCTGCAGGTCAATCCGAAACTGACGCCAAACATGGTCAAGGTGCTGCTCGAATACACCGCTCAGCCGCTTGCGAATTTCAACGTGCTTGAACAAGGAGCCGGGCAGTTGAACGTCGAAGGTGCGATCCGGATCGCGAAACTTGTTCGCAAGGATATGAATTCGGACACTCAGTCAGGCGACCCGATGTTGACGACTACGAACATTCCCGATCACGCGTCGACGATCGCAACGACCAAGTTCCAATGGTCGGGCGGCATTCTGCCGAACTACGGAACGATGACCGGAACCGATCTGATAATGAAGTATCAGGACATCTACGGTCTTGGCCTGCTCGTCAGCGACGGTTTGTTGGTTAGCGACGGATTGCTCGTCAGCGACGGGCTTTTGGTCAGCGACGGTTTGCTGGTGAGCGACGGCCTGATCGTGAGTGATGGTACAGTTCTCGCGAGCGGAGCCTCTCCATCCGGGTATCAAACGATCAATCGCGGCAGCCGAATGTTCGGCTCGATCAAACTATTTGGTTCCGACCAAGGAATGATCGATCTGAATACAATAGCCGATGGATTGCTTGTTAGTGACGGGCTGTTAGTAAGCGACGGTTTACTCGTCAGTGACGGACTCATCGTCAGCGATGGTGTTTTGAACGGACAGTAACCTCGAGATCCCAACGACGACTGGGCGAACGCTCGGAACAAGAGAGAACGGCAGTACAAAATTCTGCCGTTCTTTTTTACGAATAAATGAAAGATTTTGCTTGGCAAACAACAAAGTTTAACGTATGATTACAAATGCCGATACTTGTCGGCAGAGTTTTCATCTCACTTAAACTCCCAGAATATCTTCGCTTCGCTCGCGGTTTCCGGCCTACTCACTGGTCAGAATGGACAATAAAGATAAGCTCATAAATCTTTACATGGCGATACTTGCGCCACTCGCTCTCTTTGCGCTCGGCTGGGCGCTTGTGAGCGATTCGCTGGTGCGTATGGACTCGGGCTATTTCACGATCGCGGCACTTACGATATTTTGCGGCTGCTTCTTGCGAATTCAGCTTCCCCGAATCAACATTCACCTGACCATCTCCGACGCTTTGGTCATATTGGTGATGATCCTTTACGGCGGGCCACTCGCATTGCTCCTTGCGACCGTCGAAACGACGGCCGCTTCTCTGAATCTCTATCGGCAAGGCGTAACGATCAAACCACGAACGATCTTGTTCAATTCGATGGTCGCCGCGATCAGCGTTTTTGCCGCAGCAAATGTAGTCTCCACCATTTTCGGACCGACCGAAGTGATACTCGAGCGCCACGATTTCACGAGCTTTGTTTGGTTGCTGGCCGTAATGGCGATCTCGCTCTTTTTGGTCAATTCGATCGCTGTCGCGGTTTTTTCAACGATAAAGAGTGACAAACCATTCACAAAGGTATGGGTCGAGAATTGTTTCGACACCCTCGTAATGTACCTAAGCGGTGCATTGATGGCCGGCGTTTTGCTAAAGGCTCTCGAACAGGTAAACATCTACCTGATCACAGCAATAGTAGGATTCTTCGGGATCATGTATCTGACGTTCCGGCACTTTGTTAACGACGTTCGGCGTTCGAATGAGTTTGCGAAAAAGAGCGAACGCGAACGTGCAGAACAAGCTGAGAATCATATCCAAGAGCTTGAGCACTACGTCGAAGAACTCGAACGCAGCAGCGAGGCTCTACAGGAGAGCCACGAAAAGTTCCGCCATGCTGCCTATCACGACGCACTGACGGGCCTGCCGAATCGAAACTTTTTCCTCGATAAACTAAAGGTTCTTCTTCAGCAGAGCCGAGACAACAGCGAGGTAAATTTTGCGGTTCTACTTCTCGATCTAAATCGATTTAAGACGATCAACGACAGTCTCGGACACTCGATAGGCGATCGGTTGATCAAGAACGTGGCGAAACGTCTTACAAACATGGTCCGCGAAGACGACATGGTCGGTCGGTTCAGCGGTGACAAGTTCGGCATCATTCTCACCGATCTATTGATGCGCGACGAGGCAACCGCTTTTTCGGAACGTCTCGCCAAGCGTGTTGCCGAGCCGTACACGCTGGATGGACGCCAGGTATTCACCGACGTAAAGATAGGCATAGCATTTGGAAACTCGAAATATGCTGAGGCCGAAGACGTTTTGCGCGACGCCGATATCGCGATGTATCATGCCAAAGATCACAATGAAAACCACGTGATCTTTGACCAGAAGATGCATGTCCGTGCCGTCACGCGTCTGCAGCTGGAGACAGATCTTCGTTTTGCGATCGAGCGAAAGGAGTTTGAGCTTTACTATCAGCCGATCATCGGTCTCGAATCCGCGACACTGATCGGATTCGAAGCTCTTGTAAGATGGAACCATCCGCAACGTGGCCTAGTGCCGCCTAACGAGTTCATCCCGATCTCAGAAAGCACAGGCCTGATCATTCCTATGACGATCCAGATCTTGCACTCGGCGTGCGAGCAGATCGTGAAATGGCAAGGACTCAACGAAAACGGACAACCGCTCAGCGTTGCCGTCAACCTTTCCGGCAAACATTTTGCGCATCCGAATCTTGTTGAGCAGATCCGTGATGTGATATCCGAAAGCGGCATCTCGCCACAGTGCCTAAAGCTTGAATTGACTGAAAGCGCCGTCATGGAAAACGCGGAAACCGCGATCTTGATGTTGAAACAGATCAAAGAAACAGGCGTTCAGATCAGCATCGACGATTTCGGTACGGGCTACTCAAGCCTCAGCTACTTGCATCGATTCCCGATCGATCTGCTCAAGGTTGATAGGTCGTTCGTTAGTGCAATGGAAGACAATACCGAAAACGGTGAGATCGTACGAACAGTTATCGCTCTTGCTAAGGCACTAAATCTGAAGGTGGTCGCCGAAGGTATCGAGAGTATTCACCAATTCCATCAACTGCGTATTCTCGGATGCGAATACGGGCAGGGTTACTTGTTCTCGAAACCATTAAAGGTTGCGGACGTCGAAAGACTGCTTCTAGATCGCTCGCGTTGGCAGAACATCTTGCCGCCGTCGGCAGGCGTCATCTCGCAGAATCCGAATATCTCGCACCTGCGGCTCGCGCAGTAAGGATCACTTCTTTTTCTTTTTCTTGTCGGCGGCTATTGCCGTTCTTGATGTGACGAGTGTCTTAAGCTCGGACATGAACTCGGAAACATCGGCGAATTCTAGATAAACAGACGCGAACCTAACGTAGGCGACCTTGTCGAGAGACTTGAGTCGCCTCATTATTATTTTGCCGATCTCTGTGGTCGCAAGTTCGCGATCTAACGAATCCTGAACATTTTTCTCGACCTCATCGACGATCTTTTCGAGCTGAAGCGTAGAAATCGGGCGTTTTTCGGCTGCACGGAGTAGGCCTGACAGCACTTTGTGTCGATCAAAATGTTCGCGTTTGCCGTCTTTCTTGACGACCATGAACGGAATCTCGTCGATACGTTCGTATGACGTGAATCTTCGCCCACAGCCTAGGCATTCGCGGCGGCGGCGTATCGAATCGCCGTCTTTCGATTCACGCGAATCGACGACCTTGTCTTCTATATGATCGCAGAATGGACAACGCATCTATTTTGGGTCCGGAGCGTCAGATTCGATCTCCTCGACAGCGTGCTCACTCGAGAGCAAGCTGCGGAAACGTTCGACGCTGATATCACCGTGGACAAAGTAATATAAACCGAAAACTATTGCAGGAGCAAAGTACACGAGGTGCATTACGATCGATGCGGCCGCAGCGTCTTCGCGGCTGATGCTGCTGTTTAGGAACAAAATACTCGCGGCCGTGCCCGTATGAAACGCTCCAGCGGCTCCGCCCGGCGTCGGAATAAGCGAGCTGAACGCCGCGATTCCCATAATGAACAGCGAATCGGCGAACGTGAACGGCATATCGAACGCAAGTAGCACGAGCCACGTCGGGATCGCGATCGAAAACCACAGCGTCAGCGTCCAAAAAGTCGCGAGCATAAACTGGCGCCAATTCCGCAGAACTCCGACTGCCGCCGCGAGATGTTTCAAAATGCTGACAATGATCTTTCGGATCCTCGCGGGAATTCGCAATTTTCTGCAAACGCGTTCTGTCCAACCAATAAACCGGTCCGATATTCGTTGGTAGAAGAACAGAAAGATGAAGCCGGCGAGCACTCCGGCGAGCATCAGGAACCCAACGATCTCGACAAACTCAAACTCGCTTTCGCGGCCCGGCGGTGCCGTAAAAAACAATATATTGAACGCGAAAAACGAGATCAGCGAAGCAAAATCGAAGCCGCGCTCGATAGCCAAGGTCACGACCGCCGCCGATGGCCGCACACGTTTATCACGCATCGGCAGCCACATCGGCCGAATGATCTCAGCGGCGCGTCCGATGAGAAAGACTCCCGCATATCCGACCGTCGTTGTCGCAAATAGTTCCTTCAGGCTGCTTGGTGTGATCGGCGAAAGCAACACTTGCCAACGAACCGCCCGTAGCAAGTATCCGGCACAAATGATCAGAACCGCCGTCGTTAGATACCACGCATTAGCTCGTGCCAAGCTCGCGCGCACCATCTGCCAATCCAAACTCCTTCCAAAGAACCAGAGTATGAACACAGCAACCAGCAGCAGAATTATGAACTTAATGTATTTTCGCAATAAAAGTTCCGTCTCCGATCAGCAGTGCAATCTCTAAAGATACAGTAAACAAACTGCCTCAACAAAGACACTTTCCCCAAAAGGAAGCTCATTTTTGCAACTACTGCCGAATGCGAACACTCCGGACAGTAATTAGCGTCGTTTCAAGACGATGATCTCACTTCAGCTACAGATCAAGCCGACAAGACGGTCAGCACTCCGATCAACGTAATTGATCCATCCTGAGAGTTCCGATCGGTCCGCCTAAAAGTCTATGAATGGAAGGTGAAACGAAACGGTAAGCCTAGACGTATTCGGAACATTGGATTACGATAACGATTAGTTTAATTTACCTCGACAATGTAATTCGCGAAGGCATTACTGAATCGGAAGTCGTGCCTCGTAGGGAGACCCGGAACTGACCGAACAATTCGATACTTTTCTGCCCAGTGTAAGTAGCGTGAAGATCAGCCAAGACGTAGACAAAGAGAATTTTGACCGACTGCTAGCCTGGCTTTCGACCGACCATGCGGAAGCCGGAGCCAAGTTCGAGAACATTCGGTCGGGCTTACACAGATTTTTTCGTCTCAAGGGTTGTCACGATATAGAGACACTTGCCGATGAAACGATGAATCGAGTGATCAATCGTTTCGACTCTCTAGACTGGAACACGGGTGCCAGTCCATCTGCCATCTTTTATGGTTTTGCACGAAATGTGTACCTAGAGTACTTCCGCTCGGCACAAAATCGTGTGATCCAATTCAATGATGAGGTCGAACAAAGGCTTAATGAGTCGAATAAGGTCACTTATGATCCGGCGATCGAGTGTTTGCGGAATTGTTTGGATTCTTTGAAGTATTGGGATGGAGATCTGATCATTGATTACTATCATGACATAGGTAGAACGAGAGTTGCCGCTCGACGCCATTTGGCTGAACATAATGGACTTACGGTCGGTGCGTTACAAACAAAAATTCACCGAATAAAAGGATTGCTTCGGCCGTGCGTTGAGAAGTGCGTTGATAGCGGAGCGAATGTAAGGAAATGACCGAAAAGGTCATAAGTAGATGTGAAGTAGATTCTAGATGGCTGATTCAACATCAAAAGATTATTTCCTTGGCGGTCTATCCGAAGCTGAGGTAGCTGAATTTGAACTTCGAATATTCGAAGATGCAAATTTTGCTGAGGAAGTCTCCATATCCGAAGAGAATCTGATCGAAGCGTATCTCGGTGAAGAACTTACGCCGGAGGACGAAGTTCGGTTCGAGACGAACTATCTTGTTACGGATGAGCGAATTAAGAGTGTTGAGATGATCGCACAACTTCATCGGATTGCATCCGAACGAAAGGATGGTATGTCTGCTGAAAGTGGAGTTAGTTTTGGGGAAACTGGGGTTTTATATTGGATAAGATCCCTGAGTCTCGGATTAAGATTGGCTGCGGCTGGCGTAGTCTTTATCCTAATGTTCACGTCAATTTGGCTGGTGTTTCGTCCTTCAAATGATGACGCCCTTGTCGCTCTGCAAGTTCGATACGAAAAGATAAATCAAGATCAGAATTTCCTCGACAGCTATACAAATATATCCGAATTGACCTTACTTTCAGATAACCTGAGGTCGACGGCCTCGCCGGCAGAACTTTCACATGTTGGACTAACAAAAGAGGTGCGCATCCGACTTGCATTGGGTGAAACTGCCGATAATACGACAATATATAACGTTACGGTCTTTCGCGGTTTGACCGTCGCGTTTCGGCAGAATCGGATCGCCCCATTCGCCCGATCTGCTGTCCAAGAGATTCGCCTTATACTGCCGCGTGAAATTTTCACAAAAGGCAAGTACATAATAAACCTTACAGATGAGAAAGGGAGCACTCTCAACTATCAGTTCGTAGTGCAATAGATCTCGGTTTTTATTTTCTGTAAGGAATTGTCCTCCAAAAGTCATTAACCACTGAAGAAGGTAAGAGTAATGCTGAATTTTATGCTATGTTTCTCTTGAATCCGACAAACTACTGCTTGCTTTCTCCAAAGCTCAAATCTATTAAGAGGAGTCTTGAATAAATCTATGAAAGATTGGACGTTTATGATTTATCTTTCAGGTGACAACAACCTGAGTCTGGACATGGCCTATTCGATCGAGCAAATGCGTCGGATCACCGCAACTAACCAGAACATCAACATTTTGGTTTATTTTGATGGCTATTCGGCTGAAATTCCGACCTTGTACGCTGACTTTTCCGGATCGTACGACGACCATACTTTCCAACGTTCCTACAAGTTCAAAGAGAAGCTGTTCAAGGTTCCGAGGGACATCAATGAGAACTCCGCAAGTATGTATAACCTATTGAACTTCGTCCATTGGGGCGTCAATCAGGTAGAGTACATGGAAAGAGGAGTAGCCAGAAAAGGGCGAAAGGGTACGAACTACGCAATGATCTTTTCCGGTCATTCGATGGGTTTTCAAAGTATCGGTCTGTTTCAAGACTCAAAAGCGAATTACAACATGACGATGTCTAAGTTGCGTTGGGCTCTTGACCGTATGCAATCAAAGGAGGCGGATCTAATTAAATGGGCCGCTGATGATGAGGAAAAATACAAAGCCCGACAACTCGAGATGGCGAAGAAATGCAATGAGACGATTCCCGACGATGAACTCGGTTGGTCCGACGATTATCGCATAAGCCGGCAGACCGAGATACTCGGCCAGCAAGTTTCACTGTTGGGCTTTGACAGTTGCATGATGGGGATGCTCGAGGTTGGATCTCAGTTTAAGGGACGAGCCGAGACAATGGTCGCTTCAGAGGGAAGTATTCCGAACACCGGGTGGAGCTATGCACAGATGCTTGCCGACGTTGCCAATGGGTACAGTTCCAGTACGTCAGCAGCGATCGCAATTCAATTTGTAGATAAATACATCAAACAACAAAATCGTCACGCTATTGGAAGCGTCTCCGTCGATATCGCAGCTTGGGATCTCGACCCAACAAAGGTAGAACAACTTGACAGCGCTTTCGAAGCATTTGCTGACGCACTAATAAAGGGTTTTAAGGCAAGTGACGTTTGCCACAGCCATCTCAAACTCGCACTGTTGAGTGCTAGGTTCAACTGTCAGAGCTACACGATGGAACAGAATGTAGATCTGGTCGATCTTTGCAAATTGCTTGCGAAAGAGATCAGAAGCATCCCTAACGTAACCGTCGAACAATTCGCTCCATTGACTGATATTGTCGGCAAAGCGGACGCAGTGATCGAAGCGGTCAGAAATTGCGTCCTCTTAAGCGGGTTCTCGGGTGGTAAGAACCAGTTCTCAAATGGGATTTCGATCTATTTTCCGTGGACCAAAGACAGCTACTGTTCTTCGTTGAACGATTACCTTCGCCTGCGGTTTGTTGATAGAACCACGAAAGAAGACAAGGAAAAGGTCTACAGCAAATGGAAGTCCTTTCTTGAGTTTTATCTTTCCGAAATCACGTTTCGTCGTTCGCCTGCCCTTGGTAAGAATGATTCTTCGTTCATTTTCGAGTCGTTTACTGAGGATAAAGACAAGAATGTTGAGGACAAAGACTGCATAACTAGAGGAAACGAGAGTCACGCGGAGAGGTATCCGCCATATGGACGCCCTGGAGATCGATATCCACCGTATGGCAGACCCGGCGATCGCTATCCGCCGTATGGCAGACCAGGCGATCGTGTGCCGCCATATGATGTTGACAATAAGGTGCCGCCCTATGACGTTGACAATAAAGTGCCGCCCTATGACGTTGACAATAAAGTGCCGCCCTATGACGTTGACAATAAAGTTCCGCCCTATGACGTCGACAATAAAGTGCCGCCCTATGACGTCGACAATAAATATCCTCCATACGGCAAGCCGGGCGACAAGGGGCTTGGGGATATTGTCAGAGGCATGACCGGAGCAATGGGCCAGTTCTTCGACCAGTACGGTCGAGTAAAGAATGTCGAAACGCCGTGGAATATCGCCGGCTTCTCAACTACAAACACAGAACTACGGTCTAGAAACGAAGAAGGGCGACCGGTAATAATAAAGCCGTTAGTAGCCAGAAACTTACCGCAGGTTGTCGTTCCACCCGGAACCAGGATAAAACGCAATATAGAAGATCTATTGCGGAATCTCAGCGGCGATGACGAGATAAAAATCGCAAAGCAACTATATGCCATAGCAGAACTAGGGGACGAAGCGGCTCTCAATGAGATCCTAGTGAATATGAAGAAATCATTGAAGAAGCCTGAAGTCTCCGTGCAAGACTCATTCGAAAGTGCCTTAAAAAGCATCAAGGACGAGGTATTCTTGGGTCAGATCAAAGGCCTGTCCGAATTGAAGCTAAAGTAAAGGAGTTTTGTAGAGACAGTATTCACAGCAAATCTATTAAACGTTACGCTTTGTTATTCTGCTGCTTACTGACGGCGGTGATGGTTATGTTCGCCTTTCGACCAGCCGCCGGTCAAACTGTGTCGCAATATTCGTGTCGGGATACTCCAACCTACGAACTGGCGCGAATTCGTGGCTCTGAACTCATTGCCGCGATATCTGGTGAATTTGAAACCGTCGGTAACGAGCTTTACGAAAATGGAGACAGGGCCGGCGCGATTCGCTGCTTAAACGAAGCTGCAAAGCTTCGGATCGGTGTTTCTGAGTTCGAGTCCGCAGAGCGTGCTTTAGACAAGGCAAACAAGATAGCTCTTCAATATGGAGTACACGAACACATTGCGTCAACGCTCAACACTCTTTTCTTAGCGGCCTACCAAAGGGGCAAGGTTGATAAAGTCCGTGCCTATCAAGTCGAGCTTCTCAGAGTTTTGCCTATGGTAACTGAGAATAGAGCTGCAGTGTTTTATTCATTGGGTCTGTTCGAATACAGTTTTGGCAAAGTTGGAAAGGCGAGATCTTACTTCGAGCAGGCCGAACCGATCGTGCAGTCGACCGAAGACCCTCGGATTATTTGCCAGGTTTACATTTATTCCGGCTATTCGGCCATACGGGAGGACGATCCGTTTACGACTCTCGACAAGGCCAATACCGCTCTTTCCATTGCTCAACAATATGACTATGCGAAAGGACGATCGAACGCCAATTTCGCTCTTGCGTATACGCGGGTAGTTCTTGGTGATAATCAGTTGGCGTTAGAGACGTTAAAGGCTGCCGAAGCTGATCTGCTTCCGGATGCCGACATGCTCGAGCACGCCATCATTTTGAATACCAAGGCGTCGATCTACCTCGAACTCGGACGATTGGACGTTGCTCGGCCTAACTATCAGCGAGCTATCGAGTATTTCGACCGGCTCAAGAATCCGCGCGGCCGTATGAGTGCAATGCTCTCGATCGCCGATATCGAATTCGGTCTCGACAATAAGCAAGAGGCTCTTCGACTTTACGAGGAGGTAAGGAAGATCGCGACATCGCTAGACGATAAATTTCAACTAGGCGTCATCAGTGAGCGGATCGGCGACGTTGCCTTTTCAAATGGCGAACTCAACGTTGCGTTGGAAAAATACAGGTCGGCAATGTCTGCGTATGAGAGCAAAGGCGTTCGTCTCGCACGCATTGAGAATTCGATCGCACTGGTGCTTGAGCGAATTGGCGACACGGCTAAAGCTCAAGCCCTCATCGAATCCGCTCGCGTGAATAACGACAAGATACGTGATCCCGTCGAACTTGCTCGCAACTATTTTCACCTCGCGCGGATCGCCGCGGGGCGTGGAGATGCCAAAAAGGCCGAATCGCACATCGTCGAATCGATCAAGATCACCGACAAACTACATTCGAGCATCGATGGCTCAGACCTACGCACTTCGTATTTTGCCAAAGTTACCGATCGATTCGATCTTTACGTTTCGCTGTTGATGTCAGGGAAACTAGGAACCGACCAACAGCGTGCTCGATCCGATGCTTTGGCTGTGGTCGAGCGATCACGTGCCCGGACGCTTCGCGACACTCTCGCTCTTGCCGGTTCAGACTTTCGTCGCGATGCGAGCCCGGAGATCGTAAAGCGCGAACGCGAGATCTTGACTGTGCTGAACCTCAAGAAGTCCCGCCTGACCGATCTTTTAACCGACAAAGGAGATGCTGCGGAGACCGAAACGTTGGAGCGTGAGATCGCACAGACGGAGGAAGACCTCGACAATATCCGCCTGCAATTGAGGCGCGATAGCCCGATCTATTCGCAATTGAAGTCGCCCGATAATTTTGATCTCGCGGACTTTCAGGCAAATGTATTGAAAGACGACGAGTTGCTACTCGAATTTTCGCTTGGCGTACAGGAGAGCTATCTCTGGGCCGTGGATAAACAAAGCATTGCGGCTTTTAAACTACCTTCGCGGGCGATCATCGAGGGGAAGGTGAACCGTCTTCGTGAACTTCTTGGTTCTCGTGAACTCAAGCCCGGCGAATCTCTCGAAGTATATGATTCACGTATTAAAGCTGCAGAGGCCGACTACGCGAGTGAGGCCCGTGCTTTGAGCAACGAGCTGTTTGGTCAGGCCTATCAGCATTTCGCGGGCAAGAAACTCATCGTCGCGGCGGACGGTCGTCTGCATCAGTTTCCCGTCGGGGCGTTGCCCGTTCCTACCGCTCAGGGCATCGAGCCGATCCTACTGTCGAACGAGGTAACTTACGTGCCGTCAGCTACTGCTCTGAAGATACTTCGAATGGAGCGAAACGCCGACAGAAAGCCGGAGCAGGATGTTCTCGTGTTCGCCGATCCTGTTTTCTCGCGTTCCGACGAACGCGTTTCTAACCGAGACAGCTCTGTGGAACCTACGTTTGCCGCCGTTCTATCTACATTTCGAAACGTCGAATCGCTAACCTCGCTGTCGAGATTGCCAGCGTCTGAGGATGAAGCACGGTCGATCAGCGAAGTCGTCGGCACGCGACGAACCAAGGTTCTATCGGGATTCTCGGCCAATCGCGACGGCGTAATGAAAGGCGATATCGAAGATTTCAGAGTGGTGCATTTCGCTACGCATGGCCTGATAGACGAGAATCGGCCCGAGTTGTCCGGCATTCTTCTTTCGGTTTTCGACAGCGAAGGCAAGGAACTCGATGGCGGCTTTGTTCGCATGCAGGATGTCTTCGGGCTGAGGCTTAATTCGGACCTTGTCGTTTTGAGCGCGTGCAACACAGGCATCGGCAAAGAGGTCAAGGGCGAAGGCGTGATGAGCATAAACTCCGCGTTCTTGCAGGCAGGCGCACGATCCGTCGTCTCTAGTTTTTGGAAGGTAGATGACGTCGCGACAAAGGAACTTATGACCGAGTTCTATCGCGGGCTGTCTGGCGATGGCCTCGCTCCATCTGCGGCACTACGGCAGGCTCAGATCCAAATGTTTAAAGACTCGCGATTCCGTTCGCCCTTCTACTGGGCCGCCTTCGCCGCATCCGGAGACGGCCGCGTCAATATCGCATTCGCCTCAAACACACCAGCTTACCTTTATTACGCCGCCGCTTCCCTTCTGCTCGCGATACTAACCGTGCTAGGAATTCGCCAATACCGCTGCCGAAACCGTTCCCAAACATAACCTCCACCCACACCACGACATCCCAATACCCCGCCAAAACCCCAAATTTCACGCCTTTTTGCAAAAAATCCACTTTTTTTCAAAAAAAGCAAAAAAAGCCCGTTACGTTTTGCCCAAAAAAGTCATTAGTAAGTAGAAACGCAATCATTTTAATTTTCGCCAACTCTCGATAAAGGGTTTTCGAAAGTTTGCACTAGTGGTGAATCATTTGCGGATTCTTAGGGGGAAAATTATGAAAATCGGAAGTTATTACTCTACGGCACTGGCGATCATTCTCCTGATCTCGGCCGGTGTTTGTTTGGCACAGGAAACCACTGTCTCAATCGAAAAAGGCGGTAAGAAAATCGATCTCTCTCAGGTTCTCACTGACGAGAACGGAAAGAAGGTGTTGATCCTTACCAAAGACGAGTTCGTTGAGTTCGCTCTGGACCCTGGCGTCGTGCTGAAAAGCAGTGATACGAGCTCGGTGGACGTTCTCGGCGACCGAACGATCAAAGGCGTCACCGTTGGAAAAACAGCTGTGATAACAGCTCAGAAACCTGCAGGAACAGATCTAACCATAAAAGGCGTGGGTAAATTGACGGTCATGGTCGTCGATGCCATCTCGACGCGGCAGATCACCGCTCAATCGACGTTCCTTTCTTACAATACAGTTCGAAACAATTTTGGCAAGAAGTTCGCGAAGTCATATTTTGTGATTCAAGTCGACATCAGGAACGAGACGCTCGATAAGCAATTTATAGTGCAGACGCTCGACGTTCTGGTCGATCCAAACCAGTGTTACAACGGACGCTACCTGTACGAAGGATTTAACTACACTGAATGCCTCAGTGTATTCAACACATACTTTAAATTCCCGACTGCACAACAGGGCATTAGGCGCGAGGAAGTGATCGGTTCCGCCAAGGCCGACTTTGAACGCAGTAACCGCAACGTCGGTTTCCGCATTCTTGCCTTCGTCTCGAATTTGGGAACGATACTGACCGGCTTTGAAGGCGTAATGGGTCCCGACGGCTACAAAGGCATAAATTTGATAGGAACTACCTTTACCGCCGCAGCGAATGGACTTTTTCCGGATACCTCTGCCGAAAAGCTTGAAAATCTCAAGAATGCACTCCCGACCGAAGATGTGATCATCAAAAGCAAGGAATCTCGCACGTTCAATATCTTTATCCCAACGGAGCGGATCTTCTACAACGATTCGTGGGCAAAGTACATTCAACCCCCGCAAACGAGCGAAACGAGTACCCATAGTTTCAAATCGGTGCTTGATCTTCTCCTACTATCATCCGCGACAGGCGTGATGGTCGCTAATGATGCTCCGAAAGTTCAAGTAAAGTCTGACGACCAGCTACAGAAGCAGGCGCAAAAGTTCGGCCTCGCGATTGCCCCGTCAACGGAGACGGATCGATTGCGTTCGTTAGCTTACAACAACCGGCTTGTCCGCCTTGAATCCGACCTTAAATCTGGAGGAATACCTGCAGACAAGGCTGAGAAGAGCCTGCAAGCAATCGCGCTAGCACTTAAGAACGAGCTTCGTTTCATTGGCTTCCTTGAAGCCAAAAAAATCGACGGCACATCAAAGGCCGCAGATATCATCAAGGCCATCGACGAACTCATTTCAACTCTGGGAAAGGAAGATGCGATCAACAATTTTACATACATTATCAAGCTACAAGAGATAGTAGCAACGGTAGGAAAATAAAAGGAGAAACAAGAATGCCAGTAACAAAACCGTTTGCAGCGAGTATGAGCAGCGTCTCTCAATTACAAGGAAGTTGCAATACTTGGGAGCCGATCTTTAAAGGAAAAACCTTGAGTCTTGTGAGAGGAACTGATGATGCAGGGAATCCCGCAACTTTGGTCACGTTTGACGACCCCACTCAGAATCGCGACGAACTTGGAAGGGTTCGATTATCTGTCGGAGGCACTCACACTGCTTACATTAATGGTGTTGAAACCAATATAGCGATCTCGAGAGAATAAGCGAGTTTGATGGCGGGAATGCCTCAGGGAATGAAACGGCAAACAGTCGCAGTCGAGTGTTTTGTCTTGACGACGGACATTTACCGGGTTAACAGACGCATTTCGCTAGTTTTGCAGATTTCCAGCTAGCTAGCCAAAGCATCATGAGCTCACGATGAAGTATTTAGCTGGCTGGATCAAGCATCCAGCTATTACGATGAGGCGTTTGACCGGTTAGACGGAACATTTGGCCCTCACCATGAAGCGTTTGATTGGCTAGATGGAGCATTTGGCTAGCTAGGTGGAGCATCTAGCTCTCACGATGAAGCATTTGGCTAGCCAATCGGAGGTTCTCGCTCTCACGATGGAGCACCTGGATGCCACGATGGGACATTTAGGATACGAGATCGCAGTGAAGGCCTGCTAAAACGCAGAATCACAAGAAAAACTAAGGTTCGAAAGGAGGAAAACAATGGCAGGGACGGTTTTACCAAAAAAAGAGAAAGAGCAGATCACTTGGGCTTTGAATTTTAAGGCGGAGTTTCCGGGGGGG
>CALMPJ010000202.1 GCA_937871585.1 uncultured Acidobacteriota bacterium | reverse complement strand
CGCATTTGCGACTCTCCCGTTCGGAAACGAGATCACCGCCGCCGAACTTCGGGATCGCGGCATCGTCGAAGCCATCATTCAAGGCGAAGATATCGACTCCGAGGTCATCGCGATCGCCAAACAGTACGAAAACTTGAGCGCCTCCGCCGTCCAAATGACCAAACGCCTTCTCTACGACATCGACGAACTGGATTTCGCCTCCGCTATCGAACAAGGAGCGAAAGTAAACGCCGAAGCTCGTATGACAGAAGATTGTCAGAAGGGAATTGCTCGGTTTTTGGAGAAGTAAAGTCGCCGAGCGGAGAAGCTATGCCTTGCCGTCGAGTATGAATGGAATTTAGGTGGCTGTGGTGCCAATGATGAGGCTGGAACTATGTTGCAAAAGATTTCTTTACTTTCTCTCACATTGCTTCTCTTAGCATGGCAGGCGTGTGCGCAGAACCAAACATACGTATCTACCGAAGGTAGATTCTCAATTGATCTGAGTGCTACTACAATTGAGGAACGTAACAGTCCCGAAGCGAGTGTTGGCGGCAAGAAGCTATGGTGGAAGACTGCAAACGCATCGTTTTCTATCAGTTATGCAGACAATCTGAACGCGAAAAAGGAATTGGCCGAAGGAGCGGTTAATGCATCAGCCGACGCCTTTTTAGGCGCTATTCCGAAGTCGGCTGAACTTGTCTTGCGAAAGAAGGTAGTAATAGATGGTTATCCCGGTATCGAGGTCAAAGTCCGCGAACCGGATGGCTATACTGTATTGACCCGCTACTACATGGTCGAGACGCGTCTTTACTGCGTAATGGCACTATAGAATGCGGGTCGAAACGACGCTGACGTAATCAAAAAGGTAGATTCCTTCAAAGTTAGCGTCGAAGGAACTCCGAAATAGACGAGCGACTCGTTCAAAACTTTAACGCCGATTTGAAAGCCCGCTTTCGCGGCCTTTTTTAGCGTAAACTATGGAGTAGGCTTCTTCTTCGTCGGTGACTTGTATTCGCTCTTTTTCTTGAGGCCGAGGGCTTGGATCTCGTTTGAGTTGTCGCGGTCTGTGGCTAGCGATTGAATTCCAAAACTTCGCCGAGGGTAACGCGTAGTGTTTCCATCAGTTCCTCACGCGTGGCTTCCTGACAATTGACGCCCGGAACTTCTTCGATCCAACCGATCCACCAATCACCGTCTTGCTTAACAACCGCGGTGTATTCGTTTTTCATACTGCGAGTTTATTCCGAAACGCGTTTTGAGTCTAGACTTTCTGGCCGCCAAAGGCACCGGCTACCATTCCGTTGATCTTACCTTCGTGATGCGATCCCAAACATCGTCGGCAATAGAACTCTTCCATACGCCGCCAAGTAAATGATTGAAGCGTGAGTTCTTTCGTGCAAGTTGCTCAATACGATCGATGTATAGAGTTCCGAAGTCGGACAACAAGTCCTCGAGGGCACCAGCCGCGAGTACGGCAAATGCCTTATCGGACATTTTTCTTTCGAAAGACCTCGTTACGAATTCCCAAGCGGCTTGGTGGTTTTCTTCGAGGTGGAAATCCATCACTGCACTGACGGCCCACCAATTTGCATCTTTGTCAGACTGCGCTTTCTCGGATTCTTCGTACTCAATCCACGCGGAGATAAGAGCATCCCATTCGGCATCATCGGATGGAATTGGAATATCATCAACCATAGTTTAAGCCTCGACGATGTCGACTTTTGTTTGGATCAGGGATTTGGGGATCAGGGCGGGGAAGTAGGCCATGATCTCTTCGACTTTGGGGCGGCCGCCGGCGAAGCCTGTGACGGCGGGCGGGCCGGTGAGGATGAGCGGGGCGATCTCTTTGGTAAAGCGTTCGACGTCGGCACGGTTTTGGCCTCGGACGCCGATGCGGAGCTGGACTTCGGGTATATTGGGAGTGCCGACACTCTTGTCGGCGACGTTCGACGCTTCGTCGGACGTGACTGATGTCGAACCATCGGTCGCCGGAGGAACCGGCGATGCGGACAGGAGTGTCCGCGCTCCCAGGTCGCCGTGCGTCGCGTTGACGCCGACGAACTCGGTCAATATCACGTCGAACTTCAATCCAAGATTGTCTAGTCTCTCACGCAAGATGCGGTCGGCGGCTTGGGCTTTTTCTAGGGCTTGGGGCCAGGAATAGACTAGGGTGCCGACGGATTTGTAGCCGCCGGTGTAGGCGATGGAGACTTTGTAGAAATCGGTCTTTGGGTGGCCGGTGATGCCGTGGACGCGGACGCGGTTTTCGCCTGCGGGCTCAAGTTGGATCGACGCGAAATCGGCGACGACGTCGGGCGTGATGTATTCGTGCGGGTCGCCCATTTCGTAGAGAAGCTGCTCTTTGACCGACTGAATGTTGACGCGACCGCCGGTGCCTTCGTGTTTGGTGACGATGAACGTGCCGTCGGGCGACGCTTCGATGATCGGGAAGCCGATGTTCGCCATGTCGGGGATGTTTTGCCAATCGTACTGGCAGTTTCCGCCGCTCGATTGGGCACCGCATTCGATGATGTGGCCCGCGATCGTTCCGGCCGAGACTTTGTCGTAATCGTCGAACGTCCAGCCAAACTCGTGCATCAGCGGAGCGAGCGTCAGTCCGGTGTCGGTCAAACGACCGCCGACGATGACGTTCGCACCTTTGCCAAGGGCTTCGACGAGGGCTTCGGCACCGATGTAAACGTTGGCGGACTGGACTTTGTCGCGGATCGCGGACAAAGGCGTGCCGTCGTCCATGCTGTTGATCGCGATGCCGTCGGCGAGCCAACCATCGAGTTTGTCGAGAACGTCATCGCCCGTGACGACGCCGATCTTCACTTTGCCTTGCAGGCCGAGCTCGCGTGCTACATCCGCGATGGCATTAGCACAGCCGTTTACGTTGACGCCGCCGGCGTTTGATAACACTTTGATGTCCTTTTCGACGCAATCGGGCAGGATCTCACGCATCAGTTCGACGAAATCGCGTGCGTAACCAGCCTCGGGATTGCGTGAACGCTGCTTTTGCAGGATCGACATCGTCACCTCGGCGAGGTAATCGAGCATCAAATAATCGATCGGGCCTTTGCGAACCTGATCGACCGGCGCCGTCAAAAGATCGCCCCAAAACCCTTGTCCACCTGCAACGCGTACGGTTTGCTTCATACTTTAATTTAATCGCAAATTCAGGTTTCCCGCAAAGACCGCAAAGTGAAGACGCAAAGTCCGCAAAGTAAAAAGGCTGCCAGTGCTGACAGCCTTTTGTTTGGGTTAGTTAACTCGTTTCGGTTTGCCGACTACGAAGTTACGCGTCTTGACGTAAGTCCATTTTCCGCCGCGTTTTACTTTGTGGTAGGTCCATTTGGTGCCTTTCTTACCTTTGCGATAGACCCATTTTCCGCCGACCTTTGTGCGGTGATAGACCTGTTTGGTGCCGCGTTTGGTTTTGTGTGCGACCTTTTTGGTGACGCTGACCATGTCTTGCGACGGAGCGGCATTCACCGAAACAACTGCTAACGAAGTGACCGCAAATACGGTCGCCATCATGATAGTTACTATTTTTTTCATATTGCTTCCCCTTGAAAAATTACTACAGAACTAATTCGAACGGACATTCGCGTTGATAAAAGTCACAATATCTTCAGTCGAGGTTCCCGGCAGAAAAACCTCCGAAATGCCGTTGTCCTTCAGTTTCGCAATGTCCTCCTGCGGCACGATTCCGCCAACTAGGATGAGCGTGTCGTCCATACCGTTCGCCTTCATTAGATCGACGATCCGTGGACAAAGTGTGTTGTGAGCGCCCGAAAGTATAGATATTCCAACTGCATCGACATCTTCCTGCAATGCCGCCGCCGCGATCATTTCCGGCGTTTGACGCAAACCGGTATAGATGACCTCCATTCCAGCGTCACGCAAAGCGCGTGCGATCACTTTTGCCCCGCGGTCGTGACCGTCAAGCCCGGGTTTGGCCACCAAAACTCTTATTTTTCTATCACTCATCTGATGAAGATTATAGAACGTAACGCCTAAAACTCCATATTCGGCGAAGCGAATATGCACCGCAACTTGTTTACAACGCCCTTTCGCTGTTTCATCGCTTCCCACATCTCGAACCAACCGTGCGTGTTTATCCAAAGAGGATTATAGCTCTTGATCGGTTTGATAATGCCGTAGCGCGGAGTTTCGGTTTCTTCGACAAAGCTGCCGAACATCCGATCCCAAATGATCAAAACGCCGGCGTAGTTCTTATCGAGGTACGGCTCATTCACTCCGTGGTGGACGCGATGGTGCGACGGTGTGTTGAACACAAACTCGATCCAGCGAGGGAATTTGTAGATCAGCTTTGTGTGTATCCAAAACTGGTAAATTAGGTTCAGCCCGTGCATCAGGCCAAACATCCACGGAGCGAAACCGAGCAGCATCAGCGGCGAATAGAATATCCAGTGGAGAATTCCCGAAAACCAGCTCTGACGAACGGCGACGCTGAGATTATATTCTTCGCTCGAGTGGTGAACTACGTGAAAGTTCCAGAACAGCCTCGATTCGTGGCTGACGCGATGAAAAACGTAGTAGAGAAAGTCGTCCGCGAAGAAAAGCAAAGCCCACGTATACCACGCATCAGCCGGGAATTTGTACGGAGCTAGTTCGTAGAAAAAGAGATATATCAGTCCGGTCCCCAAACCAAAGATCGCACCAAAGACGACACTGCCGAACCCGAGGAAAATGTTGCCCCAAGTGTCCCGACGGTCTTTGTACTCATCGCCGCCCTTGTACCAATGCCACAACGCCTCGCCCGCGATGAACAGAGCGAAAAAGGGAATTGCGATAACAGTCGGGCGAATCACGATTAAAGGATAAAGGAAAAAGGCGAAAGGAAAAAGGGAAGAGATGGGTCATAAACGGCTCTGTCGAGGTTATAGCGTAGCCCCGTCCTTCAGGGCGGGGTTGCGGATCGCCTCAAGTTTCCAAGCCCGGTTCACCGGGCTTACCCAGACACAATCAAAAGGACGGTAAACCGCCCTTAGAACAATCTGCCCAAACCTAACCCCGCCCTAAAGTGCGGGCTACGCTCGGACTTACGCACAGCCTTCAACACGTTCATATTAAACTGATAGTATTATGAAGTTATGAAACGCATCCTAAAGATTACTATCCTCGTACTGGCAATTGTCTTCGTAGCACTACAGTTCTTCCAGATCGACAAAACGAATGCGGCGGTCGATCCGAGCCAGACGATCGAGAGCGTGATGGCCGTCCCGCCTGATGTAAAGATCATTCTGGGTAAAGCGTGCAACGATTGCCACACGAACACGACCGTCTACCCTTGGTATTCATATATCCAACCGAACGGCTGGTTCCTCAAGAGCCATATCGACGACGGCAAACGCCACCTGAACCTAAGCATCTTTGCGACATATGACGAAAAGAAACGCCAAAAGAAGCTCGAAGAGATCTGCGAAGAGGTCCGCTCCGGGAACATGCCGCTCCCGTCCTACACATGGATCCACCGCGACGCGATACTAACAGAATCCGAGAAGACAGCTCTGTGTGACTGGACGAAAAGTTCGGGGCGTGCCGGTTGAGAGTAAGGCCGTTGTAAATAGATCGTAAATCCATTGACTTTGGTACTTACTAGGAATAAGCTTGGAAGATCTAAAACAGTTTTGATTCAAAGCATTTCTGGGGGGCTCGACAGATGTTGCGGAACACTATTATCTCATTATTTCTTGTTGCTTTATTCGCCTTTTCTCTTGTTGCTCCGGCTCGTGCGCAAACTACGCTTGTTGCCGGAGATATAGCATTTACGGGCTATATTTCATCTGCAACTGGAATAGATGAATTTTCGTTTGTTTTGCTTCGGAACATGACGGCCGGAACGGTGATCAACTTCACTGATAATGGGTGGCTTAATCCCGGAGTCTTCCGCCCCGGAGAACAAACAGCGACACTTACATTAGGCTCAGCTCGCGTTGCCGGAAGCGAGATAGTCATCACGGGTGCGAGTGCTGGAGCAGCGACTTCGAAAGTTTGGCAAACGGGAACTGGCTTCGTTTCGGCAGGGACGGTTACGGGACTGACTCCCAGCCTTAATACTTCGGGCGACCAGCTACTCGCCTATCAAGGTACGGCTGCGAGTCCAACCTTTATTGCAGGAATTCATGCCAATTCATATACAATCGGGCTTGGTGAGTGTGCAAACACGAACACTTCTGGTTGGGACCCGGATTGCTTTGATGGTGCCGGAGGCACTGTCGGTAATTCCAGTTTTAGCAAGTTGCCGGCTACGTTGACCGCGGGATTTAGCGCTTTGTTCTTGGGTGTCGAAGGTGTGAACAACTCCGATCCCGACAATGCCGTGTTCAATTGTACCGGTCCTTTGAACACGGTCGCTCAGGTACGGACCGCAGTATTTAATCAGGCAAATTGGACCAAAACGAACGGCAATCCGCCCAATCTTGTTTTGCCTACGGGTTGTACGTTTTTTTCAGTTCCCAGTGCGGCCGAGGTTGAGGTCAGCGGACGTGTGCTTGCGTCCGACGGCAGAGCGGTTCGCGGAGCTATCGTTCAGATCACGTCACCTGACGGAACGGTTCGTTCCGCAATTTCCTCGTCTTTTGGCTACTATAGATTTACAGGAGTCGTTGTTGGCGAGACCTATGTCGTGGCGGTTGCTTCCAAACGATATGTGTTTACGCCTCGAACACTTGTTGTTACCGATCAGATCTCAGATTTTGATCTCGTGGCGGAACAGTAAACGATCCGAAACTATCTAGAAAACGCTCTTGTCCTAACAGACAGGAGCGTTTTCGTTTGTTTTAGACCTCGATCTCGGTGCTCCGCTATCCAACCAACCACGCCTCGGCATCTTCTTCGTTTGGTTCACTTTCATTCCCGTCGCCAACGGCGACGAATAATATAGCCTAGGGTGTAATGAGCGGCAGCGAATGGAACCCTAGGTTTGGAATGGACGCGAATTCGGTCGCCGAAGGTGACCAACACGGCGGCGGCGGTATCTCCCTTACAGGGAGAATATGAAACGACACGCCCTAACCTAGGGATCCGCTACCTTCGGTCGCTGCTCCCTATGCTTTAATATTAGTCACCGTTGGCGACAAAGAAAAAAGCCCGCGATCGCAGGCTTTTGAATTGATCTGGGTTTTATCCAAGTTTGGATGAGGTTTAGGTGATACTAGAAAGGTCTATTTCTCGTTCATCAGCTTATCGATCGTTTCTTTCCGCTTCTCACTCACATTTTTGCTACCTCCGAGAAAAATTGCCCGAAGCATTCCTTCGCGGTCGATGAGTATGGATTGCGGAACACCATTAAATTTTGTCAACGTATATATTGCCTCCGACATTCCTCCAAAGCTAACCTCTCGTACCAAGTCGTAGTTTACTTCCAATTTCTTTGCGAATTGCGCAATGACTTTATTGTCCGTCGGCGATCCGTTTCCGTCTCCGGCATCTACGCCAATTACCTTTAGACCCGAGTCTTTATATTGTTTCTGTATTTCCTTTAGCTGCGGAACGTCGGCTCTGTCCGGCCCTGACCAAGTAGCAAAAAGATGCAGAACAACAACAGAACCTCGGAATTCATCAAGAGTAAAGACCGTTCCGTCTCTCTTCACCAGAGATACCTTCATGACCGAATCAGGAACACTTGGAAAATCTAAAGAGGATGGTTCAGGCGGACATTCCGGTAATGGCTTTTGGCCCACCGCAGTTGCAGGAACAGGTGCACCTGCTATACGACATTCTCCTTTTAGCTTTTCCTGAGCAGCTACACCCGAAACCGCCAGTAGAACTATCGAAAACAA
>CALMPJ010000201.1 GCA_937871585.1 uncultured Acidobacteriota bacterium | reverse complement strand
AGCTTTCCAAGGTCGAAGTAACCACGCTCGACCGTGGCGAGATGGTCAATTTCTACACAGCGATGTACCACGCGTTCCTCGCACCGACGGTGTATATGGATGTCGATGGCCAATACAAAGGAATTGATCAAAATAATCACAACTCGCTCAATCCGCCGTTGAATAGACGAGTCCAGATGTCGCACGGTCCGCTTGTCGCTTTACCCGACGGTCGGAAAACAAAACCTTTTACCAACTACACCACATTCTCGCTCTGGGACACGTACCGAGCGCTGCATCCCTTATTGAACATCATTCAGCCGTCGCGGAATCGGGACATGGTGCGGTCAATGCAGGCTCATTACGATCAGAGCGTGCATAAGATGATGCCGGTTTGGTCGCATTATGCGAATGAAAATTGGTGCATGATCGGCTATCACAGCGTTTCGGTGGTCGCGGACGCGATCGTGAGCGGCAACCTGACAGGTCCCGAAGCCATTCGTGCACTCGAATCTTCGGCTCAAACTGCTCGCCAAAAATACTACGACGGCCTCGAATGGTACATCTCAAAAGGCTACGTTCCTGAGGACAAAAACTCGTCCTCGGTCTCGAAAACGCTTGAATACGCGTATGACGATTGGGCGATCGCACAGGCAGCATACAAGCTCGGGCGGCTCGATATTTACCACGAATTCCTGAATCGCTCGGACAATTGGAAGAATGTTTACGATGCGAAATCGGGCTTTATGCGACCGAAAATGAGTGATGGCGCGTTTCGAGAAAAGTTTGATGTGTTATCGACACACGACCAAGGCTTTATCGAGGGAAATGCTTGGAATTACAGCCTTTACGTGCCGCACGACGTGCCCGGAATGATCGAAAAAATGGGCGGCCGAGAGAAATTCGTTAAGCGCTTGGACGAGCTGTTCACGATGCATCTGCCAGACGAATTCTTCGCCGAGACCGAGGACATCACCCGCGAAGGCATCATCGGCGGCTACGTCCACGGCAACGAACCGGCTCATCACGCAGCGTACCTTTACAACTGGACCGACGAGCCGTGGAAGACGCAGGAACGCGTTCGCATGATCCTAAAACACCAATACAAACCGACGCCAGACGGCCTCGGCGGCAATGATGACTGCGGTCAAATGTCTGCGTGGTATCTGTTCACGGCATTAGGGTTCTATCCTGTCGCTCCAGGCTCCGGCCGCTATTCGCTTGGTAGCCCCGTCGTCAAAACCGCCAAGATCAAGCTCGAGAACGGCCGCACTCTCTCGATCGAAGCCCGAAACCAATCCGACAAGAACATCTATGTCAGCCATGTAACCCTAAACGGCAAACCGATCGACACGCACTACATAACCTACGCCCAGATCGCCGCCGGCGGAAAGCTTGTGTTCGAAATGAGTTCGACACCTAATGCCTAGTATCCAGAACTAAAACGCGTACATCCGCACGATGATAAAGATCACGATCAGTAGGATGAGAATGATGGCGCCGCCGATCTGGCTTCTGAGGAATTTCATACGGTATAGCAGAATTGTGTGGTAATAATATCGGTATGGCAAACACATTCAACGGTCGCCTACTCGTTTCCCTAATTCTAGTAGTTTTGGCGTTTGTCGCAAACCTGGCGGCTCAGGAATCACAAACTGAAAAGCTCGACCTCGAAGAATGGGTCAAGCCAAATTCGATCTGGGGGCGAACGAGCTACAAGGACGGTGAGCTGTTTGCCCGTTCGATCCGAAAAGGATATTACTATGTGCTCGCTGCAACAGAAGATAAGGTCAGCGTCGGCAATACGGTCAGTGTCAGCCTGCGAAACGTGAACGGAGCCGCTACGCCGCTTGGCTACGGCATTGTGTTTCATAGCAATCCGACGCCATTGGTCAAGGGATATGCCTTCGTTATCGATTCGCTGCGGCGGCGTTATCGTGTGATGCGGCATGTTCCAAAAGACGAATTGACCATCGTCAAATGGAAACCGTCAACGGCAATAAATGCGGGACTCGAATCGAACGTCTTGACTGCGAAGGACATCGGCGATTCGACCGAGCTCTATGTCAACGGCACGCTGGTCGAAACGATCTCGAATGAGCATGCATTCCCGAACGGGGTCGTCGGGCTTTATGCTCCGGCGATAACGATCGCGTTCAAAGACCTTACGATCCGTCACCAACAGATGAGCGGCTCATTTGGTGATATGTCGGATACTGACGGCCCGATCGCGAAAGGCACGTTTGATGTTAAAACAACGCCTCAGCCCGCAGATGATGCGGCGGCGGGGCCGTTTGGGCGGTTATTCCTTGATAAGAAATTTCACGGCGACCTCGACGCGGTGAGCAAAGGCCAGATGATGGGTGCCCAGACCGAGACCGAAGGTTCGGGTGCATACGTTGCTCTCGAACAAGTTACGGGAACGCTTGCAGGCAAAAAGGGCTCGTTCATGCTGATGCACAACGGCACGATGCAGAAAGGCGGAAACTTTGTATTGAACGTCAGCGTCGTTCCCGATTCCGGAACCGGCGACCTAAAAGGCATCTCCGGCACAATGAAGATCATCATTGAAGACAAAAAGCACCTTTATGAGTTTTCGTACTCGTTGCCGAAATAGTTACTTCGCATCAAAAAGCTGTACAGGATTTATCTTGAACTGGAGTTGCTTGGCGGTTTCGCGGCCGCCGTCGCCGCCTTTGCGTTGCATGGTGATGCGGCCTATTTTTAGGTTTCCGGCTCGGGTTAGTTCGACCTTACCGTCGCCGAAAAAGCGTACGGTGTCGGCAGAAGAACGTATGACCCAACGCGTATCGGCGGTGGCTTTGTAGGCGACCATTACCCAACCTGCCGCGTGAATGCCGTCTCCGGCAAAGAGATCGCCAACGATCTCGTCTTTGTTTGCGGTGAAGAAATCGAGCACCGCTTTTTGTACGTCAGGCACGAGTTCGTTGAGGTACATTCGATTTGGATCGCGACCGGCTTTTGTTGGCGGCACTTCGCCGACGAATAGTTTCAACGCATCATGAACTGCCTGCGGCATCTTCCATTTCTTGGCGTATGTCGCGACCCAAGTCTTGTCGATCTGATTAAATCCGTTTGCACTTGAAACAAGCTTGATCGAAATTCCCTCTTTGTGGTCGCCGGTCTTTGTTTTGACGACGACCTCGACATCAGCCTTTTCGCCGTGTGGTTTGCCGGCTGTTACATTCTCGATCTCGACGATCTTGTAATTCATTGCCGCGAGCCACGCCTGAGCATCTTTGTCGGCTCGCCAGTTATTGAACTTGTCGCGTATCTCGTCTTCGTTCTTAAAGCCATTTTTTGCGGTCTCCGAGCCTTTGGCGACCTTCGCCTCGGCAGTTGACTGTGCGGATACGGAACCCGCAGCAATCGCCAGTAAGAACACAAAAACAACCAAGAACTTTGATTTGTACGACATCGCCGCCAATAGTAACATACGTTCTACTCGGAGAGAACACTATGCAAACAGCCGCGCTGATCGTGACGGGTATCGTTGCCGCACTTCACATCTATTTTCTTGTGCTGGAGATGTTTCTGTGGGACAAAGCACCGGGATCTCGTGCGTTTGGCCACACGCCGGAACAGGCAGCGGCTACGAAAACGCTGGCGAAGAATCAGGGTTTTTACAACGGATTTCTCGCCGCCGGTTTGATCTGGGGAATGTACGAGATGAGCAAGGAATGGCATTTTGGCTTTCACATTCTCATCTTCTTTCTGAATTGCGTGATTATCGCCGGCATTTTTGGCGCAGCGACAGCTAGCCGAAAGATCCTGTTCGTTCAGGCTCTGCCGGCATTGATCGCACTTGTTTTACTGCATTTCCGCTAGCTAACTTGGCCTAGAGTCCATATGGTCGCGGATGATCATCGGCACCGGAATGTCTCCGATCATCATCTGTCCGGTCTGATAGACCTGGTCGCGGCCGTTGGCTTTGGCTTGATATAGAGCACGGTCGGCTTCGCGAACCAATTCGATATGCGAACTGTCGAGGTTCGGTTCGATCGTCGAAATACCGACGCTGATCGTCAGGATCTTGGCCGTCTCAGATAAGCGATGCGGGATTCTAAGGTCTTTGATCGTCTCAACGACTTGCTCGGCTATCTGCTTTGCACCGACGGCGTCCGTGCCGCCTAATATGACCGCAAATTCCTCGCCGCCAAATCTCGCAACAAGGTCAGTTGGACGTTTGACGACCGAGGCAAGAGCACGCGCTACGACCTGCAAACAATCGTCGCCGGCTTGGTGGCCGTAGCTGTCGTTGTACAGTTTGAAATGGTCGATATCAAGCAGCAGCAGCGAGATCGGAGTTCGAAATCTAATTGCACGGTGCCATTCATCGCCGAGGAAACTCTCGAACCTTCGGCGATTGCCGATCTTGGTCAGACCGTCAGAATTCGCGAGGTCCTGAAGCACACGATTTGCCTCAGCAAGTTCTTCGGTACGAGCAGCAACAAGTCGCGTCAGTTTTCGCTCTCGCGATTCGAGTTGTTTAACGCTTATCTTCCATACGAGCAATAGCAGGATCGCGGCTCCGAGCACTACAAGCAAGGCGAATAGCCGCGTTTGATAGAAGTAAGGCGTCAGTGTTAGCCCGACCGAAACGCCGGTCTCGTTCCAAACACCATCGCTGTTGGCGGCTCGTACGTTGAATTTGTAGTCGCCCGGAGCCAGGTTCGAATAGTAGGCAGTTCGACGCGTGCCCGCATCGATCCAGTCAGTGTCGCGGCCGTCGAGTTTGTATTGAAACTTGACCTGATCGGATTTGATCAGGCTAATGCCCGTATATTTGATCTCCAGATCCCGAACGCCCGGAGCGATCGTAGCGCCGTCACGCAGATCGACAGGTTCGCGATCGGCGATCAGGCTCTCGATAACAACAGCTGGTGCCTGTGAATTCGTCGTCTCAGCCTTCGGATCGACGATCGCGACACCGTCTTGGGTCGGAAACCAAAATCGGCCCTGGTCATCAACTAGGCTCGACGGCTGGCGGCCGCCGTTACACTCGTTGCTGAGCATACCGTCCTCTTTTCCGTAGCCAACGCTGTTGATCTTAGCAATGCTGCCCTCAGCAAGCTGGTTAAGCTCCGATTTCGACACACGATAGATGCCTCGATTGGAGCTGATCCAGAAAAAACCGTTCGAGTCTTCGCGAATAGCAAAGACCCCATTGTTGAACAAGCCGTTCTCTTCGTTGTAATTAAAGAACTGACCATCGCGATAGCGGCTCATGCCTTGGTCGTACGTGCCGATCCACAGAGTGCCCTCTGCGTCCTCGTAGATCGTCCTAACGTAGTTGCCTACCAAGCCATCTTTTGTCGAATAGTTGATGAACCTGCCGTTGTCGAATCGTGTCAATCCGCCGTAACTCCCAAACCAGAGTTGCTTTTTAGAATCCTGAAAGATGGTAGTGACGTTGTCGCTCGGCAATCCATCCTTGACCATGAAATGCTCGACCACCTTTTCGTCGACGAATCGGAATATGCCCCGTGTCGATGCAGCCCATACATTGCCTCGGTCATCGGCTTGTATCGAAAAGAAATGGCCGTCGTTAGCGACACTTTTCGCGACACCTTTATCGACAATGAACAGCGCTCCGCTAACACCGACCCAGACCTTGCCGTTTGGCGCTTCCCAGAGCGATTGAACAAAAGCTCGGCCATTTTTCCACTGTGCCTGTCCGGTCGACTTCGGTTCGGACTGTAGGATTAGTTGTTCAAATTTTCCGTTTGAATAGACCGTTAGGCCTTTGATCGACCCGATCCAGATCGACCCGTCACGTTTCTTCAGGATCGGATAGATCTCATTATGATCTAGGCCGTCGGCTTTCGAGTAAGTCTGAATTATTTGCTTTCTACGGCGAACAAGGCCGCGATCGGTGCCGAGCCATGGCGTTCCTTCACGATCAACGAAGACATTGCTGATCATTGTTGCCGTAAGACCGTGCTCTTGTCCCCACAATTTCAGCCTATTGTCCTTATACTGTACGAGGCCCACACTGACCGATGAATTGCCACCGCTCGCAAACCAAACGCTTCCGTCCGGTTCGTCCCAGAATGAGTGATAGTAGGAGTTTTCCGGCAAGCCGTCGGCTTCACTAAATACCTTCATTACTCCGTCTTTGATCCGATAGACTTTCGTCTCACCGAGCCATAACGCTCCGGACCGGTCCTCAAATGCACGTATATGGAGTGATAGTGTCTTCAGATCGATCGGAAGGCTAAAATCGACGCCATTCCGGCTTTCTATAACCTTATCCTGATAGATCGTCCATGTTTTCCCGGACTTTCCGTAAACTACGTGACCGTTGTTTGGTGCCTCCAATTTCTCAAGAAACTCGAATTTGTCGTCAACAAGTCGATACCAACTGCGGCCTTTTCGATCGTCATCGTCGGTTAGGAATTTTACGTATCCAGCCGGGTCTTTTTCGACCCAATTCACAAAGCGACCGGGGACCGTCGTGGAATCGTACGAGCTGAACTCACCGTTCCGGTAGGCGGTTAGTACTCCATCGTCCATGGTATGAGAGTAGATCGTGCCGTCGTCATCGACGAAAAGTCCGGTGAAACGATTGTTGATAATGCCCTTGGTATTACTTTTGTTGAATGTCGTGAACGCAAGGCCGTCGAATCGAACAAGCCCATCAAATGTCGTAAACCACAGATAGCCTTCCGGCGTTTGCGACACTTGACGCACACCGTTCTGCGGCAAACCATTGTCGGTCGTCCACGTGTCAAAACGGTACTGACCCATTGCTACGCCTGACAAAAGCAGGCACAGAAATAGACTAAGGCACGTTGAAAATTTACGAATTGCGGGCATCCGAGAGTTGGACGAGGAAATGGAAGGCGTGAGAGGTTCACGCTAATACTATTAAACACTGTTTACCCCTTTAGAGTCAACAGTTAAATTCTCGGAAAGGAAAGCGAGATTCGGCCTTAGTAAGCTTGCGTAAGGTCGACGTTGCTGTAGTAATGTTTGACGATCTCGTCGTACTTGACGCCCATTTTTGCTAGGCCAAATGCACCGTATTGGCACATTCCAACGCCGTGGCCCCAGCCTCGACCGGTGAAGGTATAGCTGGCGACAGCATTGCCTGCGTATCGTTTGTTCATCACGAAGAGCTGTTCGGGGAGCCGCAAAGCTGAGCGTATTTTGCCGCCTTTTAGAGTCTTGATACCGTTCGAGCCTATGATCTCAAGTTCGACAGGACGTCGCGAATAACCGACTTTCTTTACGTTGATGTCATAAAGCGTACCGATACCGCGAACGTATCTCGAGAGACGCGATTGCACCGCCGAGCCGCTAGCTGACTTGTTCCAGATCGTCCACGGCGACATTCTTTCTGCGGTAGTCGGCGTTTCGGTCGGCTCGACCTCAAGGTATTTTACGGCTCCGAGAGCATCGACCTGATAGTTCAATTTCTCGCCGCCGAGCAATGCGACCTCGCGAACGGGATACATCGTGCCGCCAAATTCACGGAACAAGAACACATCCGGACGCAGTACCATCGGCTTCTCGCTCTTGCCGCTTCGGATCATCAACTTACCGTCAACGCTCGTTCCCGCCGTCGCCGACTGCATCTCGGGCATCCATTTTTTCTTTTCGTAGATCTTCCTGAAAAGTCGCAAAATACGAGCCCGCGAGAACGGCATATTCGGGCGAAACGTCAGATCGGCATTCAGCGAAAAGTAGCCATCTCGAAGCAAAAGTGCGACCTCTGCCCGTCGTTCACGCGGTATCTCGTTCGCATCGTCGAATGAAAGATTGTAGTTGATGTCGGATTCGACGAGCATCGTGTCGGCATATCCGGGAGCGTAGACGAACGACGAAATAACTCGAGCAAGTTCAATCGGCCGCGAAATGTTGCGCTCAACATTCGGCAGTGTTTTGCCAAACCGCACGGCAAGCACGCTCAGCCAATTTGAGAGTTCCGAATCCGCGGGCGAGTCTTCAAACCAGCGATCGTCGATCTGCTGATGGTTGAAAAGATAACCATTTGCAGCCAGCAATGACATGAATCTGATCAATTCGAGGTTGCCCTCGTCCCGCAATTTCGCCGCCGGACGGTTCGTTTTGATTAGAAACGGCTCGAAATGACGACGGCCTTCGAGCGAACATTCGACACCGCGAAGATATGGTTCGGCATGATCGAAAATGTTCTAGCTGTCTTCTGTCCGCC
>CALMPJ010000200.1 GCA_937871585.1 uncultured Acidobacteriota bacterium | reverse complement strand
CCATTCGACGCCCTCCCACGCCCACCGATCGGCGCCGCCGATGATGTCGGGCCTAAACGCTCGTGAGCACCGATGTCGGGAATTCCGCCGGCAAATCCAACGACCGAACGGACGTTTCCGAAGAAGTCATCCAGAACCGAAACCGGAGTTCCCTTATCCTGAGCTAATGTGCTCGATATCTGGATCTGTAGGTCGGTTAGCGGATCGATGAAGTTCGGATCGCCCTCTGCCGAGTTAAAGTCATCGGTCGCTCCACCGCCAGTAGCAGTACGCCACGCAGCAATGTTTGCGTGATCGGTTCCCAATGCCTGACCCAACGATCCAGTCCGGAAGAATCCGGCATTGGCGCCTGCTGAGTAGAAGACGTTGTAGTTCGAATCGAGGTTAGCAAACGTCGTAGAAACCATACCGATCGCGTACGACTCTGCAGCAGCACCGCCACCTGTGGAGACCTGAGTTGTGTAGAAGATATTATTCTTCAACTCAACATTCGGATCCGTTCCGGTGATCGCTATGCCGAAGCCCGGCATTTGCGAAGCATTAGCACCGGTAATAAATCGTTCACCAGTCATCGCGATTGAGTTGTAGTACACCCGTGTAGTGGAACCAGTGACACCGGCCACAACGATACCCGCAGGATAATCGGGCGAAGTCGCCGGAGCCGTAACGCCGGTGATCATATTGTTGGCGACGGTATTCGCTCCTAACGTACCACCTGCAACCGCGATACCAACGGCCGAGAAACCAGTTGTGCTGAGGCTCGCGACGCCATTGATGCGGTTTCTTGCGACCAAAGCGTTAGAAACACCTCCCGATGTTGTAAACGTCGTATCAACTGATTGAGCTCCGATACCAATGGCGACCGCATCAGCTGATTCGTTTGTCGAGATCCCGTTTAGACTGTTTTCGGTGATCTGGATGCCATTTTCGTTAAAGGCAACTATACCGATGCGTCGAATTCGATCACCGGTAACCGCCGATGACTCGTTCTCCCGGATCTCCGTTCCAGTATTTGGAGCCGCGGCCTGTCCTACGGTGTAAATTCCGTAGATCGTTCTCCTGATCGAACAGTTCAAAATACGGTTATTATTATTTGGGCCCGTCGCAGCTGTACCCGGCGTCGCACCACCCATAGTTATACCACCAAGAGTTGTCGTCGGATCCTGTCCAAGGACGTGGACGTTTTGAATAGTGTTATTCTGAGCCCCGTTGGCACCATTCGAGCCTATCGACATCACAACTGCCGATGTTGACGTACTCGTATTCTGGATCGTCAATTCACGAAGTGCTGGTGTCCCACCAACAACCGAGTCGGCAAACGTGGCTGCTGTCGAACCGTCGAACCGAACTCGATCAGCGCCATTGAGTCTGATCATTGCTCCGGCAGTCGAACCAATGATACTTCGCGGAGCGCCGCTCGGTTTGATCAGGATCGTGAATGGCGACGCAAACTCGTTCAGTGCAACCGTTCCCAATTCACCTGCCAAATCGCTGGTCAAGTTGATAGTAATATTTCCGGTAACTTCCGCCGCATTGATTGCTTCAAAGACACCGCCGGTATTGGTCAATGAGGTATATGTTTCACCTGTTCCAACTGCGATCGTGCCGGAAATTGATCCAACGATCGTATATTGATTTGGTGTAGTCGGCGGAGTTCCTGCGGCCGGAGGATTTGGAGTAAGACCAGTTGCTCCTCCCAAAGGGCTAACAGCCACGTTTCCGACATTATCTTGAGCCGCAATGTAGTAACGAATCACATCGGTGGTAGCAACGCCACCGACTGCCGCAGCTACTATCGTACAGTCGTAATTGTTACCGCCGACAAACGAACACTGAGTCGACGCATAAGCTCCGGCATTCTTATTGTAGTAAATGACAGGCAAGCCAACACCGGCCGTTGGAACACCAGAATTATCGGTGATCGTCGCTGTGATAATACGATCGCCAAGGCTGCTGGTGTTCAACAGCGGAGTATAAACGATCGAAGGTGCAGCGAGGTCAATTCCTACAGCATTCAAAGCATCGGCTCCGATATCGACAGGGGTCAAACCGCTACGGGTCTGGCCGTCATAGTCAAGTACCACGCCAACATCTTCTCCATTGCCTTCGGCAACCGTAGGATTCGTCGGATGGAGATGAAGATCCGGCGTTGCCGCTGTTGGCGCATTGAACTGTGGATTCGATTCAAAGCTGCCGGCGTCTTGCCCGACATTAGTTCTCCAAGTCGCGATATCCGGCACATTGAGACTGTTATAGAATCCGAAAGCCGCTCCAGATCCATTAGCAAAATAAAGATTATTGTTGATCGTCAAACCAGTTGGATTAGGTGTCGTGCCATTGTATTTAACGGCATAGTGCGTACCCGAACCACCGCTATT
This sequence comes from uncultured Acidobacteriota bacterium, assembly GCA_937871585.1. GTDB lineage: Bacteria > Acidobacteriota > Blastocatellia > Pyrinomonadales > Pyrinomonadaceae > OLB17. The sequence goes on along the minus strand of CALMPJ010000200.1, from coordinate 979 downwards.
CGAACGTGCATTGAAGAAGATATTGTCTCGATTAGACCGAGTGTTAACGGTCTGCGTACCATTAAACGCATAGGATGCACCCGTGCCGCTCGTCGAGGTTCCACCGATGTAAACGCTGTTGTGGAAAAACTGATTGGTACCTAGTGCCTCATTAAAACCGTTTATACCGGTCGTTCCTGCATTTGTTGCGGTACCGCCAATGGCTATTGCTTGATTGGCACCCAACGCGATCATGTTATTACGATACTGCGTTGTACCACCAGCGATTCGAATACCATTGATCTCGGCTGTTGCACTAGTCGTCGGTGCAAGCAGATTATAGATAAGGTTTCGCTCGACAACGTTTGCCGTTGATCCCGTAAACTGAATGCCAGTAACCACACTCGCACCGGTCGCATTTGTATTGGTAAGCGTGTGAATGGTGTTTTGAGACATCGTGTGGTTCGGTGTCGTGCTCGTCACAGAAATACCAATAACTGATGCAGTCGTCGTTGTACCGGTACCAATATTGGTGGTTAAGTTTCGAATTGTATTCGACGTCAGCGAGGTCGGTGCATTGCTAGTAAACATTCCGACTACTTGAGAGCCCGTGCCAGTGGCAGTCAATTGCGTAGAATTGGCCACGGTACCTCCGACACTGTTCGACGTTGCAGTCCATAGAGTTGTCGAGCCAGTAAAGGCTCGTATACTATACAAAAGAAATGTGCCTGATGCTCCTAGATTTGTTACCGAAATACCGCCGATATTGTTGTTATTCGAGGTCCACGCATTGGAACTAAAGTTGTAGATACCATAGACATCGGTATTCGATGTCGTAGTGGTCGAAAACGTGAGCGAACCCGTAGCCGACTGGCTTCCGATAGTATTTCCATTTGTAATTCCATTGCCTTCCTGAAACAAAATGCCCGCAAAAGGAGTGCTGGTGCTGGTGCCGCTTCCCGTTACACCGGTCATGCTGACCGCAGCCACGGTATTGTTG
>CALMPJ010000199.1 GCA_937871585.1 uncultured Acidobacteriota bacterium | reverse complement strand
GCCAATCAAAAGAACTTGAACGGGCATACGAGTCTTTCATGCTCGCATTTCTGCTGTCGTTCGTTTTCATGTATCTCATTCTTGCGGCGCAGTTCGAATCGTTCATTCATCCGATCACGATCCTGCTGACATTGCCGTTGTCGGTGCCGTTCGCGTTGCTTTCGACTGCGATCGCCGGACAGACGTTGAACATCTTTTCGGCTCTCGGCATACTGCTGTTATTTGGCGTAGTTAAGAAAAATGCAATTTTGCAGATCGACCACACAAACACGCTTCGTTCGCACGGAATGTCGCGATACGATGCGATCATTCAAGCCAACCGCGACCGTTTGCGTCCGATCTTGATGACGACGATCGCGTTAGTTGCCGGAATGGTGCCGCTCATTTTGGGTAGCGGAGCCGGTGCTGCGACGAACCGTTCGATCGGCATACTGGTTGTCGGTGGACAGTCGATGTGTTTGCTACTGACGCTCTTGGCGGTGCCGGTATTCTATTCGCTGTTCGATGATGCCAAAGAAACATCGTTCTGGCGCGGGATCGCCGGTGTGTTTTCGAAACTGTTCAGTGTATTCAAACCGAAGAAGAAAGACACGGTCGAGGAGGAGACTGCGTGACGAAATTTATTCGCAACATCCTCGCCGCGAAGCTCGTCTTTCCGGCAATTCTGCTGTGTGCCCTAACGGCTGTCGCTCAAGTTCCTGTCGACTCCGTTTCGACGCAAACGCGTCCGGCGGTCGATCAATCGCGTGTCGGCGTCGATGCGACCGAACAGCTCTCGCTGACGCTGGAGCAGGCCATTGAGATGGCGTTAAAAAACAATAACGACATCGAATCTTCGCGAAATGATGTCAAGATCGCCGACTTCAATATCAAAGGCGCTCGCGGCGTTTACGATCCGCTTATCAACTCGCAAACCTACTACGAGAGCCGAACGACGCCGACAGCATCCACCATCGGCGGCGCTGTGAACGGCAGCGTGACGCAGCGGCAAGTGTTTGCGGATCTTGGGCTTACGGGTTTTGTGCCGAAGTTTGGCGGTTCGTACGACGCGGTGTTTACGAGTGCTAGAACTGACTCAACAAACAGAAACGCGACTCTCAATCCTCAGTATCCGACGTCGCTAGTGTTGACATACGTTCAGCCGTTGTTTCGGAATTTCAAGTTCGACAACAATCGCCGGCAGATCGAGATCGCGAAAAAGAACCGCGAGATCTCGGACAGCGATCTGAAGCTCAAGGCAATTACGGTCGTGTCGTCCGTCGAGCAAGCGTACTGGAATCTTGCGTTTTCGATGCGAAATCTGCAGATTCAGAACGACACGCTCAAACAGGCTCGCGACCAAATGGAGAGCAACAAGCGGCTGGTTGAAAAAGGCGTCTTGGCCCCGATCGAGATCGTCGCCGCCAACGCTCAGATCGCGAATTTTGAGCAGTCTGTTTTTCTTGCGCAAGAAACCGTGACGCGTGCTGAGAATACGTTAAAGACGCTGCTCTTGCCAGACCGTACTTCGGCAGAATGGTCGCGGCCGATCACTCCGACATCGCCGGTTGATCAGCGAGTGCCGCAAACATCGGTTGAGATCGCAGTTACCGAGGCATTGCAAAATCGCCCTGAGGTTGAGCAGCTTGGAAAGAGCCAAGAGATCAACAAGATCGACCTTCGCTATTTTCGCAACCAAACAAAGCCGCAGATCGATCTGGTCGGAAGCTACACGTCGGCAGGTTTGGCTGGCACACCAAATCCTTTGTCGTCAGGAGCGGCGACGGTTCCGGATAATCTGAAAGGCGGCTATTTTACTTCGCTTGGGAATTTGGCACAGCAGGATTTTCCGACCTATCGTGTCGGTGTTCAGATCTCGCTGCCGTGGGGCAACAACGTTGCGAAGGCAAACCTTGGCAGAACTCTCGTCGAAGCCGACAAGCTAAAGAACGCTCGTGCCCAAACCGAACAACTGATCGAAGCCGAGGTTCGCAACGCGATCCAAGCCCTTCGCAGTGCCGAGGCACGTCTCGCATCAGCCACCGCCGCCCGCGTTGCCGCCGAAGAACTTTACTCCAGCGAGCAACGCCAATTCCGCGCCGGCGTCACCACATTTTACCTCGTAGCCCAACGTCAAACCGAACTCCTAACCGCCCGAGGCCGCGAACTCCAATCCCAAACCGACCTAAACATCGCCATCTCAATATTCTACCGCTCCGTCGGCAGAACTTTGGTGGTAAATAGTGTTAGCGTCGCGAATTAGCCTCGCTCGTTTATACCTCAAGCTCAATGTTCAATGCGGTTGCAACGGCAGATATGGGATTTGCTACGGTAAAACTATCGACCGTGACTACGCGAAATGCCTTATACTTCGTAAGCTTTCGAGGTCGTTTTTCTTGGAATTCGTAAGTCTCTGCGAACAAGAGACCTAGGGCTTCAAGCTTTGAGTCGATCTTTGTCGGATTACCTTTCACAACGAGAGAACCGCTGTCGCCCTTCTCGGAAAATGTTGAGCCCGATTTGCCTTGGATGATCAACTGTTCTTCGAAAATAGCATCATCGTCGACTGCGTCGTAGTATATTGATGTCGTTGCGTGAATCGCGCGAATCGAACCAAATCGTAACGATGTCTTGGCTCCGAATTTTGCACATTTCCAGTTTACCTTAATGTTCGGGTGCTTAATCGAACTGCCTACCTTCCCAAGTTTTGGTATGGGCAGGTTTCTCCGCCTACCTTCCAAAATTGCGATCGCGGCGTCAACGAGGTTTGGCTTTGCTGGAGGGTCACTAAAGTCAATTTTGATGAACTCCTCTAATACCGCAACAGGCAATGAACCATTGTGAGGAAACGCCGGCTGATGAACGTGCGGGGACTGCATTGGATCCGCTAGGTAGAGGTCGGCTAGAACATGTGCGTTTGATAATACTCGTGTTCCGGGAAGTGTGGAGCCTTTCTTATTCAATTTCTTACAGAAATAGCCGAGCGTTCCGTATTCTTTTTTAAGACTGGCATTTCCGATGCTTATTCCTGGAACAAGGGTTTGGAACGGAGCGTGCGGGTCGAAAACCGCAGTCGTACCCGCCGACGCATGTGCTCTTGGCGAAACAATGAAAACAAGCGGTTTGTCATGATACTCGGACGGAATTCTATCTAGCAACTCCTTCTCGCTTCCGAGTTGTTCGAGATCCTCAACGTATATCTCAACAGAAGGATCTTCGGTATCACCATCTGTTAAGTTGCCGATTCCAATTGCGTGCACAGTAAGCGATTTGTCGGACATCAAAATTGGAACAAGTGCGTCCTTAATTGTTCGAGCCTCGAGCCTTGATATTGCCATTGTTTTTCTCCAGTAAATGTAAACCGCGCGTGGGAGGCGCAGACCGATTGCAGCGGATCGGTTGAATGGCAAGGCATTACCCCTGAGGCCACTCGAGCGAATCACTCAATGTTGGAAACTTAGACGAAAGCACCTAAGGCAAGAATTCGTCTATCCCTCCACCATCACCGTCCGTAATATGGCAGTAATCCATACCGGTGGATGAGCTACCCTTTGGAGTGAATGGCACCCATCCCTCTAGGTCATATTGCTTTCCAGCTGGATTCTTAAGGAACTTGTAGAGGATCTTGATCTCGTTCGGTGTTGACGTCGTTGAACTGTCAACATTCGTGATCTCGATCGTGTATGGACGCATATCCACATGAACGAATTCTTTGTGATGCTTCTTCTTAGGAGTATCGATGTCCAATACCACGGACGTCGCCTTCATTCGTCCGACGATAGATTCCGCCATGAAACCGAAAGGTTCTCGTGTCCCAGTCTGGTCATCTTTCTTCAAGAAATAGGGACCTTTCTTTAGGTCTCTTGGTTCCGGTATTTCCGAGAAGAACCAGGCGTTTGCAATTTCGAGACGCGAAACTGCTGGTTTCTGGCCTGGTGTTGTTGTGGTGTTCTTAACAAGTTTGTTTCCGTGCAATTCGGATCCGAAGTTCAAAACCCATCTCAGGTCATTGGGGTCGTTGAGCCCTACCAGCCTCGAGAACCAGCCCGGCGTGTACCGTTTAATTCCGGATGTCTCCGGTGTTCCGGTAGTTGATACCTTTATCTTAACATTTAGAAGATCGGTGATAGGTAGGTCGAATAGGACCTCGTCATTACGTGAGGGCTTACCGCCAACAATCTTTGGACCTTTGACAGTGACACGTAATTTGTGTTTTCCATGTCGCAGGATTGCGTTTTCGAATACCTTCTTTGTTTCGTTGAAGGCTGCAATGCCAAGTCCCCGTACTTTAACGAATGCAGTTGCGTCTTTTTCTAGAATGCTCATAGTTTTTCTTCTCCCAGTTTTTAGATTTGAAAATTTCTTTTCATCTATAAGTGACAAAATCGGTCAAAACGTAACGGAATTTTTTTCAATATTCTGTGTAACCGCCGATGGCGGCGAAGGCGGCCCAGTAATAGGGCGGCCTTTGGGTGCCGGATTTGCCTTGCATAGCTGTTAGTTGAGCTTGGCGCAGTGCTTCGGCGGATGTCATTTTGTGCGTGCGGCGGTTTGTGTGAAATGCCTGCATTAGGTCGGCGGTGCTCTCGGAATCGACCTTCCAATTGCCGGCGGCGGCGAGCGGGGGACCGGTGGCGATGAATTTCTGTGCGATGCCGGTCGAGCCTTCGCCGGGGATTATGTTCTCGCTGTTTGTGTCACATGCTGACAAGACGACCAACATCGATCTGTTGAGACGCAGCTTGATCAGTTCATCGAGCCGCAGATCGGGCGAATCTCCACCGGCTGCCAATACGAGTCGCGAGTTCGCCGGCGAACTTTCGTTTACGACATAGTGTCCGGCGTAGTGAACGACGTTTGCCAACGGCAATTGTTCGAGCAACTTTACTTTTGTTGCTTCTGCGCCGACCAATGACGTAGGTTGCGTATACAATGCCGCCACATTTCGAGCCTCGGTTGCGGCGGATGGCAGAGCGTCGAGCGAAGGCTGCTCCGTGCGGTCGAACGCCGGATCGCCGACGGCGAGCAAACTCTCAATCGTTGAGGCGCGCTGTTTTGCCGTCTGCGTCATTCTAACGAAGACGTTCGCGCTCGGCGAATAGGACAGCGAATGATCTTCGATCAGGTAGCGACCGTTAGAGTTTGCAAGCAATGCGAACGGCAGTTTGCCGATCGAGCCGTCTGGAATTATCACTAGCTGTTTTTGTTTGTCGAGCAGTTTCTCGATAGGTCCAATCAGCGTGCCGTGTAGTTTTTTCGACGAAGCTCGAAACTCGTCACCTGTTACTTTTTGTCGAACCACGAGATCGAGCGACGATTCGATATCAGCCGAAAGCTGCTTTGCCGAGATCGGGCTTTCTACGTAGTTAAACTTATCGGAAGTTACGTGCCAGATCGCGAGCTTGTCTTTTAAGATCGAATATTCGACAAGCTGAACGTTTGGCGGGAGCGAACGCTGCAATTCCTCGAGATTCGAAACCGTTGAAACCGTAGGGAATCGAGCCTCCAATTGATCGATCGAGATCTCATCGCCAACAAAGTCGAGCAAACTGCGGGCACGAGCCGACTCTGACAACTCGAAGCCTTTCTGAAAGTCACCGGTCTTTACCGCATTCGTGATCATCGCGTCAGCCAACTCGCGTTCGCCGGCCAAAAAGGCCGACCTGGAACTTTGGTCGAGAATACGCGAACGAAACTGTTCCGAAAGCTGCATGGTCTTCGCCAATTGCTCGTCGGAATTTTGACCGAGTTCGATCAGAGTAAGTGCCCGCCCGCGGCTGGCGTCATATTGATCGATCCGAACCTCACTGTCCGCTGTTTGCAAGGCAAGTACTTCGTCGTACGCCGCGAGTGCCGTTTCATTTTCACCAAGATCGCGGTTCAATTCCGCAATGTTGATCATTGCGTATCGCAGGATCTTCGCCTTAAACGCCGGATCCTGGGTGCTCAATGCGCTCAGACGAGCATCATTTGCAAACTTCAGTGCTGCTTTCACGTCACCTTTCTTAATGTTGATAGTGATCAGATCACGGAGAGTATCATCAATTGGTTGAGCGTTTCCGAGGCCGCCGTCTTGAGCGTTGGTCAGAGCCTCGTTTGCAAACGATTCGGCTGAACGATACTGGCCAAGTTTGACCAGAGCGTCCGAAGTCTTTCCGTTTCGTCGCCAACGTCTGTTTCCTTCGTTACCGTACGCGACCTCGGTTGTTACAAGACCGAGGTAAGAAAGTGAGCGTTCGGGTTCGCCGATCGACTCGTATTTTGAAGCGAGTATGCTCTTCGCCCGGTTGATCAAAGGAGTGTCGCCAAGAGATTCTGCTCGTGCCAGCGTACTTCGGCTCGTTGCGATCGAGCGGCCAATTTCATTTCGAAGCAGTTCATTGTTGCCTTTCCAATCTTCTACATGCGCCGCAAGCCAAGCGAATTTTCGCGAATCGCATTCGATCGCAAGGCGGTTCAGAATGTCGTCGCTCTCACTGAGCTTAGAAAGATCGGTCAACGCGTGTGCGACCCATAGGTCGGCTACCAAGGAAAGCCAACGGTCGCCGGCAGCGGTGAAAAGGTCGCGTGACTCGGCAAACTTAGCTCGAGCTAGCTCTATTTTCTTGGAGTTTAGTAAAGCAAATCCCTCGCTTAACATTGCATCGGCCGATGACAGACGCTGGTGGTCGGCAGTTGTCTCGTAAAATGCTGCTAGCTCCGAGACAAAAAAATCGACGTTCCTCGATCGCTCAAGTTCGCCGACGTATTTCAATGTTTTGATCGAATTGATAGCATCGGTTCCGTCGCCTCTAGCCTTTGCATCGACAGTTCGACGCACCAACTGCCGCGGTACCCAAAGCCCGCTGATCATTTCGCGAGTCTGAGATTGTATCTTCCAAACGGCTTCAGCATCGCCGGCACTGACAGCGGCGATAGTATCTTCCGCGGCCAGCTCTTTCTCCTTAATGGTCGAGGTCCGGTCGAGCTTTTCGATCGCCTTTCGGGCTTCATCAGCCCAACCCGACGAACTGTCGAGATCAAGATACCGCTGCCAAGACTTTCTCGCTTCGTTATTTAGAGCCAACGCCTGCTGTGTTTGGGCGAGATTGAAAACAGATGCGGCGTCTCGCGGAGCGATTTCGACGGCTAATGCAAACTTTTCGAGTGCGGTCGCCAGAGTTTTGAATTTAGCCGACGCATCTTCGGACTTTGCGCTCTCAAAGTACGAACTCCCAAGATCATTCAATGCACCGACGTTCTTCGAGTCAAGCGAGACAGCACGGTCAAGTGCTTTGATCGCGTCCGGGATTCGCAGTTGCGTCAAATAGAAACGTCCGAGTTCATGGAATGCCGCAGAGTTCGGGTTCTTTTCGGTCCGATCAAGCAGGGCGAGTTCGATCCGTCGCAGACGAGCGGCCTCGCGTTCTTCGGCCGAGCCGCGGCGAGTGACTAGCGGTGCGTAATCGAATTCCGAGATTCGAGCCTCGGTTGGTCGTTCGTTCTTGTAGATCGACTTGAGATCCGCAAGTTCAGTCGACGGCGAAGGCCGCCACAAGATAACGGCTGCAACGATCAGTATCGCACCGAAAGCGAGGGCTCCGGCGACGATCGGCTGTTTGAATAAGGCAAGGATCGACTCGAATAGTGACGGTTTCGACACGGCTGCAACCGGTGCCGAGACTGACGCTTTCTCGTGTAAAACGGTACAAACTGCGATCTTTTTACGAAGCAGATCATTATGCGCCGCTCTTTGATTCAGAGCCGCAGCATCTTCCGCAGATAGTTCGCTGCGAACAAGATCGTCGATAAGCTCATCTTCAACGACGGCTACATGATCCGCGAAATCATCGTCGCTGAACAATCGTTCGTCGAGACGATCGACAGCATCCTCGTCCGCCAGCTGGCCGAGAAGATACTGCCTGATCTCATTATCATTTTGAGTGCTGTCGTTCATCTCAAAAGACTCTCATCTATTAAGTGCATTTTTTCGCAAAACGTAACGCGTTATGCTGCACATTCCTCAAGACATTTCCTTAGCCGTGTCTTGATCCTCAATATCTTCATTCGCAATGCGGCGGTAGACTTGCCCAGCCGCTTCGTAATAGCGTCGTGAGATCTGATCTTTTCGGTCCCGCGACCTGTCATGTACTCAAGAACCAATTCGCGGTCCTTCGAAGGTAATTCATCCAAACAATCATCCAATTTCGTCCGAACCAACTCGATCTCAAACGTGTCGTCGGGAGCCGGAGTATCCGCAAGTCTCGCCTCATCAACCTCATTCAAAAACGGCTCCTTTCGAACATATTCACGATAAACATTGCGTGCGAAACCGAGCATGTACGCCGATTTATTTTCGATCTCCTTCTCGCCGATATTTTTCGCCACTCGATCAAATACCGTATCGACCAGATCGTCGGCGAAAAAGCAGTTGCGAGCTTGGAAAAAGGATGCAAGGCGAAAGCGCATTTTCTCGTACATTTCGGCGGCCTGATCTGCATCATCATGAAACCAAGCCAATAGATGCGCAAAGGTGTCCGCAGTGAGTTCAGTTGAAAAGATCGAACTTGCCAATAGTGGTGACCCGAATTGTGAAGACTAGAAACTTTGCTAATTTAACTCAATTCGATTCAAACCACAAGACAAAGTTAAGCGTTTCAATAGTTCCGGGAACGGGAGCCATTCCCGGAACTTGCGGCGGTGTGGGCCTCATAAATCTTGTTGTCAATATAACTAGGCCGGAGGTCCAAGGTTTTTGGTTCGGATGCTCCGGCCTTTGGCCAGATTGATTCCCAACAACGAACTGATTTCGATTCGCTGTCACATATAAATGCGCTTTTTAGTCAAAACGTAACGCGATTTTTTGAAAAAAAGTAAAAAAAATATAAGGCTGCCGAGCTCGACAGCCTTATATCCTTTATTTGCAATTATTTAGAGCTTGAAACCGTTTTTCGTCAGCATGGCCTCGAAACCGGTTTTGTCGACGGCTTTGACGTAAGCGTCCATTGGTTCGACCAGGCCGTTTTTGACGTGTTCGAACAGAGCATCGTTAAGCATTACCATTCCGTGATTTTTGCCCGTCTGCATTGCGGAGGCGATCTGGAAGGTCTTACCTTCGCGGATCAGGTTCGAAATTGCAGGTGTGATGATCAGAACTTCAAGAGCTGCGACACGCCCACCGCCTTTCTTTGGCAGCAGAGTCTGTGCGATAACACCTTTGAGCGATTCAGAAAGCATCACGCGGATCTGCTCCTGACGGTCCGCAGGGAACTGGTCGATGATGCGGTCGATCGTCGAAGGCGCGGTCGTTGTGTGCAGCGTTCCGAAAACAAGGTGGCCCGTTTCGGCCGTCTCAATGGCGATCGAGATAGTTTCGAGGTCTCGCATTTCACCGACAAGCAGAATGTCTGGGTCTTCGCGAAGAGCCGCACGCAGAGCATCCTTGAACGAATCGGTGTGGTTATGAACTTCACGCTGATTGACGAGACACTTCTGATTCTCGTGCGTAAATTCGATCGGATCTTCGATCGTGATGATATGGTCTTCGCGGTTCTTGTTGATCGAATCGACCATTGCACAAAGAGTCGTGGATTTACCCGAACCTGTCGGACCGGTCACGACCACAAGCCCTTTGGACAGAGCACATAGGTCCATGATCGCCTTCGACAAACCAAGCTGTTCAGCGGTCAGGATCTTGCTTGGAATAATACGGAACACCGCTCCCATTCCTTTGCGATCCATAAAAATGTTGCAGCGGAAGCGAGCGAGTTCTTTGATCTCGTAAGCGAAGTCTGTGTCGTTCCTGCGGGCGAATTCCTCTTGATTCTTCGCCGGCATGATCGAAGTCAGCAGATCTCGCATGAAGTCGGGCGTTAGTGGACCTTCGCCTTCTTGCAGCGGCTTCATCTTGCCGTCCTTGCGGACCATTGGCGGCATCGAGACCGATAAATGCAGGTCGGATGCTCCCATTTCGGCCATTCGATGGAACAGCTGATCCATCTGTTGACGCATCGCCGGATTTGCGGCGGCCGGTGCAAACGACGGTTCGTCTGACGGAACTGGTGGCGGCCAAGCTGCCTGCGGAACAGGCTGAACGGGAGGTTGGTACGAAACTGGCGTTTCCATAACTGATTGCTGCGGGGCGTATTGTTCGTTGGTGAACTGATACGGCTGGGTCTCGGCGGGCTGTTGATAATCGGGCTGTTCGAACGAAGCATTGGCTTCGGTCATTGGAGCAGAATATTCGATCTCCGGTTCTGCGACGAACATTGGAGTTGATACGTCATCTCGTCGGCCCGGAGGTTCGTATGTCGAAGTATCGGAAAAGACAGTCTGAAATGACGGATCGTTTGCGGAAACAACTTCGACACGGCTATCGACGGCCGGAACATACTCAGAAGCCATTTCGGGTTGAGCCTCTAGCAGTTCTTCTAGCGAGGGCGTAGCCGGAAGAGACGAGGTAAATTCAGCCGCTGACGAAGAACTTTCAAATGCATATTCCGGCAGCTCTGTTGGCATCAGAGGCGAAGGAGGCATCTCGACCGGTGTTCCGAGTTCATTTCCGAATGGCGGCGGCGACTCGGGGAGCGGCGCGACCGCGGCCGGCGCTGGTGCGGGAATTGTACCCGACTCTTCCAGTACCGGACGCACGCTGACGATAAATCCTGAAGGTGATTTCTGAACGGTAAAGCTGAATTTGCCGAGATTGTGCGGATGCACGAACTCGACCTCGTTGTTGTGCGGCAGAGCAGCCTTTACATCAGGCGGAATGAGTGGAAACACCATCATGCTGATCTGCGTTCCCAGCATTGGCGAACTGCCGATCTCGCGTGTCGTATTTGCCGAAACGAGATATGGGTTCTTCTCAGGTTCCAGACGCAGTTCGTCGCTGCAGGAAGAGAGAAGCGTGGACAGAAATTCGTTAAGCTTTTCCATTTCAAAAATGATCGAAAACGGTTGAAAAAAGGAAGGTCATGGCACGCGCGAATGTGCCCAATCAAGAGATTAACACAGTTAAACGCTTTTTGCTATTGTTTTTTTTGAAACTGAGAGATCGAACGAGAGATACGAGAAGTATCCCTCGTTTGATGTTTGGCATTAGGGCTGCGCCGAAAAGTCGGCGTCCGAGATCGAGGTGAATGGAGTTACGATCCTGGACGGCGATGAAAAGATGTAGCTTTTGCTGGCGACAGTGATGGTATAGCTACCGCCGATAGCTATGTTTGGGAAGCTATAGTAACCAAAACTACCAGTTCGAACGACCAGTGGCGACGACAAAGCACCGCCGGTCAAGGTCACTACGGCATTTTTGATACCATTTCCGCCGGCAGTTAAAATACGTCCACCGATCGAAACGTTTCCTGCGGGTACCATTGCGTAGCCACGAACGTTTCCATTCAAAACACCTGTTCCGACGATAATTCGATTGTCGCTGATTCCGAGGGCAGACGACGAGGTGTTTGTCGAAAGGTCCCAGCCTGTTCCCGCAGGTATCAAGTCCGCGAGCCGATACGTGTTCGTGCCGTCGTACAAAAACGGAATAGCGAACGCCGACGAAGCCGTACCGACCGCCCATCCCGAGGTGTTTACGCCGCGTGCGGATGCCTGAGTAGTTCCGACGGGTAGCGGAATTGCGACCATTCCGCCGGCTTGCGTCCAAATGAATGGCATGCCGGAGCCTTGATTCAGCATGCTCGAACCGACGACGTGTCCGCCGTTGCCGATCGCAAACGCCAATGCTCCATTCATTCCGGGCAACGCTCCGATGTCGGTTGCTGTGCTGCCGCCAACATCGAAGATCATTCCAACGTTTCTTGCAGCATTATTCGGGTCGATTCCGATGCCCGCGATGCGGCCCGAATCGTTGATGCCGAACGCCGTTGTAAAAAAGCTGCCATTCGAGGTCGTTTGCGAAATTACCGTTCCGGTGCCGCCGCTGTATATTGCCGCTCGTTGCGCGCTGCCGCTGTTTACCGAACCAACAGCGACGCCTGATGCGTTGATGTCATTCGCATCGCCGAGCGTTTCGCCTGCGGGCAACGGAAGTTGCGAAACGACACCACTCTGCCAGATAACCGGCAATCGACTCGTGCCGAACAGCGTAGTCGCACAAGTGCCGACGACCGAGTTTGCATTATACGCGGCATTCGCTACACAGAAGGGACGAGCTGCGAGATTCGGAAGGCCGGTGATCACGGCATTCGACGAGCTAAATGCCTGTGCGCCGCCGGTTCGAATGGAACGGCCAACCGCGACACCATTAGGCGAAACGCCAAAACCCTGAGACGCTGAATCGCCGGCAACTACTACGCCGAGATCAAAGATCACATATGACGGAGCGACACCGGCGGCGATCTCGAATTTCTCTTGAGCAATCGCCGGAAAGCTCTGTACGAGCAGCAACGCCAAAGCGAGGGCTGCGGACGATACCTTTGTTATGATTCTGGTCATTTTCGGCTCCTTGTTTGATCGGTCAAATTGTAACGGCTTCTTGGTATTCTCCCCAAACCTTGCGAAGGGCGTGGCTGATCTCGCCGACTGTAACATACGACTCTACGGCATTAAGAATGTGCGGCATTACATTCTCAGTTCCTTGGGCTGCAGCTGTAAGCCGTGTAATTGCATTGTTTGCAGCCGAAGCGTCGCGCTTGTCGCGAACTGCTCGAAGCCTCGTAACTTGATCCAGCTCGATCTGCTGATCGACACGAAGAATTGGAATTGGCGATTCATCTTCGGCGACAAACTTGTTCACACCGACGACGATTGCTTCGTCGCGTTCGACGGCACGCTGATAATTGAACGCAGCGTCCTGTATCTCGTTCTGTACATAGCCCGCCTCGATCGCACGCAGCATTCCGCCCATCGCGTCGATTTTTTCGATGTAGTCGACGGCTGCTTTCTCTAGTTGCGTCGTCAATTCCTCGATAGCGTAGCTGCCGGCAAACGGATCAACGGTGTCGGCAACACCTGACTCGTATGCGATCACTTGCTGAGTCCGGAGGGCAATGCGTGCCGCCTGTTCGGTCGGCAAACTCAACGCCTCGTCCATCGAATTTGTGTGCAAACTTTGTGTTCCGCCAAGTACGGCGGCGAGTGCCTGGATCGTAGTGCGAACAACATTTACTTCGGGCTGCTGCGCCGTAAGTGTCGAACCTGCGGTTTGTGTGTGAAACCGTAGCATCATCGACTTCGGATCCTTTGCTCTAAATCGGTCACGCATTATTCGGGCCCACAGTCGACGTGCCGCACGGAACTTTGCGATCTCCTCTAGAAGTTGATTGTGCGAATTGAAGAAAAACGAAAGCCTCGGGGCAAAATCATCGACCTTCAATCCAACGTCGATCGCGGCTTGGACGTACGTTATTCCGTCTGCCAGCGTGAACGCAATTTCCTGAGCCGCCGTCGAGCCAGCTTCGCGGATGTGATAGCCCGAGATAGAGATGGTGTTCCAATTCGGAACCTCAGCGGCACAATAGGCGAACATATCTGTGATCAATCGAAGCGACGGCGTCGGTGGATAAATATAGGTTCCGCGGGCAATGTATTCCTTGAGAATGTCGTTCTGGACAGTGCCGTTTACCTTGTCAAAACTGACACCTTGCTTTCTTGCAACCGCGAGATACAAACATAACAGCGTCGAAGCCGTTGCGTTGATCGTCATCGACGTCGAGACCTGATCGAGCGGAATTCCGTCGAGTAGTGTCAGCATATCGTCGAGACTGTCGATCGCCACGCCGACCTTGCCAACCTCGCCGCCCGCAAGCGGATCGTCGCTGTCCAAACCGATCTGCGTCGGCAGATCGAACGCAACGCTCAAGCCCGTAGTTCCTTGCGAAAGCAGGTACTTATATCGTTCGTTCGACTCCGCCGCAGTCGCAAATCCCGCATACTGCCGCATTGTCCAAAAACGCCCGCGATACATATTTCGCCGCACGCCACGCGTGTAAGGAAACTCGCCGGGCTCATTAAGATCACGTTCGTAATCAACGGGAATTGTGTTTGCAGGATTGAGATCGTTAGGCAGTTCGATCTCAGATGAGGTCAAGAATTTCTCGCGACGTTCGGGCATTTTGACTTGATTCTAGCACGGAATCGGCAAGTCAGTCGTCTGCGCGTATCACGCAAAGGTTGTTATCAACAGCATCGACGACGGACGCGATAGAAATGCCTTGGTCAAACGTCACGAGACGACCACCGTTTCTAGACGCGATCGCGAGCAGATAGAGATCGGTGAGTTGGCGAGGGCCATGTATTGAGTCCTGAATAAAGACAAGATCATCACAAAGCGAGACATCGTCGGGCCAAAATTCGTGGTTGCTACCGAGCTTGAAAGCATTCAGCATTTCAATACAGTCACCAACCGAAAAGCTGAATGAGTCGTGATATCTTAGGCTTGACGTGATCCGAACAAATCCATTTTCGGAAATTGGACAGCTTGCCCAGCCATCCGAGCCATTACTCGCCCACCATTCGAGAGCTCGTTCATTGTGGATATGATCCGGATCATGAAGGGCAATCAATACGTTAATATCAAGAAGTGACCGCATCCTTTGATCAGATTCCCTCTTCATCCATGATCTTTTGTATCTGCTCCATCGAAACAATGCGTCCGCGGGAAGGGAACTGGGGAACACCGTGGACGTAGGTTACTCCTTCTATTCTGGTTCCGTTAGAGAGGGATCTAGTACGTCCGGTGCGAGCCCACATCGAAATCACTCGGCCAGCTGTCGTACCCGCGTACTTCGCCTCTTCTTTAGCCCCTTGCAATATGTCAATGTCGATGTCGATGGTTGTTCTCATCAGAAAACCATAGCGCATCAACGCATCAGATGTCAACGCATCATTTTGCCGGCTGGAGCTTGATCTCGACCTGTAAACCGTTTGGAATGAGGTTCTTAGCGTGGACTTGGCCGCCGCAGGCTTCGACGCAGGTTTTGACGATGGCAAGTCCGAGGCCTGAACCGCCGGATTCGCGTGAGCGGTCGCTATTAACGCGGAAAAGCGGGTCGAAGATCTTTTCAAGCGAGTCTGAAGGAACGCCCGGGCCGTTGTCTGCAACGGAGAGAATGATCCCACTACCGTTTCGATGAGCGGAGACGTTGATCGGCGACTCGGGCGGTGAGTATTTGATAGCATTGCGAACAACATTTGACAGTGCACGCGAAACGAGTTCGCGGCGTCCGGCAACCGAAAGCTCCGGTTCGACATCCACGACGATCTCGCGTTTCTCGATAATATTCTCGCGTTCGACGACGGAGTTAACGACAGTTTCGACGTCAACAGGCTCAAGTTCAACGGTTCCGCCCTTGATGCCTGATTTTGAGTACGTAAGGAGCTCGGCGACTAGCTTCGACATCTCCTCAACCTCTTCTCTTACATCATTTACGTATGACTGCCCATCCTCGTCAACACGGTCTTCGAGGATCGACAACGCAAACTGCATTCGAGCGAGCGGCGAGTTAAGTTCGTGCGAAACATCGCCGAGAAAACGACGTTGTCCCGAAACAAAGCCGTCGAGCCGGCGAGCAAGATGATCGATCGATGCGCCGAGGCTGCCGAGCTCGTCAGTTCGCGGAGAATCGACGCGAATTGAGAAATCTTCGTCGGCTATCTTCTCGGCGGCGCCTGTCATTTTTCGCAGCGAATTGGTCATACTGCGAATCATTGGAAGCCAGAAAAGTATCGACACAACTACGATCACTGTGATCGCGATCCATGGTCGCAGATCAAAGAACAGGCCGTGGCCGTGAAACGAATCAGACCGAACGATCAATCGCGATCGTACCGGTTCGTCAACGCCTGCTTCGAATGTTAGAACGCGCAATATCCGCCAATATTCGGTCGGGTCGCTGGTACGAAATGAACCCATCTGCTGCGGTCCCGGCGGCGGCAGAGCTCTTGGGCCGCGGTTGTTCGCAGCCTCGGCAGTAGGCCGCGAAAAACCTTCCGGCCGAACAAGATCGGTCATGATCACGTCTGGCAGTGGAGTGTTTCTTCCGGCGATCTGACTGCCTTTTGAATCGTAAAGGTAAAACTCAACGCCGTAGAGGCTGCTATACTTCGCCAGGATCTCGTCCCGTTCTTCGCGAGAACGCTCGTCAGTTTCGCTGACGATAAGTCGAGAAATGGTCTCCAATCGATTTCCGGCACCTGAGAAGGTAGAATTCGGGTCAAACCGAACGTTCATCCCAAAAACGACAAGAAATATCACCGCGAGCAACAAGAGGTTCAAGAAGAACCAGAGCATGATCTTGGAAAATAATGGGATCCGAACTCCTAACATTGGTCACTTTCCTCGCCGCCAACGAACATATAACCAACGCTTCGAAGAGTTCTGATATACCTCGGGCTCTTAAAATCATCTCCGAGTTTCTTACGCAACGAAGAAATATGGACGTCGATCGAACGATCAAACACGTCATATTCACGACCGGCGATCTCATCGAGGATCTGGTCGCGATTCAACACTCTGCCCGAACTGCGAAGCAAACAGTGCAAAAGATCGAATTCTAGGGCAGTTAGCTCAAGCCGTTTGCCGTTCTGCCTTGCAATACGAGTCGCTACGCTCAGTTCCAGGTCACCGCATTTGACCTCGTCGGAATCACTTTGTGAATTCGAATTAAGCTGCGAACGTCGTGTTACGGCTCGTAGCCTTGCTAACAATTCTCGCGTCGAGAATGTCTTCGGCAAATAATCGTCAGCTCCGATCTCGAGGCCAATGATACGATCGGCTTCGTCACCGAGAGAAGTTAGCATTACAACAGGAACGGTCGAGCTGGCACGAATCTGTTTTAATACCTCAAAGCCATCAATTCCCGGCAGCATAACGTCGAGCAGTACCACGTCGAGATCTCGCTCGGTAGCTGCCGTCACACCTTCCGGGCCAGTGTTTACCGATGTTACGTCGAAACCGAACGGCGCGAGATAATCCTTGACGAGTCGACATAGTTTAACGTCGTCGTCGATCATCAGTACTCTAGTTGTCGCACCAAACCCGCTCATACGAATGCTAGTCTAGCCTAAAAATTGACGCGTGCAAGCTACTTTACATTCGCTTAACAATTTTCCTGATTTAAACATATTCGCTTAACAAAAACTCGCTACTATCGGAACATCGGCAATTGGTCTCGATGAGCTGGAAAGCTTAGTGATTGAGGAAGTCGCCGATTTGTTCCTTGATAAACCTGAAAGACTCAACGTGCGTTTGTGGCACAAAGGGTCTCGCGTATCGGCTGAATTTCTTCCCTCCGGAAGATTTAGAAATGAGCGCGTGGCTTTACAAACGTACTTTGCAACAACGAATGAGTTGGAGTCGGACCCGCTCATTCGTTGATTGATCTGAAGACGTGAAGTGTTGTAGCGGCACTTCACGTCTTTGTTTATCCTAACTTGGTGAGGGATATGGAAAGTAATTTGATCATTACCCCCGATCAGTTGAGCCGACGCGATCTGATCTCGCGTGGATTGAAAGGAGCGGCAGTCGTTGGCTTAGGTTCGTTGGCATTCGGCGGCATTCTTGACGATAGCCCGATCGTGGGCCGTGCGATGGCAAACATGCCCGACGGAGCACTCGATTTTGTTGCCGCTGAGCCATGCGTGATTACGTGTACGGCGACGCTCGGTCCTTGCTATCACAGCACGGTGCTTACTCGCCGCGACATTACCGAGACGAACAACGGCCAGGTTGGTCTACCGACACGACTGGCGTTTCGTGTCGTCAATGTCGACACATGCGAGCCTGTGACCAACGCTACGGTCGATATTTGGCACACGAACAGTGCCGGCGTATATTCAGCCCCGATCAGCACTTTCTGCAATGGAACCGATCCTGCGGTTCAAACGATGCGGTTTGGCCGTGGTGTTCAGCCGACGGATGCAAATGGCTGGGTCTATTTCGACACGTTTTATCCGGGCTGGTATCAGGGCCGCGTAACGCATATTCATGCAACGATCCGGATAGGCGCAACGGCAATGGCGACGACACAATTCTTTTTCGCGGATCGAGTATCTGAATTCGTATATCGCAGCCACCCGAATTACTCGAATCGCCCGGTTCGCGACACAACGAACGCTACCGATAACGTTATCGGCGGTGCCGTCTCGCGAGTTCTGCCGTATATGATGAGCACTCGGCTCGTTAACAATAAATATCTACAGGCTGTAAAGACAATTGGAATTCGCACGACGGCAACGACCTGTGCAGCATAAGGAGGCGACGATGATCGACATTAAAACACTAAAATTCGTTGTTTTCGCCATACTTGGTTTGTTTGTTTTCCATTGTGCGGCCGAGGCTCAGGTCAAACTGCGAAACGCCATCGATTTTGACGGCGACGCCAAGGCCGATGTCACGGTATATCGGCAGTTAGACAGCACTTTTAACGTCAACAAGAGCAACGGCGGAGCGACGACACAGCAGTTTGGTATTTCGAATTTCGACACCGTTACGCCCGGCGATTACGATGGCGACGGCAAAGGTGATCTCGCGGTTTGGCGTTACACCGACCGCGTTTGGTACCGCATCAACAGCTCGACCGGAACATTCACAGCCGTGCAATTTGGCCTTGTAGGCGACGAACTCGTTCAACGTGACTATGACGGCGACGGCAAAACTGACATCGCCATTGTTCGTCGAACCGGCACCGCCGCTGCTCCGGGAGCAATGGTCTGGTGGGTCAATCGAAGTTCGACCGGAGCGACCACGGCATATCAATTCGGCATCAACACAGATTTTGCGGTTCCCGGCGATTACGACGGCGACGGCAAATTCGACTACGCGGTATATCGTCCCGGAGCGAATTCCACGACGCAATCTACCTATTACATCAACCGCAGCACTGACAACGGCTTCACCATTCAAGGTTGGGGCGTCGGCGGCGATTGGGTCGTACCCGGCGATTACGACGGCGACGGCAAGACCGATCTCGCTGTTGCTCGACGTGGGGCTTTGGTTACCGATCCGATAACCTGGTATTCGCTTCGAAGTTCCGACGGCAACCTGATCGCAAAGAATTTTGGTATCACCGAATACGATACGCCGATCCAAAACGATTACGACGGCGACAACATCACCGATCACGCCGTCTGGCGTGAAACAAACGCAACTTTCTACATCCTCAAGACGACGGGAGGCGGCGCCACAACATTCTCGCCGTGGGGCTATTCTACCGATTCGCCGATTGCCGCTTACGACGTGCACTAGCACGCTCATCGCGTACATTCCGACACCGAAAGGAGCCTTTTTTGAGGCTCCTTTTTCTATTGGTATACTGATGAAAGATTGAACTATTTTAACTATTTCACAGAAGTCGAAGACACCTTTATCCGGCGTCGGGGCAAGAATTTGTTTTTGTCGCCGCTCGATTGGGCGTTGATCGAGGCTTGGCAGGATCGCGGAATTCCGATGCATATCGTGATCCGTTCGATCGAGTCTGTGTTTGATGTATTCGATCAGCAACCGGCGGGAACCCGCACCATCAAGAGTCTCTTCTACTGCCGCGAAGAGGTCGAATCGCAGTTCGTCGAATGGCAGCGTTCGCAGGTCGGCGGGCATGGCGAGACGGCTGTGACGAACGGCGAGTTCAATGTCGATGCGATCACATCTCACATTGATTCGTCGATAGAAAAACTAAACGCAGTTGCGATCGACACTATCCGCGAAGACATCGAGCGTGCTGTATCGAGACTAGAGCAATTAAAAACCGACATTTCCGACGATCCTGAGACCATCGACGCGACGCTTAGCGACATCGAAAAATTGCTTGAGCGTTCGATGCTAACAAATTGGGACGCCGTGCATCTAAAGTACTTAGAGTCGCAGACGAAGGCGGAATTGAAGCAATATAAGGCAGATATGGACGCGGCGGCTTACAAGTCAACCTTTGACCTGATGCTGATGCGGCGGCTTCGAGAAGAGGCTGCGATCCCACGGCTCGGCTTATACTATTTATGAGATATTTGTTTCTGCTACTTGCGGCTGCCGTTTCCGTCTCGGCTCAGATCAAAACTCCTGTAAAACCTGCACCAAAACCAACACCGACGCCGGTCGCCGAAGACATCGTGGCGAAGAATGGCGGTAAGATCGTCGACCGAACATACAGCAACGAGACTCTTAAGTTCAAACTGACGCTGCCCGCCGGCTGGTTTTTCGCGGGTCGTGATTTTGAGACCGTTCTCAAAGCCGAAGGCATCGATCTTTCGACATCCAAAACCTCGGCCAAACTTCTTCTCACAGCCTTTACCGCCGAAACGGAAAGCAAAAAGTCAGCGGTTCTGCGTGTCGCTAGCGAAGATCTGACTCAACAGCCGCAGATCAAGGACGAGGTCGACTACCTCGATTCGGTCCGGGCGTCGTTCAAACGAACGCGCCTTCCGGCGGGCTTTGTTTACGGCGAGACCGGAGCCGAAGAACTCGGCCGCCGTCAGTATGCCTATTTAGACATCTCAACCTCGAACGGCAACAAGCGTATCTACGTCAAGTTTCGCGGCCGTAACGCGATCCTGATGACTGTCTCATACATTGACGCCGTCGACCTCGAACGCTTTCGCGACATTCTCGAGAAACGTGGCTTCGACTTGTTGTAGCGGTTCGAATATCATCTAAGTTCGGACGGTTCAATAACTTGAGTAAAACATATTCCATCGGCGACGTTCTCGACCTAAACATCGAACGCATAGTTCCGCGCGGTCTCGGCATAGGTTTTGGCGAGAAACTAACTGTTTTCGTTCCGCTCGCAGTCGCTGGCGACAAGCTTCGTGTTCGCATCAAAAGTATCAAGAAACGTATCGCGTTCGCCGACATTGTCGAGGTAATAGATCGTTCGTCAGATCGAGTCGAACCGCGTTGCGTGTATTTCGGAACGTGCGGCGGCTGCGATTTTCAGCAGATGAACTATGCCGCCCAACTTGAGGCAAAGTCAGCGATCATTCGTGATTGTTTGCATCGGATCGGGAAGATCGAGTATGAAGGCGACATCGCCGTCGCTCATGGGACGCACGAATTCGGCTATCGCTCACGTGCCCGCTGGCACGTTGATCGCATCGAAAAGTCGATCGGTTACTACAAGCGTGATTCACACGAGATCGTCGACGTTCAGAAATGCGCCGTACTGACGCCGTCTCTCGATGAGCGAATGCAGTCGCTTCGCACATCGATCGCAGATGGTTGGAATGACGAATTCGAGATCGACGCAGCGTCGGGTGACGGCGGGGCGACGAGCATCGCAAGCCGCGATCTCGCCGAATCGACAGCCGAATTGACTTTTACTCTGAACGGCATCGAATACGCATTCTCTGCTCGTAATTTTTTCCAAGGCAACCAATCGATGATCGGCGAGCTTATGCGGCTCGCGACCGAAAGCCTTTCCGGCGAAACGGCACTCGATCTGTATTGCGGCGTCGGCTTGTTCGCGTTGCCGCTGGCTCGTTCGTTCGAGAATGTGATCGGCGTCGAAGAAGACGGCGAAGCAGTAAAATTCGCAAAACAAAACAAGGCACGTGCGTCGATGCCGAACGTCGAGTTCAAACGCTCCGGTGTACGCGACTTTCTTCGCGACCACAACGGCAAACCTGAACTTGTCCTGCTAGATCCACCACGTTCCGGTGCCGAGCCGGGCGTCATAGCGGCGATATCCAAATTGCGTCCAACGACGATCGTTTACGTTTCGTGCGAACCTTCGATCTTGGCGCGTGACCTTCGCGAATTGCTTGACGCCGGCTACAAGATCGATTCGCTCACCGGCGTCGATCTGTTCCCGCAAACGCATCACGTGGAAACGGTCGTACGCCTTTCTCTATGAGTTGCCACTAGCTTCAGCTAGTGGTTGATGGTTCAAACAACAACTCTAGGCTTTAGCCGAACAAATCGCCTCCATGTAACGTACAATTTTGGGCTAAAGCCCGTGAATAGTGGGGCAAACCTTTCCACTAGCTAAAGCTAGTGGCAATTCATACAATCTATCTATGGCCAGAAAGAAAGACGAATCGATCGAACCGACCGGACGCAAGAATGTGACGTGCCGATATTGCGGCCAGAAGAATGCGGTCAAGTCAAACTACGTGAACGGCGACGCAAACTGCGGACGTTGTAAGTTGCCGCTCTCGGACGAACCGCGAAAGCTGTTCACCGATATCACTAAAAACGACTACATTCATCCGTCCGATGCGGCCGCGATGAAGGCGCTCAAAGCAATTCCGGGCGTCGATTCTGCATTGAAGAAACTTCTCGCCTGGACAGGCGAATCTGCCATTCGAGTCGCATTCATGGCGTCGGCAGTGAAGGTCACGCCAAAGCAATGCCCTGATCTTCATGCAAAGCTCGAGGTCGCATGCAACACGCTCGGAGTTGAGCTGCCGGACCTATATGTTCAGCAAAATCCGATCGTAAATGCATTCACTGGCGGCGTTGAGAAGCCGATAATCGTACTTCACTCTGCTCTTGTAGAACGGCTCAACGATGAAGAAACGCTCGCCGTCATCGCTCACGAGGTCGGTCATATTCACTCAGAGCACGTTCTGTATCTAACAGCTGCACGTCTTATAGAATTCCTGCTCAATCGCTCCATCGCGGCGCTGATTCCGGGCAGCGAGATCATCAAACTCATTGTCTCACTTGGAATTGCGAGCGCTTTGCTCGCGTGGGCACGACGAGCCGAACTTTCGTGCGACCGTGCCGCGATGCTCGTGCTGCAGGACGAGCACGTCATCGGCCGGACTATGATGAAGCTCGCCGGCGGTACTTTCGCTTCGAAGATCGATTACGATCTGTTCCTAGAACAGGGCCGCGAATTCAAGAAACAATACGATGAAAGCCGCCTCGACCGCTTCTGGGCCGACGTAATGAACTCCGGCCTATCGCATCCGTTCCCGATCTGGCGAGTCGCCGAAATACTCGAATGGACCGAAACCGGCGAGTATGAAAAGGTCGTTGCCGAACACGGAAACTAGTTCGCAATGACCAACTTGAAACTTTGTAGTGTGTCATTTTTACGTTAGTGACGGAAGTATGATTAGACTCGCCCCAACATTTTTCTTTGTAGTTCTGTTTTGTTTGACAGTCATTGGTCAAACAAAAAGCGACCGGACGCGTGCGAACCTCAATGGCGCGGTGAAGACAGTTAAGGAACTTCATTATCGACATTCAGACTCAAAGCCGGAGGAACGAGACTCCGTTGTCTACGATCAGAAGGGGAACGAGATCGAGCGAACCATGATCAACGATTATGGTCAGTTGATGGGGAAGCAGATCCAGAAATTCGATGCGGACGGCTCGATCAAAGAATCTATCTTCAACGACGAGAAAGGCAGACCTATTGATAAAAGGGTTTATGAAACCAATGCGGGCAAGCTGGTTAAGATACTAACGTATGACGGCAAAGGAATCCTTCGCGAGAAAACGGTGCGTAAATACAATACTGCGGGCGAGTTTTCGGAGGAAATCTATTTCGATCCAACAACCGAAAGGGCCAAGACGGTATTTAGATACGACGATAAAGGAAATTCGATCGAAATGTCTTTCTTTATGAGCGATGGAACAAAGGCAATTGCTCCTGTCGGTCCGTGTCTTGGCGGCCATCGAGTGACATTTACATACGATAAGAATGACCGGCCATTGACCAAGACTATTTTTGATGCCAGCGATAATGTTAAGAAAACATCTGTCTATACGTGGGACAACAGAGGAAATGTCCTTACCTACTCTTCAAAGTCGAGTTTAAGTACCTCAAAGTTCTCGTACACTTACGAGTTCGATGAGAAAGGTAACTGGGTCAAGCAAACGGCGATCTCCGAGCAGGACGGCGGTGGTTTGTTTGACATGATGTCGAGATCGACCGTAAATTTGGGAACTGAAGAAGAACGAAAGAAAGCAGAAGAACAAATGAAGAAACTCACCATGAGACAAACGGTGACCGTTCGCCAAATTGCTTATTATTAGATAGATGCTCCTTGTCTTAACCACGCTACCCAACATTCAAGAAGCAGAATCGCTAGCCGAGATGCTCGTAACTGCCAAACTCGCCGCCTGCGTCCAGATATTGCCGCCGATGACTTCGGTTTACGTTTGGGAAGGGAAGCTGCAGAAAGAGAGCGAGCATCTGCTGTTGATCAAAACCTTGCCTGAAAAATATGATGAGGTCGAGGCATTTATCGCCGCGAATCACAGTTACGACGTTCCGGAGATCGTTGCGATCGATGCCGCTCGTGTGTCGGCCAAATATTTGGGATGGCTGTCCGGAAATATTGTTTAGATACAGCCGTCAGCATTTGGCTAATAGCTGACGGCTGAAAGCTGCACTTTATTTTCCGTTATCAATGCCCGCATAGCACGTCTTCACAATAAAATCGACAGCGTCGCGGGGCGAATCGGTTAGATGAATTAGACCGAGGTCCTCGGCGTTGATGTACTTTTCGTGGAGCATTGTCGAGGTGATCCACTGAAGAAGCCCTTGCCAATATTGCGAACCAAACAAGACGACAGGGAAGTTTCGGATCTTGCGTGTCTGGATCAGTGTTAGCGCCGCGAATAGCTCGTCCATCGTCCCAAAACCGCCGGGGAAAATGACGTAGGCGTTCGAATATTTGATGAACATCGTCTTACGCACAAAGAAGTACTTGTACGTGAGCGACTTGTTTTGATAAGGATTTGGCGACTGTTCCATCGGCAGTTCGATGTTACAGCCGATCGAAACTGCGCCGGCGTCGATGGCTCCGCGATTGGCGGCTTCCATAATGCCGGGGCCGCCGCCGGTGATGATCTCAAAGCCTGCTGAACCGAGCAATTTTCCGACCTCACGAGCGGCGATATACATTTCGTCCTCTTCGTGTGTACGGGCCGAACCGAATATCGAAACTCCGCGCGTTACGGTCGCGAGGGAATCGAAACCGTTGACAACCTCGCCCATGATGCGGAATACGCGCCACGATTCGGATGTGCGCAATTCGTCTTCCGGCTCCGGCGAGCGAAGCAGCATCTCATCGTCTGTCAGACGCCAATAGGCCGCTTCCTGTTCGAGTACTTTTGCTTCAGCGACGGTTTTCGGTACTGGGGCGGCCTTTTTCTTGGCAGCAGTTTTAGGTTTGTTTGCTTTAGTTACAGCCATTAGATACCCATGATGTTGTAGCCACAATCGACGTAGATCGTTTCGCCGGTGATGCCGCTGGCAAGGTCGCTGACGAGGAACATCGTCGTGTTTCCGACTTCGGTTGCCGACACATTTCGACGCAGCGGCGAGCGTTCGCCGACGTAACCGAGCAACGCGCCCATGTTCTTGACGCCTCGAGCCGACAGCGTATTGATCGGGCCGGCGGATACGGCATTGACGCGAATATTGTCTTTGCCAAGATCAGCCGCGAGATAGCGAGTCGATGCCTCAAGTGCAGCCTTTGCAACGCCCATGACGTTGTAGTTTGGCACGACCTTTTCGGCACCGTAATAGCTCATCGTGACGATCGAGCCGCCTTCGGTCATCAGCGGAACGGCCGCCATAGCGACCTGTGTCAGCGAGAATGCGCTGACCTCAAGAGCCGTGCGGAACGCGTCTCGCGTTGTTGCTACGAAATCGCCTTCGAGAGCTTCCCTTGGAGCGAATGCGATCGAGTGAACGATGAAATCGAGCCGGCCGTACTTGGCCTTGATGGCTTCCATCGCGGCGTCAACCGTCGCCTGATCAGAGACGTCGCACGGAACGACAAGCGAATCGCCGAGCGTCATAGCAAGTTCCTCGACGTTCTCTTTGATACGTTCAGCCTGATATGTGAACGCCATCGTCGCTCCTTGTCCGGCACAAGCCTGTGCACACGCCCAAGCGATCGAACGCTTGTTTGCGACACCGAGAATCAATCCAATTTTGTTTTCTAGCATTATAATGTCCTTCTATTCGCTGAGATAAACACGCTGCAGCATTTCAAAATCGAGCATTCGAATGTCGATATCAACAGGAGTATCTGTAAACCGTTTATTTACGAGCATACCACGAAGTTCATCTTCGTCCTGAGAATTCAGTTGCGTTACGAGCACAAGCATTAGCCTTAATCGAAGCCTGCTTTTTTGGTCAGCTAACTTCTTTTTCGCTGCCGTTGCTTTCTTAAGCATCGAGGCGATCTTCTCTTGGCGAACGTCCGGCGAAACCAGGAATGCGACCTCGATACAGGTGATCAGATCATGATCAACGAGAATGCCGTCGAATGCCGAACCGCCGATCTCGACGTGTCGCATTAGCGGAAGGTTCTCTTCCTGCTGTATCTGCCTCAGAGCAAGGTCTTCGGCGACGATATAGGCTGACAGCAGATCGTTTAGCGAATCGTTCCCGACGCCAAGCAGCTTTGCGAGCTCGCGAACCTCGACGTTCACATTCTGTCTTTGTAACTCAGGCATCGCCGAATCCCAGCGAATAAAACGGCGATCGTCGACAGCCTCGCGGCTGCGTTTCGCCGATTGGTATAGCAATCCAACCAAGACGGCTACTGCGAATGCTCCTGCGAAAAGCCCGACTGCCGCAAAGTTTCCGCCGCTGATCGACACGACAATTCCCGCGACGAGCAGCAACAGCAAAATGGCCGCCATTATTGTAAGCGGCAAATTGCTCTTGGGCTGCTCAAATCGAGCCAGCGGGATCTCTCTTACCTTGTTCATTCAACTAGGCCGAAACTGCTCGCTCAAACGGAATATCGTCAAAATGCGTCATCGTCTTGAACGCCTTGAAACGCTCGGTGATCTCAGGATAATCCAGAGCATCTACTCGTTCCGTGCCGAATTTCTCGACGTTGAACGAAGCCATCACCGAGCCATAGACCATCGCACGTCGCAAAGTGTCTTGCGTTACTTCTTTGTGAGCGGCGAGATAGCCCATGAATCCGCCGGCGAACGTGTCGCCCGCACCCGTCGGATCGAATACGCTCTCAAGCGGATACGCAGGCACGACAAAGTAGCCTTCTTTCGTGAACAATGTCGCACCGTATTCGCCTCGTTTGATGACGACGGCTTTCGGGCCGATCTCCATGATCGCTTTTGCGGCTTTGTGGATGTTTGGCTCTTCGGTCAACTGGCGAGCTTCGGCGTCGTTGATGATGATGCAATCGACGACCTTGATGGTCTCGATGAGAGCATCTTTCATCGAAGTGATCCAAAAATTCATCGTGTCCATCGCTACGAACTTCGCGTTCGGCATCTGCTCACGGACCTGTTTTTGCAGCATCGGCAGGATGTTTGCGAGGAACAAAAACTCAGCGTTCTTCGAATTCTCGCTCAGTTTCGGGTCGAACGTCTCAAAAACATTCAACTGCGTGTCGAGCGTGTGCGCCGTGTTCATATCGTAGTCGTAGCGGCCCTTCCAAAAGAAGGTCTTGCCGTCCTCGACCACTTGGATATCGTCGGTATTGATGTTGTGACGCTTAAAAACCGCCCATTCCTCATCACCAAAATCACCGCCGACCACGCCGACCGCGTTCACCTGCGTAAAAAAGCTCGCCGACAATCCAAAGTGCGTCCCCGCACCACCCAAGATCTTGTCCCTCTGCCCAAACGGCGTCTCCAAAGCATCAAACGCCACACTACCCACAACTGTTAATGACATGTGTTAAATCAATCTCCGAATAATCTAGTATCAAAACGCAATGCTCCATTTTACACGGTGATGCGGTATTTTGCGATTCTCGCTGATGTTCTTCTCGCCGAGCGGAAAAGCTGTGCTTTTCCGCTCGGCAGCCCGAAATCTCGTGCGGCTATGCCGCCGTCTTCGCGACTAACACTCGAGCAGCGGCGCAGCCGCGAAAGATCGTAGTGAAACTACGGCGAGAAAGCCCAAATAGAAAATTAAGCTTCTATTCGCCATGGCGGATTTAGTCGATTTTCGCCGGCGCGGTAGAGGCAGATCTTGTTGCCGTTGGGGTCTTTTAGATATGCTTCGCGCCAGAGCCATGGGCGGTCGGTTGGTGGCTCGGTGAATTGGATGCCGAGAGCAGTGAGGCGTTCGTATTCGGCGTCGAGGTCGTCACATTCGAAATAGAGAGTAATGTACGATAGGCTGCCTAGCCTGTCGTCCGGCGAATGAACAGGCAAGGCTGCCTGTTCTACTTCGTGAA
>CALMPJ010000198.1 GCA_937871585.1 uncultured Acidobacteriota bacterium | reverse complement strand
CGCGTTCCGCTATTTTCGCATAGTCGGTCTGGTGGAAGTGTTCTTGGGTCGGGCCGAGGAAGAGGAGAGACGGGAGCGTGTCAGTGGCAGTCGGCAGTTGCAGTTGGCAGTCGGACGAAGAGCCGGCGAGGAACTGAAAACCGAGGGCGTTTTCGGCGTTGTGGATGATGGGCGTGTGGCGAGACGTCAGGTGTTTTAGGTAGCGGAATTCGGGGCCGTAGGTGCTGGTGTTTAGGGCGAAGACGGTGTCGGCGAGTTCGGCGATGTGGCGATCGACGGCGATGTCTCGGAGCTCGACGGGGCGAGTTTTGCGTGTGCGTTCGCGCATTGGGGCCGTGATCAGGACAGACGTTCCATTTTGTGCACAGATCAGGCGAAGCGTTTTCATCAGGTTGAGAGCCGCCGTGGAGCTCGACGAATTTCGCAGCAGATAATGGATGCTGTCGATGATGACGACGTCGGTATTGTCGCCCGCGATCGCCCATTTTATTGAGTGATCTAGAAAGTCAGTGGCGTTGCGAAACGCCTTTGGAATGTCGAAATCGGAGGCGATCTCGGCTCGGTCGAACGCGAAGCTCGGACGGCGTTTTGAGTCAACGCTGTA
This sequence comes from uncultured Acidobacteriota bacterium, assembly GCA_937871585.1. Lineage (GTDB taxonomy): Bacteria > Acidobacteriota > Blastocatellia > Pyrinomonadales > Pyrinomonadaceae > OLB17. The sequence goes on along the minus strand of CALMPJ010000198.1, from coordinate 1,489 downwards.
ACGTTCGCTGAACTGGCGCGAATCGAGTTCGAAATCAAGGTACAGAACGTTCGGCGGGCGGCGATCGCCTTTTTGCGGTTTCCGTTTTTGCTTGAAGAATTGCGGCGAGTTGAGCGGCGAATTTCCTTTTGCGATCGCATCGGCGATCTGCACCGCGAATACGCTTTTGCCCACACTTCTTGGCCCAAACATCACCGCGATCTCGCCCGTTCGCCATAGAGATGAAAGCAGCTCAATCGGCTGTCTGCGTTGGCGTCTTGGTAATATCCAATGCGACGCCGGACGCATTGCGAGCATCGTGTCGTTCGCGTTGGGGGTCATCTCGTAGTCGCGGCGAGCTTTGTCACGGAGGCGTTCCATCTCGCGTTCGGTACGTGCGTGCGGATCCCAGCCGGCAGCTGATTCGTAGCGTTCGGGTTCTAATGTTGATTCGTCCATATGTTTGATAGATTGTAACGTATGTATCTTTCATAGTCAAGTGTTTTATCTATGACACACAAGACGAGGCATTTGTTCGAGGGTTTACGTATAATTGCGGTATGAATATTCGCGTGGTTTGGTTGTTTTTCGCCGTGATGTGCGGCATGAGTGCGGCGTTTGGGCAGAGCAGCGAGGGCGTCGTGCCGGAGGCGTGGAAGACGACGGCCGAGCGGACGAACTATGCGAAGACTTCGACATATACTGAAGCGGTCGCGTACGCGAAGCGGCTGGCGGCGGCCTCGAATGGCGTTGTGCGCTATGAGAGCTACGGCAAGAGCGGCGAAGGGCGTGAGATGCCTTTGCTGATCGCGGCGGCGAACGGTGCGTTTACGCCGGCGATCGCACGAAAGCAGGGCAAGGCGGTCGTGCTTGTTCAGGCCGGCATTCACGCGGGCGAGATCGATGGCAAAGACGCCGGATTAGCTTTGTTTCGCGACATCGCAATTACCAAGACTCGAGCCGATCTGCTGAAGAACGTCATCATTTTGTTCGAGGTCATTTACAACGTCGATGGGCACGAGAATCGGTCGCCGTTTATGCGTATGAACCAGAACGGGCCGGACGAAATGGGCTTTCGTGCGAACGCGACGAACCTGAATCTAAACCGCGATTACATGAAAGCCGACGCTCCGGAAACACGTGCTTTTCTCGGGCTTTGGAACAAATGGTCGCCTGACGTTTTCATCGATTGCCACGTCACGGACGGCGCGGATTTTCAGTACAACATCAGCTACGAATACGCTCATTTTCAGGAAGTCGCACCGACGATCAAGCAATGGATGGGCCAGCATTTCGATGGCGTGGTCGTGCCAGCGGTTGAGAAAGAGGGCAATCTGATCACGCGGTACGTCGAGTTTGCGGGACGTGAGATCACGAGCGGAATTGCAACGTTCGTTGCGACGCCGCGTTATGCGACGGGCTACGCCGCGATTAGAACCCGGCGGGGATTGCTGACCGAAACACACGTTTACAAGCCGTATCGCTCGCGTGTTCGCGGGACATACGACGT
>CALMPJ010000197.1 GCA_937871585.1 uncultured Acidobacteriota bacterium | reverse complement strand
CCAGAAAATAGACGAATTTTGTCGATTTGTCCGGGACGAGGTCTTCCTTAAAGATGAATTTCAGCAGATCGGCGAACGGCTGCAACACGCCCCACGGACCAACGCGATTCGGGCCGATGCGGCCCTGGATCCAGCCCAAAACCTTGCGTTCGGCCAGCACCGTATACGCAACGATCATCAGCACGCCCTGAAACGCCAGCAAAATGCCGCCGCTTATGACGATAAAAGGAAATGCGGTTTTAAGAATGTTCTCCATCTTTGGGCTCTGCCCTTCTATTTGCGGAAAAGCTATGCTTTTCCGACGAAACACTTAACTAACTTGCGGCTATGCCGCCGCACATTACCGCGACGGAACACTTCGATCGCTTGCACTAACAGCGAGCGCATCCTCACGCGGCGTGCCATCAAGCTCAAACTGTGCAAGCGGCGAAACCAGCAAATTGTCCGGTTTAGGGTTGCCCGCCGCGAGTAAGTGGAACTGTGCCGTCTTACTCGTCATCGTCGTCAAACGATGCAACTTGTGGCCAACGCGCGGCGTTTCAGTACTCTTTTCGGTCGAATCGAGTTTCTCGACCGCTTCTTTCAGCGACGTCAGATCAACACGAACATCGGTCGTGCCATGCGATGCACGAGCCGGCGAAGACTCGTCCTTCATCGCAGGATATCGCAGACCATCGTAAGCCGGAACATCCGCCGCGATGTTTCTAAATATTGCGGATGCTGACCGATCTTCTGTGATCTCGACACCAAGTTCGCGGGCGATCATCGACGTGATCATCCAATCGGGCTTCGACTGATGTATCGGCTCGATGGCCTTGCGAACGCGCTGAACGTTACCGGCGTTATTAGTAAACGTACCGTCAACCTCAGCAAAACTCGCCGCCGGAAACACGACACCAGCGTGATCGGTCGTCTCGGTTTGGAAAAGTTCCTGAACAACGACAAAACCGGCATTTGCGAGAACGCTCGCGTCCTGCAAACTTCCACCAACTAGTAATGCTTTCGAACTCTTAGCAACTTCGTCAACGCTCTTGCGTCCCGCGGTCATGTCGAACGCACCGACTGAATTATTATGTTTGGGAAGCGGATGAAGTAGCACACGGCCGTTTCCGGCAAGCGTCGATGCGCACGAAGCAATTGCAGATTGAGCATCTGCCGACAAGTCGCCGCCTAAGCAAACCACAACATCGCCAGTCGATTCTTTGATCGTCGAGAGTGCCGCGTCGATCTCTTTCGCATTAACGCCCATTTTCTCGGCCGCAAGTTTGGCCGAACCATTGTCAGCCAATGCCAACGCAAACGCATCGACAGCTCCCGTATTGGCGTGAATAAACTGCGTCGCTGCACGCGACAGATTTATCGGCGTGTCATTAATACAAATAAACTTCGCACCGCTGTTGTTTACCGCCTGTCGGATCTGTTTCGCCGTAAAGGTCTGCTCTTCTTCCGGTTCGCCGCCGATCAATACGATCGTAGAGGCGTATCGAATATTGTTGTGCGTCGCGAGCGGAACGCTGAGATTATCAAAGACCGGCGAGAGATCGGCGTCGGCGACAGCAACGTTTCCGTTACCAGCTTTTTCCGCAAAGCTTCGAAGCGTGAACACTGCTTCGTTCGTCAATCTCGGGCTCGCGATCACGCCAATCGAGCCCGCCGCTTTTAGGCCGTCAGCAGCGTACTTGATCGCTGCGTCCCAAGTCGCGGGAATCAACTTGCCGCCTTTCGAATAGCGAATCATCGGCGTTTTGACGCGGTCTGAGTGGTCGATGAACTCGTGTGCAAACCGAGCCTTAACATCAAGAAACTCGCCGTTCAGACCGTTTACATACCGATCACGAGCGACAATTCGATGTACTTTGCCGGCACGTGAACCGATCGAGATCTGCATTCCGTCCGAGCCGTAAACGTCGGTCGAAACGGTCTGCTCAAGCTCCCAAGGCCGTGTTTCGTGGCGATAAACACCGTCGAGCAAAGTTCCCGTCGGGCAAACTTCGATACAGTTTCCGCACTGCGAACAGCCGAGCCAGCCGCCGTACGTTCCGATGACCGTATTCGCACCACGATTCCCGGCTTCGATGGCGTCCTCGCCCATCCATTCGGAGCAAACTCGCGTGCAGCGTTTGCACAAAATGCATCGCTGCGGATCGTTTGCGACTATCGGTGACAGGTACTTTTCAGGTGCTCGGTTCTTCGGTTCGTTAAAGCGTTCTTCTACATCGCCCCAATCAAAGATGACCTCTTGCAACTCACATTCGCCGCCGCGGTCACACACAGGACAGTCAAGTGGGTGATTTGTCAGCAAGAATTCCCCCATCGCTCGCTGTGCCTTTTCGACTTCGTCGGACTGTGTCGTGACGACCATACCGTCCGTGCATTTGATCGTGCAAGACGTTTGCAGCTTTGGCATCTTATCGATTCGAACCAAGCACATACGACACGAGGCCTGCAATTCGAGATCCTTGTAATAACAGAACGACGGAATACCGAAGCCCTTCTCACGGCAAACATCGATCAACCGCGCGCCATTATCGACCTCGAATTCCTGTTCGTTGATTGTGACTTTTATCTGTTCTGACATTAACTAAAATTTCTATGCTTGTCCGATCTCCGTGTAAATGTAAGCCGCTCCGCCCACTATCAAGCAAATCAACGCGACAAGGTCCGCAATAAATACTCGTCCGATCTGCTCGTTGTAATTTCCCGTCAGCCAAGTTAGCAACAGGAACGAAACAACGGTTATCAAACCTGTCATGAACGCCGTCGGCTGAAGCGTCCTAAAAAATGCCGCGACCACGAACAACGCTCCAAACAAACCTAGCAAAACAGCACGATGCCGCATTAGAATCGCGAGATTCGGCTCGTCAAACGGAATTCCGTAAAGTGCTGTCAAACGTTCGCTTCCCAGAACGCCTACGAGCGGCAAAATGTGAATAATGCCCGCAACAATTAACGTCGCTGAGATCAGGTATTTCAATTTTTCAAATTCGCGAATACCGTGTTTCTGTCGCTTTCGCCTCTTCACCCTCGGGCGTCACGTTATATGCCGTGATGACAATATTATCGGCATCCTCGGCTAAGATCTCGGTCCGCCAACCCCATCGTGGCGTATCGGCTCCTGTGAAATAGGTGCCAAATACATTCACAATTCCACCGGTGCCTTCGCTCATCATTATGGCAGTGGACATATGAAAACTATCGACCCAAGCTACCTGCCACTTTCTAGTTGCGAGATCAAAACCGATGATCGCAACACCTTCGAACGGCTTACTCTGCAATTCGCCTTTATATTTATATAACGCGAACCGTCCGTCCAAGATCAGTTCGATAGTGCCGGACATCGGCGATTCGTCGGCCAATTTGTCAGGCTCGAACCACGTTTTCGTCGCGCCTGCCCATTCGCCGACCAATACGGCGAGTTTTGCGTGCGGCCCTTCAACTTTCGAATCAGCAAACTTCATCAAATAATTACTCAGCTTTCGTCTTCGACTTCTTCGCCGGAGCCGATTCAGCTACCGGAGCAGCTTTCTTGCCGTTCGATTTTGGACGCGATTTGCCGTAGCTTCCCGCAAATATTTTGCCTCTACGCGATCTTTTATCACCTTTTCCCATAGCTGTTATTTCTTTCCACCAAGCAAATTATTCAAATACAACTGCAATTCTTCGTTGGCCCCAAGCTTCTGATGGTCTTCACAGGCCGCTTTCACCGGACCGGACTTAAGCGTCGTCCCAGATAGCTTTGTTTGCGATCTCATTTCAAACGAACGCTGTGTGACCGTTCCGTCGCCCGCGGCGTACATTATCGGCTTCAGCTCATCCGACGTAACCTTCGTTCCGCCGTTCTTTGTAAAGCCGGACGCCTTAAAAAGCGTCTTATAGTCGTTCGACTTTGCGTCGCGATAAACTACGATCGTGTCCAGCGTTTCTTTGCATTCCGAGCCAACTAACTCGAACTGAACACCTTTTGGCTCTGACTTTGCAGCTAATGCCTCATGCAGGCGCTTTGCCCTGAGCAACATTGCGGCGAAAAATGCCGGAGCCGCCCTTCGCTCTACCAACGAAAACTCGCCCGCGAATTTCTTACGATCGATCGGATTCCATCCGTATTTCGACCACGTTTTCGGGTCGTAAATATCGACATCTACCGGCTCGAAATTCTCATCAACCAATTGAAGCGTGCCAGGAGCCGGAAGCAATTGGTAGCTCGACGGCACCGTAAAAACATCGTATTCCGAAATGTTTTGCACGAACGGCAAGTTGAATTGAATGCCACCGACCGCATAACCGTCTATCAAAGAACTAAGTGCCAATGCCGAGCCTTCGTTAGGCGTACCCAGAAGCACGATCTTATTGAAATGCCTAGCTCCGGCCCATGTTGGAACCGGCTTTCTAGTTCCCACCGGCAGATCAGCGTCACCGTACATCGCCGCATATCTCGCGATAATTCCGCCCATCGAATGGCCGATGATGTTGAACTTTAGATCAGGCTTCTTAAGCTTTTTCTTGAGTTCTTCGACCTTTCGGATGAGGTTTCGTGCATTCACTACGTTATCGAGGCGCCAGTCATACGGAAAAACATAGATCGCTTTTTCGCCGCCTTTTTCCGATGGGCTGTCCCAATATTCCTCATGATAGCCGCTCTGATTCTTGAACGAATCGATCAGACCGCTATAAACGTCGATCCTCGGGAAAATACCAAGTTTGACGCTACGCAATATATCGCCCGGAACTAAAGCATCTCGATTCTTCGCCGGAACCGTCGATATCGGCAAGCGAATATCGTCGTCTTTCGAGCGAGCAGCCTTGAGCCATACAAGCTCGCCGGTTTTCTCGTTCACCAATTCCGAACCGGTAAGTCCCGGAATTAAGATGACCGGCTCTTGCGCGAAAGTCGCCAGCGAGCCAAACACGAGTAACAACAGCACTACCACTGCTCGCACATTACCCAAGTATTTAGCGTCGGAGTTCATTTTCAAATATCAACTAAACGTTAGCGGTTACACCCTTTGACTGGGCCTTATCGACCAGCCACGTCTTAAAGTCTTCTGGAAACTGCCGTATCGCCGACTGGATCGGCCACGCCGCAGCATCACCAAGCGGACAAAAAGATTTGCCCTCGATGTTGTCACAGATGTCTAGCATCAACTGCGCATCTTCCGGATGTCCGCCGCCTTCTGAGATGCGATTGAATATCTTTACGAGCCAATCAGTTCCTTCACGGCAAGGCGTACACCAGCCACAAGACTCGTGTTTATAAAACTCGGTCAGATTCTTGGTCGATTCCATCACATCGACGGTCTCGTCCATCACGATAAAGCCGCCCGAACCGACCGACGAACCGCCGGCGACAAGACCTTCGTAGCACATCGTGACGTTTTTGCCGATCACCTGCCCCGAATTCATGATGTAAACCGACGAACCGCCGGGAATCACGGCCTTGAGCTTTTTGTCATCGCGAAGCATGCCGCCGCAGTCTTCCATGATGAACTTTTCCATATCGGCATAGCCCATCGGCAGTTCGTAAACGCCCGGCTTTTTGACATGGCCGCTAACTGACCACAGCTTCGTGCCGCCTGATTTTTCCGTGCCAAGATCACGCCAAGCCGTTCCGCCCATGTTGATGATCTGCGGAACTGCAGTCAGCGTCTCAACATTATTCACAACCGTCGGCGAAGCATAAACGCCTTCGACAGCGGGAAACGGCGGCTTCATCCGCGGATGTCCGCGATAGCCTTCGAGCGAACTCAAGAGCGCGGTCTCTTCACCGCAAATGTACGCTCCCGCACCTGTGTGCGTGTAAAGCTCGAAATCCAATCCCGAACCGAGAATATTCTTGCCGAGCATTCCGGCTTCGCGAGCTTCGGCAATGGCGACATCCATGATGTCGATCAGATAGCGATATTCGCCCCGAGTGTATATGAATCCGGTCGTCGAGCCAAGAGCGTGTGCCGCGATGGTCATGCCTTCGATGAGAGCATGCGGATCACGCTCCATCAGGTAGCGGTCTTTGAACGTACCAGGCTCCGATTCGTCAGCGTTACAGACGACAAATTTCGTTTTCGGGCTGTCTTTCGGTACGAAAGACCATTTCATTCCCGTAGGAAAACCCGCACCGCCGCGGCCACGAAGTGCACTTGCCTTAACCTCCTCGATCACATCGCCCGGCGCCATCTTCAGCGCCTTTTCGAGCGCCTTGTAACCACCGTGATCTTTGTACACTTTCAGCGTATGCCCGTCCTTAACGTGCATCAGCTTTAGTTGAAGAGGCTCGCAGCCTATTGCTTTGATCTCCATACTACTTGCACGCCTCCAGGATCTTATCCACCTTTTCCGTCGTTAGATCTTCGTGATAATCAAAACCGATCTGCATCATCGGTGCCGTTCCGCAACTGCCAAGGCACTCGACCATCGTGACCGTATATTTGAGGTCCTCGGTCGTTTCGCCAGGATGAATGCCGAGTTTCGAGCAGATATGATCGGTGATCTCAGGCTCGCCCATGATCTTGCACGACAGCGTTTTGCAGATCTGAATGTGATGTCGGCCAACGGGACGCAAATTGAACATCGAATAGAACGTCGCGGTTTCCCATACGTCAGTCACCTCGAGGTTCAAAAACTTCGCCAGATAATTGATGCCCGGATTATCGAGCCAACCGCCGCGTTCACGCTGCACGACGAACAATAATGGTATCAACGCCGATCGCGAACGGTCCGCCGGATACTTCGCGACATGCGATCTCATCTCCTCAACGACCGCCGGCGAAAACTCCGCCATCTCGTCCGAGACAAGCACCTTATCTGTAAAACTTGTAGCTGTATGAGCTGCCATTCTCTTTAAAACTATGGGACAAAGCTATATGTAACAACGCCACTGACTTTTACGGGCTGGCCGCCGATCATCGTTTGCGAAAATGTCGCACCTCTTGCCGCCGATTCAGCCGCAGCACGTAATAATGGATGACCGCTGACCGCGACCGCCGAGATCACCCTTCCGTCCTCGTTGACTAGCACTTGTACCGATACAGCACCTGCTGCCTTTACGGCCATTGCCGCAGCGGGATATTCCGGTTTCGGCAAGTTTGTGGCCTTTCCGTTCAATACGCCGCCCGATATAATTTTCGGGGACGATGAGGCCACTGACCCCTCTGTCGCCGCAGAAGTCGTTGACCTGTCGTCGTCTGACTGGAGCGTCCTTACTTCATTCCGGCCCGCCGGAACATCTACGTCGCCAAGGATCGTCTTTACGTTCTCACGCATTACCTGGACGTTCGTAAGGTCAACCTTCTCGGTCGCCTGACCTTTCCACAGCGAAAAATAGGCCGTACCGGTTCCGTCTACAGCTTCTTCGCAGACATGCTCGAGGTTATCAACAGTTTGCTTGTAGCCGACCTTCTTAACCGTAACTACATATTCGCCTTCAGGTAGATTCGCAAAATATGGAAAACCTTGCATGAAGGACGATCTGTAAAGCCTTGAACTAACGCGGCTTATGGCTGTTGCCGAAACGCCTTTAATAGCGGTATCGGAACTGTCGGCAGTTACCTCGATCAAAAGATTGCAGGATTGCGAATAGAGACCACTGGCGAGCGCACCTAAGGTGAAAGCGAGCAAGATCGCGAATTTCATCGTCCTATATGACTTCTTCATTTTCACCTCCAAAAAATCTCTATCTATCGATCTCTCCGAGCACGATATCCAACGATCCAATAATGGCGACAACGTCTGCAACCATTTCGCCTTCGCTCATAACCGGCAGAGCTGCTAGGTTGACGAACGACGGGCCGCGGAAATGCACGCGTTCCGGTTTGGGGCCGCCGTTGGATTTCATATAGACGCCGAGTTCGCCTTTTGAGGCTTCGATGGCGTGGTAAACCTCGCCCGGCGGCACGTTGAAGCCTTCGGCGACGATCAGGAAGTGGTGGATCAGCGAATCCATATGCTTGCGCATATCATCGCGATCGGGCAGCACGACCTTTGGAGCGTCAGCTTTGATCGGTCCGGGCTTCAAGCGATCTAATGCCTGGCGAACGATCTTGTACGACTCGTACAATTCACGCATACGCACTCGGAAACGTGCCCAAACATCGCCGTCCTGTTCGACCGGCACATCGAAATCGTACGTCTCGTAGCCTGTATAAGGATTATCGCGTCGCAGATCAAGATCGACGCCGCTGCCGCGAAGCGACGGCCCGGTCAGACCCCAATCGATCGCGTCTTCGCGTGAAATGATGCCGATTCCCTTCGTGCGGCTCTGCCAGATCGTGTTTCCCGTGACGAGCGTTTCGAACGTATTCATCGCCTCAGGGAAGTCTTCGAGAAACTGCCGACAGCGATTCTCAAATCCGGCCGGAAGATCCATCATCAGGCCGCCGATACGGAAATAGCTCGGCGTCATTCGTCCGCCCGAAGCGGACTCGATCATGTTCAATATCTTTTCGCGTTGGCGGAAACAGTAGAAAAACACCGACATCGCACCGATATCGAGACAGTGCGTGCCGAGCCAGACCATGTGCGAAGCGATTCGCTGCAATTCGCACATCAGCACGCGAATTACCTGCGCACGCTCGGGAATCTCGAGGTCGAGCAGTTTCTCCGCCGCCATCACATAAACGAGGTTGTTGCCGAGCGGATTAAGGTAATCCATTCGGTCAGTAATGACGATTCCCTGCTGGTATTTCTTGTACTCGAACAGCTTCTCCATTCCCGTATGGAGATAGCCGATATCAGGAATGCAGCCGACAACAAGCTCACCGTCGAGCCGCAGATCGAGCCGCAAAACGCCGTGCGTCGAAGGATGCTGCGGCCCCATCGACAGCGTCATCTCCGACTCAAGCGGCTTATCGAGCACCTCAGATGCCGAATAGTAATTTTCAGTGGCAGTGGCCATTTCGTGATTTTGGATTTTCGATTTTGGATTTTCGATTGGATCTGCGAAGTGCCAATCCAAAATCTAAAATCCTAAATCTAAAATCAATTTAAGCTGTAAGGCTCGTAGCCTCGCAACGGATAATCCTTTCTCAAAGCGTGCCCGTCAAAATCTGACGGCAGCAAGATGCGTCGCAGATCCGGATGGCCTTCGAATTTGACGCCGACCAGATCGTACGTTTCGCGTTCGTGCCAATTTGCGGTTCGCCAAATGTCTGAAACGCTCGCGACAGAGGCCGCATCTTCAGCAAGCAAAACCTTCAAACGAAGCCGCGAATGATGAACGGTCGAGAACAAATGATAATTGACCTCGAAACGCGGATCTTCCTCAGGCCCGCGATCGCCGCCACACAGGTCCGCGAGCAGATCGAAATCGTGCTTATGCCTTAGAAAAGTGCAGACATCGACGATCGACGCTCCTGGGATCGTGACCGTGACTTCACCGTGTCCTTCGGCAACATCGGCGACCCAATCGGCGTTCTTTTCTTTTAGTGCGTCCACAAATGCGTGGAGTTTCTCAGTCATAAACTTACGATGAGCGTCGTCGCTCGTGCTTCGAAGGCACTGAATATGGTCGCGACGCAGTTCCGGCGTCAACTTCTTCGTGCATAGCTCGCTCTAATGCCGTGTCCTCGGTCACAGGCAACGTTCCCGGAACTATCGATTCGCGTGATTCGGCTTCGAATGTATCGCGACGGTCCTTGACCGATTCCTTCATGATCTTGTCCTGCAGCATAGTGATCGCGTGAACGAGCATTTCAGGACGCGGCGGACAGCCGGGAACGTAAATATCAACGGGAACGATCTTGTCGACGCCTTGAACAATGGCGTAATTATCAAAAACGCCGCCGCTGGTCGCACATGCTCCCATCGAGATCACCCATTTTGGTTCAGGCATTTGGTCGTAAATACGACGTAGAACAGGTGCCATCTTTCGCGAAACACGCCCCGAAACGATCATGACATCAGCCTGTCGCGGCGACGCACGAAATGTCTCCGCACCAAATCTCGACAGATCATTTCGCGCCGAAACGGTGTTCATCATTTCGATAGCACAGCAAGCAAGTCCGAATGTCGCCGGCCAGAGGCTTGATTTCCGAGCCCAATTGACCACAGCGTCGAGTTTGACGGTCACGACATCGGGCAGCGATTCGAATAGTGTATTTTCGAGACCCATAAATTACGCGGCAAGCCGTGCCTGTGCCTCCATTTCGCGACGCTGCTTGGCCGCGAGCTTTGCCTCTTCGCGAGCCTCAGCACGTGCCTGCATTCCCCAATCGAAGATACCCTTCTTCCAGACGTAAATGTACCCAACGACCAAAGTTGTAATGAAGACGGCGATCTCGATCAGAGCGATAGTGCCAAACGCGATCGCGCTAGCCTTTTCGTCGGCCAACAGACTCTTGAACGCAACCGCGAACGGGATCATGAACAAAACTTCGATATCAAACAGCAAAAAGATAACGGCGACCGTATAAAACTTGATCGAAAACTTGTCGCGAGCCGAACCGATCGGGTCTTTGCCGCATTCGTAGGGCATCAGTTTCACGGCAGTCCGCTTGCGCGGGCCGATGAGTTGCGTAACGAGCAATTGGCTGATGCCAAAGCCCGCAGCAACGAGAAACATAATGCCTATCGGCACATAGTCGAATACATTAAATTGTGACATCGTAAGATCCGCCGTTAAGGTCAGCGATTTCGCAATGCTTCCGGCCGAATAATTTCGGCCTCGAACGAGCTAGATTGCGACTTTTTGCACAAATCAAATCGTAATTTAACGAATATTGAGTGTCAAGGCAGTGCCCGCTGGCGCAGTTGTAACCGTAAAGAAATATCCGTTGACCGACTTTCTCGCGGTATGTTAATTTTTAAATGGCAGAGTGTGCCGTTGAGCCGCCATTTTTCGCCCATCTGAGTTTCGAAAATCACTGTGATTTCAGGATTTAACACCGACATCTCGTACGACGGAGTCGTGTATCACGTTCAGACCGAGGACAAAGGTTTGTCTTCCAAGCTGATCGTGTCGCTCGTCTATGACCGCGGAACGATCCTGGCTAGCAAGCGTGCTCAGTACGACGATCTGGTCGCCGCCGGCTTTGACGAAAAGGAACTCTCCGAACGTCTCAATCGCCAACACAAATTGATGTGTGCCGCAGTCAAGGCCGGACGCATCGAGGACCTGATGAAGATGTCTTCGAAAGCCGCACCGGCAAAACCTGCGGCTGAGAAGGTCGTTCCTGCCGAGGTTCCGGCACCGAAACTGCCAACTGTCGCTTCACCGATCGAACCGATCCCACAGACAGCTTCGCCGATCACGCTCGGCCGTATCGAAACGACTAAGGTCATTTCCGTCGTTCCGCCGCCGGTCGCAGCGCCGCCGCCTGCGGTCGAAGTACCCAACGACGTTTTCGAAGACCTTGTCATCATCGACGACGTAGATATTGTCGAAGATGTCTTCGAACTCGAACCAGAAGCCGTCGCGGTTGTGAGCGAGCTGTCAGGCATCGAACGTCCGTCGAATGAGAAACTCGGCATCGAACTGCTCGGCGACTCCAAATTCAAAGGCGGCGACCGCAAGACTGTGCAGATCATGGTCTGCCGAGGCACCGCTCGAAAGGTCGTCCCGAACGCGCAGATAATGATCAAAGTTCTTGGATCGAGCTTCCGGCCCGTGATATTTCACGCCAAAACCGACGCCAACGGCCTCGCGAACGTGCATCTTCAGCTACCGCAATTCCGTGCCGGCCGCGCGGCTCTTCTTGTTCGGGCGATGATAGACGGCGACGAGATCGAGCTTCGACGCGTCGTCACGCCCGGTTAAATCTCAAATCTCACATTTCGTTTCTCGGTTCTTCGTCTCAAATTTCAGATCTCAAATTTGAAATTCTTGTCCGCAAGAATGATTATCTAAATGTGCCCGAAACTTCGATAATCCTAAACGGCGAACGCCGCGACATCGCGGGCGAAGTCGATCTCGAAACCCTTGTAAACGACCTCGATCTGCCGTCAAAACGCCTCGCAGTCGAATTGAATGGTGCTGTTGTTCGCCGCACCGATTGGCCGCAAACAAAGGTGTCGGATGGGGATCGTATCGAAGTAGTTCACTTTGTCGGCGGCGGTTAGGTTGTAATAATGTCAGACCCAAAGATCGACCTGCTTCGACATTTAGTTGCGACGATAGTGTTTCGCGGAAATGTCGCCATTCGCGACTCGGACGACAGTTTTGCTAACTTCAAGTTGTCCGACGACGTCAGAACTCCTGTTGAAATTCTCGCCCACATCGGCGACCTTCTCGAAGGCTCGCGTTTGCTTCTAAAAGGCGAAATGCGAATGCTCAATTCGCAACCGTTTCCTTGGAATGATGAAATTTCTAGATTCTTGAACGCGGCTCGTGAGTTAGATTCGTTCCTAGCTTCGGAATCTAAATTCGAAATTCCAATCGAGAAACTTGTCCAAGGCCCGATTGCCGACGCTTTAACGCACGTAGGACAATTGGTCATTCTCCGCAGAGCAGCCGGAGATCCGATCACCTCAGAACCGTACTTTCAAGCCGATATTGTTGCCGGACGATTTTAGCTCGCCAACCTCGGAACTTTGCGTTCTTGACGGCTTTGCGTAAAAATCGTAGTAACGATGTCGGATCAATTTTCACTCGCGGGCACCGCCTTTTCGTCACGGCTAATCATCGGAACAGGAAAATACCGTTCGTACGACGAAATGAAGGCCGCACACATCGCGTCCGGCGCGGAAATGGTGACGGTTGCAGTCAATCGTGTGCCGCTCGACGGCTCAACCGAGTCGTTTTTGGATCATCTCGATCCAAAGATGAAGATCTTGCCAAACACAGCCGGTTGTTACGATGCCGAGCACGCAATTCGAACATCGCGTTTGGCTCGCGAAGCGCTCGAAACCGATTGGATCAAGCTCGAGGTCATCGGTGATCCTGTAACTTTGCTTCCTGACAACGAACAGACGCTTGAAGCTGCTAAAGTGCTGGTAAAAGAGGGCTTTATCGTGCTGCCATATTTCACAGACGATCTGATAATGGCTAAGAAACTGCTAGACGCTGGCTGTCCGGCGGTGATGCCGCTTGCGGCTCCGATAGGCTCGGGACTGGGCGTTCAGAATCCTTCGAATCTCCGCATCATGCGTGAGCAATTGCCGGAAGCAACGATCATCGTCGATGCCGGAGTCGGCGTTCCATCCGACGCCGCCATCGCCATGGAACTCGGTGCCGACGCCATCCTGATGAACACCGCCATCGCCGAAGCCGGCGACGCCGCAGCCATGGCAACCGCTATGAAATTGGCCGTCCAAGCCGGACGATTGGGCTACCTTTCAGGCCGAATGCCGAAACGGCTGTATGCTTCGGCGTCAAGCCCAATCGCAGGTGCTATCAGGTAGTCTTTTAGATCAAAATGTCGGAAAAGTATCCCTATCAAAAGCAATGGGAAAAGTTCAGATTTCTTTATGCTCTCCCGATTCTCGGAGTTCCGGTATTGTTTATTTCTGTATTTGTACTAGCTCTTACGAGAAAATATTTTGATGAATTCGCTCCATTGATCGGATTCAATCCAATATATGCCCTTCCAATTACGGCGATCATTTTCACAATGTTTTCCGGATTGTTTGTATCATTGTGGAGATGTCCATCTTGTTCAGGATATTTCGGTATGGTTACAGTATTTGAACTTCTATACCGAAAACCATATCGGTCTAAACGCTGTAGGAACTGTGAACTACCTAAATATTATGGTTCTACATTTTTAGCTGAAAAGTTCGGTAAGGAGGAAGCAAACAGGCTTTCATCGGAATGGGAAGGGCGTCAAGATTAGGATTACGAATTAAATGATGTGCATTAAGTTAAACATCCTATTCTTCGGAGCCACCGCCGACATCATCGGCAAACGTCGAATTGAGATCGATTTGCCAATAGATACGATTGCAAGCCAGATATTAGACAAGCTCATTTCTGACTTTCCATCGTTATCAGAACATCGCCTCCTCTACTCGGTGAATCAACAATACGCCTCGGGCAACGAGATACTAGCCGACGGCGACGAGATCGCGATATTTACAGCAGTTTCTGGTGGTTAAGAAATCGGGTATCATCAATCTGAAATGACCGAGAAGCAATTCTATGATTGGCAAACTGTTGGCGGCACTGATGACGTGATGCGTTTTGTAAACGCATTGGAGTCGGCGGACATTTCGTGGTGTACGATCGGTGGATTTGCTGTTAATCATTGGGCTGAGGAACCGATGGTTACGAAGGATCTTGATTTCGTAGTAGCTGTAGATTCGATAGATCGAACAGAACAGGTGCTTATTGCGGCCGGATTCAAGTCTGAGAAATTCGAATGGTCTGTCAACTTTCGTGGACATTCTAAAGTTAGTATTCAACTAACCACCGAAGATTTCTATCGCGATTTTGCATCGAGAGGCGTTGCGGCCGATGTACACGGGATATTGCTCCGAGTCGCCACATTGGAAGATACGCTTGCCGGAAAGATGAAGGCTTGGGGCGAACCAACTCGACGACAAAGCAAACAGGCAAAGGACTTTACCGATATCGTTCGCTTGGTTGAAGCCCATCCGGAACTTTGGGATCGCCTGACTGATGTACTCAAAGCTCAGGTCAGAAAACCGTGAGTTCTTTCTTCGAAATTACAACGTTACCCATCGACATCAACAGCGTTGCTCGCCGCGTTGTACCGCCGGAGTGTGGGGCGACGGTGACGTTGGATGGTTACGCTCGGAAGTTCACAAAGGACAAGCAAAGCGGCGAGGTTCGGGAGACAGAGTATTTGGAATACGAGGCTTACGAGCCGATGGCGTTGAAAGAAATGCAGAAGCTCGTCGACGCGGCACACCTCAAATTTGAAATTTCAAATATCGGAATTGTGCATCGCGTCGGTCGGCTTGAGATCGGCGAGACGAGCGTTGTGATCTCGGTCGCGGCACCGCATCGGCGAGCCGCTTTCGAAGCGTGCGAATGGCTTATTAAGGAGCTAAAACGCACCGTTCCGATCTGGAAAAAAGAAGTTTACGCCGATGGCCACCATTGGGTCGAGGGCGAAGCTAGCGTGTGACCTCGATCGTGATCGCTTGCGAGCCTGTCGTTAGAAAGTCATTTGCATCGAGCATCTTTTCAACAACGATACGTGATTTCAGCTCTTTCGGGCCGCCGTTGCTGCGGTCATTATTGATAGTCGCGAGCATCGACGGCGGCAGATCGGTCATTTCACTTGCCCCTGATATCACGCCTGCCGAAGTTCGGCTGAGTGAAATGTAAAGCCTATCGGGACGCTTTGCAGAGTTAATGATCGAGATCAGCTCATCTATGTTTTTTGCGATAAACTGTTGACTAACTGCGGTTTCCTGAGCCTTGGCGCCATCATTGATCGTGATCGTAAAAGCTCCCGGCGATGTGCCTTTCGGGATCGTTACAGATTCGTTCCGCGAGAGCAGCTCGCCCGAATCGGTACGATAGTAGATCGTCAAATTCACCGAGCCGCCAGCCGAAACCTGACCACGGTCGATCGCAATTCTTTCGATCACAGCCGAACGGCTGCCTTCGTTTACGACAAAGTTTGTTTCGAGACCTTCGAACTCAACGCCCGGAAAGTTCGCTCTCAGCAGCGTCTGCATCGGCAATGCAACCGAAGCCGCCGCAAGAGCGACACCTTGTGCTCCAACCGCTCGCCGCTGAATTCGCACACTGTCATGCCCTTTGATCTTTATCGTCGCCGAAACATCGATGGTCGTGTCGCCAATTGTCCTCTCTTGAGCCACAAGCGTGTTCTGCCCACCGACACTCAGGATCAGAGGCGTCAAAAACTCGTCAATGGCTGACTCGAATTTCACAGTCTCGCGTCGACCACGGCTGCTGGTGAGGTTCATCGTCACCGGCAGCATCTTCGGAGATTCACCTAATATGCCGTAAACGCCGGTCGCACGATCTTGCCTTAGGGCGCCGACCATTGCATCGGCTACCGCCATTTTGAACGAATTGTTAACGCTTGGAACAACGATCACGACGTGCGACTCGTTCATCGGCACATTGGTTGAGCCAAGGCTAAAGAACGGATGCCCGAACGCGTAGATCTTGTTGCCGTCGCGGTGAGTAACAGTTCCGGCGGCCGCGATCGAAATGTCGCCACGAGCCAATTGCATCACGACAGAATCGCCGCCGAGCAATGTACTCTCGTCCGCCTTCTTCAAAGGTGCCAGATCACGACCGCCGCCTGAACCTGCACTTGCGATCGAAACTATGCCCGCGGCGGCAAACGCCGTCGAAAATCTATCAAGCGTCGCCTGCGACACTCCTGAAAACGTCACAGGCAGTGAGATCGGAGTTAATTTTTGACCAGAAATCGCCGACAGTGATGAATTCGAACCGGCTGCAAATGTTGTCGCACCACGAATGTTCGACGGCAGATCGAGCCGCATATACTCGGGCATCAACGCCGCCGCTGATACAACGAACGGACGTAACGAAGCGACCGCTTTCCGCTCATCAGCAAAGATCGAGATCATCTGCTCGATCGGAGTAATGCCGCAGATCGGTTCTTTCGACCACGGAAAGCTATAAGAAATTGCCCCAACAAGCTTGCCGTCGATATAAACCGGCGAACCGGACATTCCCGCAAAAACCTGCGTCCGCATGGCATTCGAACCGCTCAATTTTCCGATTATCAGGTCCTGTCGCGGGCCGACGGAATCAGGCACAATGCCGAGTATCTCGACGCCAAATTCTTCAGCTTTCGAGCCTTGGAAAACGGTCTTTGCAGTGCCTTTTGCTCCGACTTTAACGTCCGCAAGCGGCATCATAACCGTTTGCGAATTCTGTGCTTGGGCAACTGACGAAAATACCAGCGAAAGCGTGAAAATGGCGGCGAAATAACGGAATCTGTGCATTAAAAAATCCTATCCAAACGGTTCGTGCGTATGTTACCATTTAAGGTGTCTCGACATAAAGGCACTTACCTTTAGTTACCAACTTCTCGTCTACTAGTTGCCTGTTTTCAGGCCCTAAAGTTACAAATCGTTATGGCACGTTCCGCAAGATTAGCAGGAAGTCTTTTCAGGCTTTTGATTCCGGTTTTGATACTCATCGTCGGTGCTTTGATAGGTTCGTCGGTGTGGCTCGTCTATCGAAATGCACACCCGCAACCAACTGCGTATCTGATAACGCCCGAGAAATTTGGACGAATAAGTGCCCGTGCGGCGCAAGTTTCCGAAGAATCCTGGACGAGCAAAGACGGAACTACGTCAAAAGGCTGGCTGCTTCGCGGTGCCGAGGGCAAAGCCGCGGTAATACTGTTTCACAAATATGGCGTAAACCGTTCGCACGTCTTGAATCTTGGCGTTCGCATAAACGAATCGACCGACTTGACGGTGCTGATGCCCGACCTTCGCTCACATGGCGACACGCTTCAGATCAAGAATTCGTCGTTTGGCGGCTGCGAAACCGAAGATTCGTTAGCGGCTGTCGAGTTTTTGCGAGGACTGAAAACGCAGGGTCAGATGTCGCTTGTCGGCAAAAATATCGGTGTTTACGGCGTCGAACTTGGCGCATTGCTTGCAATGAATCTTGCCGCCAAAGATAAGAGTGTCAAGGCGATGATCCTCGATTCGACGCCCGAAGATTCCGATCAGCTTCTGACGGGAGTTGTGCAAAATCGATTTCCGTTTGCCAGCAGCCTAACGACACGACTCGCTCAATTTGGAACGCGACTCTACTATTTTGACGGCTGCTACAACAGAGCATCAAGTTGCGACACCGCAAAGGAAATCACCGACCGCAACATACTGCTGCTCGCAGGCGTAGATGGCTCCGCATACCAAGATTCAACATCGAAACTCTCGAAATGCTTGCCTGTTAGCAATAAGATCGAAATCAAAACAGACCTAAGCCCGTCGGGATATAGCATCATCAATGCATCAATGGAGCAGTCCGACGCGTATCATCAGCGGGTGATTGACTTTTTTAGAACAAGTCTCGTTGATTAAAGATCGAGTTTCTTTTTGCTATGGCCGTTAGTCTTAGACACACTATGAATGTCAGCACTTTGCTCGATTTGACCGACCATTTTTGACAAGATCGAGTCTATTTTATCAAGTCGTTCGAGCGTTGACGTCATTGCGAGCAATTCCAACTTCAATTCATTCTCAAAATTAAATCCGGCTCCGACCAAGAAGGAAAGTTGCTCAGGATCTCCGCGGTTCAGCTCCGGAAGATTCCCGCGGCTGCCGCTCATCTTGAATGCTGCTTCGGCGATTCGTTGGAAGAGTTTGAAGACTCGTTCTGCGCCAGCTTCGGCCTCAGTTTCGTCTTCAGCATCGTCGATGAAGTAGGCGACCTCAGCTTCGTTATACGGCTTTCCGTTGTCAACGTATTCGATCAGGCGATAACGCGAAATGCCGACAGTTATGATATTTGAACGCCCGTCATCGAGCGTTTCGACCTGCCGAACCTGAGCCGCGCAACCGATAGAACGCTCGTCGGGGCGTTCGACCTGCGAGTCGCCTTCAAAATATGTAATGCCAAAAACCTCGTTGCTCGCCATTACGTCGTCAAGCATTTCGCGATAGCGATCCTCGAAAATGTGGAGCGGCAATATCTCGTACGGCATCAACACGAGCGGCAAAGGAAAGATCGGTATCGTCGCCGTGCCGGTAAGTTCTATCAGTTCGTCTGCCATATTTTCTGCGCAATAAAATCCGCGATCTTCTCCGCAGGTTCGTCGCCAAGAGCCATTCGTTTTGCTCCAATTACAGCCTCGCCGACCGATTCGACACGGGAATTGTAACGACTGTCGCGCATCACGAGGCCGTCAATGACGTTGCGTTCGAGACGGTCGCGGCCGATGTCTTCGGTCTCATGCGTCGATTCGAGAAACTCGGCGGGAACGGTGTGATTCTTGATCCGAACGTGCAATGCACCTGTGATCTCGCGGATCTCATCACGCAATTTTTGCGACTCGATAGTCGAATTTGGAAAGCCCAAACGACCTCGCAAACTGATCTCGATGATAGGCTGCGGAATTCCCACGACCGCTCGTCTCGCGGAAAGTTTGACCAACTCGATCACGCCATCGTATAGCTCTTTAGCGTCATTTCGAGTATCGACCGCAAACACCAATTGCTGAAACGGCCGATGATGATAGTCGGTCACGTGCGTCGATCTAACTGTATTGTTTGCATCAACTTCGACGATGAACGCACCGCGATTCTCGCGGAATTCGGCTATGTTCGTGATCTCGATCGAGCCTGGATTGAATGCCCAATTGTCGATCTCATAATGCTTATGCGTGTGCCCAAGCCCGACGTATTCGACCGTATTTCTAAGCTGATTCAATGCGTCGATCGACAATGCCGGTATCGGATGAACCTCGTGGCCCTCGACATCGGTATGCAACAGTAACATGTGAAATGCTCCGTCGCGGCGATGTTTCTGGATCGACTTGGTCACCATCGGAATTGCCCAATTGCCTGACGCTCCAAACCATTCGGAGCCGAAGATGCGAGCCTGTCCGATATCAACATAGCCGCCGGTCTTTGTCTCATCGCTCCACGGCTCGTAAACAAATTCGTCGCCTTCAAGTCGAGGTTCCAGCAATATCACCAAGCCCCAACGAGCCAACGAACGCAGCCAGCTAAACTCGTTGTCGGTATGTTTCTGATCGTGATTTCCCTCGATCGAAATGACTGGAATTCCGGCTTCTTTGAGACGCGTCAGGCCTTCGACTGCGTAGTTCATCGTCTCCGGCGGCACCGATCTCTTATGAAAGAAATCGCCGCACATTATGACGAAATCTACCTTTTCGCCGATCGCATATCGCTCAAGCACGTCGATCCATGCGTCGAAAAAATCGCGTGGACTTTCCGGCAATTGGTATCGAGTACATCCAAGATGTACGTCCGCGATGTGTAGGAACTTCATAATCGAAGTATAAGGCATTCCAACGCAAAGGCGCGAAGAGCGCAAAGACGCAACGTATTAAGCAAGCTTTGCGTCTTTGCTCCTTTGCGACTTTGCGATAGATTTGACTCATCATGGACAAAGTCATACTTATCACCGGAGCCTCTACGGGAATCGGCCTTCATACCGCGAAACTATTTCAATCTCTAAACTGGAAAGTCGCCGCGACAATGCGTTCGCCTGAAAAAGCGAAGGAATTGCAGCAGATCGTCGATGTCGAATGCCTCAGGCTCGACGTTACAGATGTCGATTCGATCAAGACCGCGATCGCTGCGACGCTCGACAAATTCGGTCATATCGACGCCATCGTCAACAACGCCGGCTACGGCCTCGCCGGTCCGTTCGAAGCGATTTCGCCCGAACAGATCGAGCGGCAATTTGCGACAAACGTCTTTGGCTTGATGAACGTCACCCGTGAGATACTTCCCTACTTTCGCGAACAAAAGCGAGGCTACATCGTCAATGTCGCATCGGTCGGCGGCCGCATCACGTTTCCGCTGTACAGTCTTTATCACTCGACAAAATGGGCTGTTGAGGGTTTTTCAGAATCGCTCCAGCATGAGCTCGAACAATTTAACATTCGTGTAAAGATCATCGAGCCCGGCCCGATCAAGACCGATTTCTACGACCGTTCGCAGGAGCTTGCCACGAAAGAAGGTCTGACTGCATACGACAACATCGTCGCCCGAGCGATGCCAAATATGCAGAAAGCCGGCGAAGACGCACCGGACGGCAGCGTTGTTGCCGAGGCGATCTACAAAGCCGTGACAGATGACAGCAAACGGCTGCGATACAACGTCAACACAAAGGGAATGTTGCTTCTCAGACGTATGCTGCCGGACAGCATCTTTAACGGTATTGTGAAAAGGGTCATTTTAAGATAGTCATTCTCACTCAAACGTGAGAACATATCTTTGACCTTTTTAATTGGACCTTTATTAAATACTACAACGATCTCCTCGATGCGTTCGACGCCACACGTATGGCGTAGCTTTGCAGACATCGAAAAGCTCAATGAAGATACTTCTCTACAACCCTGACAACGGCATAACGCGCAATTTCATGCCGCATTTGTGGATGTTCCTGCTGCAATCGTTAACGCCAAAGGAACACGAAGTGATCCTCATTGACGGCAATGCAAAGGCGATGACTCGCTCGGAGCTCGTTAAGTTTTGTAAGGACGAAGGCGTAGGTCTGGTCGGCATCGGAGCGATGACGCGTATGGTAGCTCGTGCGTACCTTGTCGCCGACGCGATCCGCGAAGCTGGGATTCCCGTCGTCATGGGCGGCCCGCACGTCACCGAATGCCCTGACGAAGCCTTGGGACGCGACGGCGGCCCGCGACACGCCGACGCTGTCGCTCTCGGCGAAGCCGATGATTATTGGGCAGATATCGTCAACGATGCCGCAAACGGAACGCTCAAAGACACTTACACGCCAAAGCTCGATGCCAAAGGTAACGATGTAAAGCCCGGCCTGCAAGAGTATCCGCACATTCCTTGGGAATCGCTCGACCTAGAACAGTTCTCGCTTGTTCCTAAATTCCTTCAAGGAATAATGTCAAAATGCGGCGAAGGTTGGGGCAAATTCTTCGTCGTCCCGATCGAAACAGGCCGTGGCTGTCCGTACGGCTGCGAGTTTTGTACGGTCACAGGTTTCTTTGGCGATTCGATCAGATTTCGCACGAACGAAAGCGTTGTCGAAGAACTGCTCCGTCTAAAAGAGCCCGGCAAACGCGAGAAAGGTCAGATCGCTGTTTTCTTTATCGACGACAATCTCGCGATCAACAAGAAACGTCTCAAAGGCCTGCTCCGCGACATTATCGCCGCCGGAGCACAACTTCCGTGGGTCGCTCAGATCAGTGCGAATCTGCTCGCGGACGAAGAACTCGTCGATCTAATCGCCGAAGCCGGCGGCAAGTGGATCTTCATCGGAATGGAATCCATCGACCCCGCAAACATGGCCGATGTGAACAAGAATTTCTCGAAACCCGCGAACTATCAAGCCGTTCTCGACGGTCTTGCGAGACGAAATATCTTCGCGATCACTTCGTTCATTTTTGGTATGGACAACGACACCGTCGGCGTATCGGACCGAACCGTTGACGAGATCGAAACTTGGGCTCCGGGACTACCTGTTTTCGGCCAGCTCACGCCGTTTCCCGCGACGCCGCTTTATACTCGACTCGAAAAAGCTGGTCGCTTGCAGCGTAAAAAGCACTGGCTAGATTTCGCACCATTCGTCATGGCTCACGATCCGCTCAAGATGACGATCGAAGAAGCAAAAGACGAAACGTTCAACGCGTGGTCGCGCTCATACAGCCCCGAACGAAATTGGGAAGCGATCCAATCGATCCGCACCTCGCCGATCCAAGTTCGCATCAGCCACCTCGTCGCTCGGTTATTTTTCCGCGGCATCTATTTCCCGCAGATGGGCACAATGGCTTGGCTCAAGCTGCTCTTCCAAAACCGCAAGCCGATATTTAGCCTAACCGCCGAAGGCCTGCGAACATGGCGTCGAGCCCGCAAACAGCAGCGCGTAAAAGCCCGCGAGGTTCAAACAGCACAATAAGAATCTGCCCACGAAAATTACGAAAGACACGAATAAGAAAACTTCCTATTCGTGTCTTTCGTGTATTTCTGGCCAACAAAACTGGCCAGTGCTAAATCCGAGTGGGCTGTCTTCTTATCTTACATAAGCTGCCGGCAACGGGACGTCGTTGGTGATGCCGAATTGTTGGATCAGGGTTCCGGCTGTCGAGCGTTGGACGAACCATGTGGAGTTCGATGGTCGGAACACGCCTGCATCGAACTTGCCATCGCCGTCGTAGTCTCCGGGGACCGCGATATCGCCATTCGCACCGAATGGGAAGGCAAAGAAAGAGAAGTCTTCACTTCGAAGTACGTACCAATTGCTATTCGATGGACGGAAGAAAGCAAGGTCGGCCTTGCCGTCACCAGTATAGTCGCCGATAACCGGACGGTCATTCGGAACTCCGAAAATAGCAGCGAAGGTCACGCCCGTCGAACTGCGGCGGATCCACCATTGAGCACCGCCTGGAGCATTAGGCCTCAGGATCGCGACATCGTCTTTGCCATCGCCGTCGAAATCGGCATTGACAGGTTTGTCGCCAATGGCACCAAACGGAACAATGTCAGTCCCACCGCTTGATTTGTTTATGAACCAAGTCGTCGCGGATTCGCGAAACACAGCCGCATCAGCCTTGCCGTCCGCATCGTAATCGCCCGGGACAGGCACGTCGCCGTTCGCTCCGAACGGGAATGCATAAAATGTCAGGTCTTCGCTCCTGAGTATGAACCAATTACCTGTGCTAGGCCGCCAGAATGCCACGTCGGTCTTACCATCACCGGTGTAATCCGCAGGAACGATCGTGTCGGTATTTGCACCGAACACAACGGCCGAATTCCCGCCGTTCGACGATCTCAGCCACCACCATTCAGACGAAGCACCATTTGGACGAAAGATCGAAACATCCGTCTTCTGATCGCCGTCCATATCAAAAACAGCTTTGTATTGGGGAACGCGTGCCGACGATGTGATGATCAGATCGCCATCGCTTGTCATGTCGCTGTTCGCCTGATTGCCGGTGCCCCACATCATTACGGTGCCGGCATTTGTCGAAGGTGCCGTCCAGTTGACGTTCCAAACGGCGCCGCCGGTTTGATTTGTGAATGTTCCCGCCGTCGTATGATGTGCGTAGCTACGTCCGCTTTCCGACACGGTCTGAGCGTTCGCGTTCGGGCTCGAAAAAGTACCGGCTCCGACCGAACCGACGATCGACGTCATCTGAAAGCCCCAGCGAAGCCTCGTCATATCCGTCGTCGTGTGCCTAACCTCAACAGGATAAGTTTGGCCCGGCAGATAGTATGGCGGCGGCTTTATGACAAACGTGCCCATGCCGGTCGCACCTCCGTGGCAGACATTGCACGAAAACTCGTCCGGCGCACCCGAAAATCCCGCCGGAGGGCCGGAACCGATAGCCGACGCCCGTTCAGCGGTCTGTCCGCTAAACAAGAAAACGGCAAGTGCGAATACAAAAATGACGATGATACTGATTAGTTTGACCGAGTACTTCATTATCAGAATATTATACAACTATAATCCGCTAAGCGAGCAATTTTATAGAACGCGAACACGCCCGAATTCCGTCAAGAGCGGTCGCAGGTGAGCGACTGCCGCATCATGAGCAACGCCGTTCGAGGCGAGGATGCCGTTCAGGTTGGGCAGACGTTCGGTGTCGTAACGCAATTCGCCGCCGAAAATGTCGGTCAATCGGCCTCCGGCTTCTTCGAGAATGATCTGCGGAGCACATGTGTCCCAGAGCTTTGTACGCGGGCTTGGGTGAATGTAGATGTCGCAATCGCCATTCGCGATCAGGCCGGTTTTCAGACCGACCGAGCCTCGTCTGATGATCTGTGCGAACCCGAAATGCTCGATCACACGCTGAATGCGATGGGTCGGATGATTTCGCGACATCGCCATCGTCATCTCGGAGAAAACGCTTTCGCGCGTTACGTTCATCCGCGACGGCGTCGAGCCGCCCCGTTTG
>CALMPJ010000196.1 GCA_937871585.1 uncultured Acidobacteriota bacterium | reverse complement strand
CAACATAATAGCAAAAGCCTCGCCGATTGCTCGGCGAGGCTTTTTTGAAAAGAGAAGAGCAGGCGAGGGGGCCTGCGTTCCCGGGTTATTCAGCAACTGCCATTTCTTTGTCTTTTGACTTCTTGATGCCGCCGATCTGGACTAGGTTTTCGCCTTTGATCTGGTTCTTGTCCATGACCATTTGCTGGTAGAGTTTGCGCATCATCTGCATTTCCTCTGCGGCGGTTTTGGGGCCTTCCATCTCAGGCTTGTTCGGGCGAGCGAGGTCGACTTCGTTGAGAACGAGGTTGTGCTCGTTGCTGCCGAGTTCGACGTTCTTACCGCGGGCGAACACGTCGTGGCGGCCGTGGTCTTTGTACCACTGAGCGACGGTTGCGTTCTGGTGCATGTGCTCGATGATGTTACGCCATCCGATGCCGGTGTTGTAAGCACAGAACGAGATCTCGCCCTCTTGCGTACCGTAAGGGATGATGCACATTTCGGTGCGTCGGAAATCGTAGTTGAACAGATCCTGGAACCACATACCTGCGATGAACAGGAAGTTCCACGGGTCCTGACGACGTTTCTCGATGTCCTCAGCAGTACGGCTGCCGTCAACCTTTCCGTAATCTTTGCCCGACAGACCAAACGATTTGTCGAACTTCTTGAGCATCGCTCCGAGCGTGAAATTCGACGGCGAACCGTACGGATTGTAGTTCTTCAAGAGGGCGAGGCCCATCATGATGTTCGAGAACCATTTGCCGCGGTTCGTGTCGGTGATGTGCTGCATGTCGGTCACGAGGCCTTTGATATTAAGGAACTGCGGGACCGGAGCCATCTCTTTCGTCTCTTTGTTGATCATCACGGCCGTGCCGACGCCGCAGTTCGGGTGGC
Organism: uncultured Acidobacteriota bacterium; assembly: GCA_937871585.1. Lineage (GTDB taxonomy): Bacteria > Acidobacteriota > Blastocatellia > Pyrinomonadales > Pyrinomonadaceae > OLB17. Next base: position 15,952 of record CALMPJ010000196.1, on the reverse strand, counting down.
AGCCGCAGCTAACCTGTCCCCAATCTGCTTCGGGACCGTGAACAACGTCCGCGAAATCAGCAAATGCACCCATGAGCGACAGCGGGAACCAGTCACGCGTCGGTTCAGTGATGCCGACCTGGCCTTTGACGTCGTGAGCCAAGTGAGCGAGCGTGTAACGCTGCTGCAGACGACGCTGCTCGGTGATCAGTTCGTCGCGGCCCGTGAATGACACCGGCTGGAATGCGATGAACGAGATCTTCTTCGGATTTTCCATCGCAAAGCGAATGATCGATCCGACCTGGTCGTTGTTGATGCCGTTGACCAAGGTTGTTACCAAGATGATGTCAACGCCGGCTTCGTGGAGGTTGTTGATCGCCCTCAATTTAACATCAAAGAGATTTCCAATTTGGCGGTGCGAGTTAGCGTCGTTGCCGATGCCGTCGAACTGCAGATAAACGAAGCGAAGACCGGCTTCGGCAGCTTCTTTACAGAATTCTTTCGATTTCGCGAACTCGATGCCGTTGGTCGCGGCCTGAACCGAGTTGTAACCAACCTTACGAGCATAGCGAACAGCGTCCAAGAAATATGGGCTGAGCGTCGGCTCACCGCCCGAATACTGTACCGACATCTGACGACGCGGCTTGATCTGGATAGCGTTGTCGAGGATCTCTTTGACGTCGTCCATGCTCAGCTCGTGAACGAAACCGACCTGGTTGGCGTCCATGAAACACGGGTCGCACATCATGTTACAGCGATTCGTGAGATCGACCGTAAGCACCGCTCCGCGGCCGTACTTGACCGACGATGTACCGTGATTGTGGAGCTTCTCATCGTTGTGAGCGTCCATGTCGCGGCCGGGGAAGAGGCCTTCGATGTGGGTCAGGAATTCGCTATCGACAGCCATCATGTCTTCGAAATGGCCGTGCTTCGGACAATCTTTGATCATCCAAACCTGACCATCGCGCTCGACGATCTGCGCCTTGATCTCACCGACCTTTTCGTTAATCAACAGCGAAACGTCCTGTTCACCGGACAGGATCGATTCGCGTGCTTCGATGACGCAGTTAGGACATAGCGAATCCGTCTGACGAGGGAAGCCAAGCGTCGGCTTCGACTTTTGCCACGACTTTAGAATAGGTTTGTCCGCCCATTTCGGGGTGAAGCTTGGGTTGGGCTTGTACTTGTTTACACTCCGGACCGCGTTAAATGCAGCCCCCGCAACGACTGCCAATCCTTTCTCAACGTGCTTAATAGGTCTCATAATTTCTCCAGATCAAATATAAAATGGGCCAGTTTCCAGGCCCCAATACTCCTTATTTCCTTGGCAACCGATATGCCATCAAAGGAATGTTAGCTCAAATGGTCGTTAATGGTTGATAACACTCAACTTAGACTCTCTGTAGTGTTTTGCGACTGCGGTCCAGTATGTATCATATTGACACTTAGCCGCATGATGGCGTGTGTCAAGGTTAAAAATGACACAGAATTGCCATTTAACGAGTCCTTTCATCAGAACTCTTAGATCTTTAAGCCGATGGGCGCTTAAGAGCGCTAAATACGAATTATTCGAAATCTTTAATACCAGCACCCAACTGTAGCCAGTAACTTCACTAGATACAGATATTTACATTCTGGCATCGACACAAATCTGAACCATAATTCTGCATAAGCGCGTGAATGATGCGCTACATTATTGCGCCGCTCGGAACTGTTGCAAATAAATAATTTATATTTTTTTCGATTTAAGCTTGCAATGCTAAATATCTTATGCTAATGTTTCACCACTTCAAGGGATTTACCTGTTGACAAGATTGAGTTGGGTTTCCGAAAGCTTGTGGGCGATATGAGTGTCCTTGGCCTTCGAGAGCTAAAGATAAGAGGCTGGTCGATGGTCATCAAATTCGGTACTTCAGGGTGGCGGGCGATCATTGCCGACGAATTTACATTCGACAATGCCCGACTTGTGACCAACGCGATCTGTGGATATTTGAAAACCAATTTTGAGCCGAATGCCAAAATTGCTGTCGGACATGATTCGCGGTTCATGGGCGAGAAGTTCGCCGACGTCGCGGCTGAAACTGCGAAAGCTTGGGGCTTCTCGGTATTGAGATGTAGCGGCCAAACGCCGACGCCGACATTGTCGCACGTGATCCGATCGGAGAATGCGGCCGGTGGAATCAACTTCACGGCGTCGCACAATCCGCCGGAATACCAAGGCATCAAATTCTCGACCGCTGACGGTGCACCGGCATTGCCTGAGATCACAAAACAGATCGAGGCATCGATAGTGGCGGGCATCGAGACCGAGCGAAATGAAGGCGGTTCGATAGTCGAGCATGACCCGAAACCAGCATATCTCGCGGACTTACAAGCGAAGATCAATTTCGACGCGATCGCAAATGCCGGCGGAAAATATGCCTACGACGCGTTGTGGGGAACGGGACGCGGATATCTCGACAAGATACTTCGCGACAACGGGCTTGAGGTCGAGACGTTACACGATTGGCGAGATGTTACATTTGGCGGCAGGTCGCCGGAGCCGGGCGACGATCATCTCGACGAACTTCGCGAAGCCGTTACAAGCAAAGGGCTTACGCTAGGAGCAGCGACCGACGGTGACGGCGACAGATTTGGAATTATTGACAGCAATGGCGAGTTCATCACGCCGAACAGGCTCATTGCCTTGTTGACAGATTATCTGGTCGAGAGCCGCGGCTGGTCGAACGGTGTTGCACGAAGTGTCGCGACATCGCACCAAGTTGACAGAGTTGCCGAGGCAAGAGGCCTGAAGTTGTACGAAACGCCGGTTGGTTTTAAGTTCATCGGCGAATTGATAAATAAAGACGAGATCGCGTTGGGCGGCGAAGAATCCGCAGGGCTTTCGATTCGCGGTCATTATCCCGAAAAAGATGGCATCATCGCGTGTCTTTTGGCGGCAGAGGCTGTAGCTGTGAGAGGCGCGAGCCTGACGGAACAGCTCGAAGAGTTGTTCAAGCGAGATGGCAAGCTCGAATCAGGACGTATTGGCGTGAAATTGACAGACGAAGTTGCGGCATCGCTCAAAGCGAAACTTGCCGAAGAGCCAAGCGAAGTTGGCGGGCGACGAGTCAACAGAATTGATAGAACTGACGGCGTAAAGTTCTTGTTTGAAAACAATGCGTGGATGCTGATGCGGCCTTCGGGCACGGAGCCGATGGTTCGGATCTATGCAGAGAGCGAGAGCACGGCGGAAACGGACGAAATTTTGAACGCAGGTCGAAATTACCTGCTTGGATAAAAAGAGTGAGAGCAAAACGACGACAAACTAAGACCTCCAGGACAGCGGCGAAACGGCCGCCGATGTGGGTTGGCATTGTTTTCATCTCGATTTTTGCGGTAATGATCGGACTGACCGTCAATTACAAGGCTTATTCGAAAATGAGCGGTGAAATGGGCGAACACGATCAGCTGAATCAAAAGATCCAGAGCCTGATGGACGAAAATCTGCAGTTGCAGGATGAGATCCACAGCCTCAAGACCGACCCGAAGGTGATCGAGCGAGAAGCTAAACGCCTTGGGATCCCGTTAGGAGGGAAATAAGAGTTTCCGTGTGACGGACGAGTACAGCGGAGAAGCTTTTCCGTCGCACACTTCATGCCAATAAAATAGCTGCTTTTTGCCTATCTACTCCGCGCGACCTACAGCATATCCTATCTGTTGATCTGTGGCCACAAGCTTCCCGAGCTTGCGGCCACTTTCCTTTTCTAACGAGTTTCGTCGGGAATTGGTTCGCCTTTTTTAAGCGAAATAGGAATGACGCCGGCCCAAACGTCGAGCACATAATCTTCGTCATCATCAACCGGCGGACCTGTCCGAATTTTCGCCGACGCCTCAGTGATCGGCAGTTTCAGCACGCTGGTCGCTTTCATTTCGAGTTCTGTTGGCGGCCGAACATCTTTCCAACGTCCCGGCACAAAATGATCGGTCAAGGCTTCGAGAGCATTCAACTTCTCGGTTTCGTCCGTTACAAGCTCGGCCTTTCCCAAGACAACGACTGAGCGATAGTTCATCGAATGATGAAATGCCGAACGAGCTAGCACCAAACCATCGAGGATCATCACCGTCACGCAAACATCGACGCCCTTCGACAATTCACGCAGCATTCTGCTAGCAGCTGAACCGTGGATGTAGATCACATCATCGACGCGGGCAAAGCCGGTCGGGATCACGTAAGGCTGACCTTCGACCGCAAAGCCGACGTGGCAAATTATCGCTTCGTCGAGGATGGCGTCGATCGTTTCACGGTCGTAGTGACCGCGTTTTGGGATGCGTTTTACTCGGATTCTCTCTATCATTTGGTTGTATACGAACGAACAATATAACCAAACAGTGCCTTTTCCTTGTTAGAAGTAACTTCGGCGATGAATTGTGTCCAGAAGACCTTCGCTAAGATATATTCTTTCCCTGACTTTTTGGCGACAGCAAAACGAGAATAGTTTTTGCCGATTTGTGCCGTTTCAGTACATGTGAAACTACCAATAAAATCGTCAAACACCGACTCAACCAGTCCGGCGGATACGTTGATCTTTAAGTAACTGTCATCAAAGGTTATTGTTCGGAGCCAGTAATCAATCTTCCCGCCAGTATCGGCGACTTTAGCACCAGCCGGAAGTTCAATAAATCCGTTTGGTACTAACTTGACTCTTAGCATTATCGGCACGGGCTTTTCTAAGGCGGGCAAATTGCACTGCGACAGTACTTTAGACGAACAGATGCAGCCGACGATCAGGAGTGGCATTAAGGTCAAAATTGTAGATTTGAGCATGGATTTCTTTGTGTCAGTGCACGTTCAGAGTCGAAAACGACTTAGTTTCTCCGTTTCAGCTCGTTGGCCTACTTCGCATCCATCCAATTTGTTCCGGAGCCTATTTCGACCACAAGCGGAACGTCGAGAGTTGCAGCGGCTTCCATTTCGCGTTTGATTACACCGGAAACGGATTCGACCTCTGATTCAGGCGCTTCGAACAACAGTTCGTCGTGAACCTGCATGATCATCTTTGTCGCAAATCCTTCGCGTTTCAGAGCGTCGTCAACGCGGATCATCGCGATCTTGACGATGTCGCTGGCGGAACCTTGGATCGGCATGTTGATCGCCTCGCGTTCGGCTCGTGACCGGACAGCGAAATTGCGGTCGTTGATCGATGCGAAATATCGGCGGCGGCCGAAAAGCGATTCGATAAACCCTTGTGCACGAGCAACTTCCGGCGTGCGGTCCATATATTCGCGAATGCCTTTGTAGGTCGCGAAATAATCGGCGATGACCTGTTTCGCTTCGCTACGACTAATGCCGACACGTGTTGAGAGGCCGAAAGCTTCGACGGCGTATGCGATGCCGAAATTGACGATCTTGGCGAGGCGTCGTTTTTCCTTAAGATCTTTTTCGTCGGTCGCACCGAACACGAGTCTCGCGGTTTGGGCGTGAATATCCTCGTTGTTCTTGTATGCCTCGAGCATTCGCTCGTCCTGTGTAATGTGAGCAAGTATTCGCAGTTCGAGCTGCGAATAGTCGGCCGAGATCAGTTTGTTGCCTTTCTCCGGAATGAAAGCACGGCGGATCTGCTGGCCGAGTTCGGTGCGAACCGGAATGTTCTGCAAATTCGGCTCAGTCGATGACAAGCGCCCGGTCGCGGCAACGGTTTGATTCAGTGCTCCGTGAATTCGACCATCGTCGGCGATCATTTTCGGAAGAGCATCAGCGTAAGTCGCACGCAGTTTGTCCATCTCGCGATAGTCTATGATGTGCTGAGCGATCTCGTAGGTTTCGGCAAGTTCGACCAGGACGTCGTGGCTAGTCGATATTTGGCCCGTGGCGGTTTTGCGGCCGGTTTCGATGTTTAGCTCGCCAAAAATCTCGCCGACCTGTTTTGGAGAACCGATATTGAACTCTCGTCCTGCGATGGCAAAGATCTTCTTGCTCAGTTCAGCCAAGTCCTTTTGGATCGTTGCCGAGAATTTCACGAGGCTCGGGCCATCGACCTTCATACCGACGAGTTCGATATCGGCGAGTACGTCGACCGTCGGCATTTCGACCTCATCGTATAGCTTTTCGAGTTTGTTCTCGCGAAGTTTCTGTCGAATAAGCGGTGCGAGTCGTGCGATAAAATCAACATTCTCTGCCGTGCGAAATGCTTGTTCGCTCCAGCCTTCGGACACCGAAAAAGCCGCGTCTGTGTCAGCATAGATCTGAGCCAGAAACGGGATCGGATATGTCGATCGCGTCGATTCGAGCAGATATGCTCCTACGAGAATGTCGTCCTTGACATTGTTCGGTCGAGCACCGATCGCGAGCAGGGAACCGAGCTGACGTTTTTCGTCGTAGGACGTTTTTGCTAGATACGGATTCGTCAAAATGTCCCGTATCGGCGTGTGTGCCTGTTCCGCTCCGCCTTCGAAATTCTCGAGATCGACGTAAAACGCCTCGCCGTTGCCGACTCCGATGCCGATGCCGAGTGGTGCCGGTTTGCCGTAGCAGCTCGCTTTCTCGTTCGAATTTGAGTCGTTGACGAGATAGCTGAAATTCACTACTTCGAAGAGACGCCGAACGAGTTTGTCGAGTTCGGGGCGATTCGTAATTACGCTGTAACTGCCTGTCGCTGCAACAGTTGTGGGCTGCGAATCGAACAAACCGCCGCTCGGTGCATCGTCCGGATCGCCTGTGTGCGTCGGCATGTCATTAATTTCCAGGACCATTCCCGGGCCGGCGAATTCTTTCGTCAAGGTCTTGAATTCAAGCTCGCGGAAAAGCTCGTAAGCTTTTTGACGATCAGGTCCTTGAGTCTTGAGCGATTCGATATCGACCGCGATCGGAACTTCGCAATGAACGGTCGCGAGTTCGAGCGATTGCTTGATGATCGCCTGATTATTCTGCAGGCTCTCGCGATAGGTTTTGTGCGAAATCTCGGCCGCACGTTCCATAGCACCGAGAGCCGAACCGTATTCGAGAACGAGTTTCAACGCACCTTTTTCGCCGATGCCGGGAGCTCCGGGAATGTTATCGACGGCGTCCCCCATCAGTCCGAGCAGGTCGATGATCTTGTCTGGCGGCACGCCGAATTTGTTCTGCACCCAAGCCTCATCGCACCATTCGATCGGCGGTACGGGAACTTTTCGCTTGAGATTTTGAGAATTCTGCCGCATCGCAACGACATATGGGTCAGAGACGAGTTGGCAAAGGTCTTTGTCATTCGAAACGATCACGGCCTTCATCTTCTGCTCGATGCAGCGTTTCGACATCGTGCCGATAATGTCGTCCGCCTCGAAGCCGTCCATTTTAAGGATCGGCACATTGAACGCCTCGCATACACGCACGATGTAGGGAAGTTGCGACGCAAGATCGTCGGGCATCGCTTCGCGATTTGCCTTATACGCTTCGAACGAATCGTGCCGAAACGTAGGGGCCGCTGTGTCCCAAACTGCCGCGATATAGTCAGGCTTTTCGTCGTTTATAAGCTTGCGGAGCATGTTCGTAAACACGAACACAGCCTGCGTTACTTGCCCTTTGCTGTTGTGCATCGGCTCCTGCCGCATGCCCATCGGAGCAAAAAACGCCCGAAAAATATGCGACATCGCGTCAATCAAAAATACTCGCTTCATTTGATTACTGATAATAATGAAAGGCCGTTCCCGACACAAGGAACGCAAGCAAAGCAGTACAGCGTTTGACAAGAATTCGTGGCTTGGATATTCTTACTGTTCGCCTGCGAGCAGGCGAGTGTGTTTGTGTCCGGTTCGTCTAGGGGTTAGGACACCGCCCTTTCACGGCGGCAACACGGGTTCAAATCCCGTACCGGATACCATCTTTTCCGCACGAAAGTGCATCACAATTTGAGTTAGACAAATTCGCTCGCGTAATCGAGCGTTTTTTGTTTTTAGAGGTAATAGTAATGATCAAACGGTTCGTAAGCTTAATGTCGCTGTTCGTTTTTGCCGTCGGTATCGCAAAAGCGCAATCAGCCGACACTGTGTTGGTGTTACCGTTTGAGAATACTTCGGGCAAGAGCGAGTTCAATTGGGTCGGCGAGAGTTTCGCCGATTCGCTCTCGGACCTTGTTCGAATACCTAATCTGAATGTCGTTTCTAATGAAGAACGCAAGCTGATCCAGCAGCGTCTGCGAATTCCATTGACGAGTTTGCCTAGCCTTGCGACTTCGCTAAAACTTGCACGCGAATCGAATGCGACAATACTCGTCACCGGTCGATATGGAATAGTTCAGAATCAGGGCGATGTAGCAGCAACGATCTCGGTCACGGCAAAGCTCGTCCGCGTTCAAGAAGGCCGTTTCCTGAGCGAGGTGATCGACGGCAGACAGGTTGCCCGTGACATATCGGTCAGTGATGCGCTTGGCAATTTGCAAACGATCCAGGGGCAGATCGCATATCAGGTCCTTTATCAAAGAGACAAATCGCTTCCATTCTCGCAAAACGACTTGGTTACATCTGCAACGAAAGTTCCCGCACGAGCCTTTGAGGCATACACGAAAGGTTTGTTAACGCCATTAACGCAGATCGATGCTCGCGAGAATTTCTTCAAGAACGCGATGCGGCTTTATAGCGATGCGACGAATGGAGGCGTATATTCTGAGGCCGCGCTTGAGATCGGTCATATCAGCCTCGGACGTCGTAAGCCTGCAGAGGCGATCGGTGCGTTCGAGCAAGTGATCTCAGCTCATTTGAAATGTGTTGAGAAAGCAAAGGCAGAGACGCGGCCTTCGAACTGTAGTGACGAAATGTATGCGGAAGCCTCGTTCTACATTGGAATTCTTCAGTGGCAGCAGGGAAATTACGAATCGGCCCTGGCGACGCTTCGTCCGCTGGCAGATGATCTGAAACTGACAGCGATACTGAACGCTATTGGAGCGATCGCAGTTCAGGCCTCGAAAGTCGAACGCAAAAATCTAGCGAAAGCTGCGGCCTTTCAAAACGAAGGCATCGAGATGCTGAAAAAGGCCGCGGAATCCGCCCCGGACGACAACAACATACTGTTCAACCTCGGCGCGACGTATTTTCTCGCCGGCGAGATGACTAATGCTGCGACGCAATTACGCGCTGCGATCGTCGCAAATCCGAGAGACGGTGATTCGTATTATTTACTTTCGAAGGCGTTACTCGAGCTTAAAGACCCAACTGCGGTCGAGATAGACAACCAGGCCCGAAAGTATCTTACGACGAACAACCGTTACGCCAATCTCGAAAAAGAGTGGCTCAAGTCGAAGACCGTCGCCGACCTGTCGCTTCGTGTCGAACAGCCATTGCGAAAGGATTTTGTCGCCGTCATCATGAGCCGAAGTTTTGGTGCGACAACGGCGAAGGCCCAAGTTAACGAAACGGAAAAGCTGATGGCATCGGCTCGGGCGCAGATCAAGGCCGGGCAGAACGACGACGCGATGATCACGCTTCGACGTGTACTGGCCAGCGAACCGATGTCAGCCGAGGCATATCTGCTGCTTGGTACCATTCACCTGCGACGTGGCGACACCGAACAGGCGATCAGCTCGTATAAGACGTCAATATTTTGGGACAATCGAATGATCGATGCACATATCGCATTGGGAAAGATCTATTCAGAAAAGGGCGATTGCCTGCAGGCAAAGAACTACACGGCATCCGCTCTAGAGATCGATAAAGAGAACTCCGACGCGATCGCGTTACAAAGAATGTCAGAGCGATGCTCTAAATAACGCGAAACGGCTAGTCCAAAGACCAAAGTCCAAGGTCCAAAGTCGTAAGACTCTAAACATTCCAAATTTATTTTCGACGAAAAAGCCCATAAATATGTGCTTTTCGTCTTTTCTGCCGACATTGGACATTGGACTTTAGACCTTGGACTAATTCTTTGGCACGCCATATGCATATACATCTGCGGCCAGCTTGATAACAGTATCAAGACCCCGCCGCCATCACTACTCCGAGCGCGGTTTGCCACTGTGCTCGTACACCTTCCGAGCGTTCCTTCAGTTGTCCTTCCTTATCGGGCCCGATCTTGAAAAAGATCGGGCCCGCCTTATTTTACGCCGTGTTTATTGAGCTTTGGGGGAATCGTTCAATTTGATTCAGTGATCTATGCGGTTTCGTCGGTGGATATTACGTTTTCGTGCAGTTTGACCGAAAAGCAATCACGCGAATGGTCGAATTGACAGATTTTGTCACTTAGAGCGTGACGGAAATTGTATGTTGTCGTGGGCAATCGTTCAATTTGGAAGAAGAGGCAGAAGCCGGCACGATGTAAGGGCACGTAAATTCGCGGTGAGAGCCCTTACTCCGTGCGGGCTTCTGCAATCGATGCGCTAAACTACCGACATGCTCGCTCGGCTTTTCTCACGCGTATTCCCAACCTGGCAAAATGCGCTGCTCGCGGTTTTGGGGGCTGTGCTGCTGATACTGGCGTTTCCGGATTTTGACTGGTGGTTCCTCGCGTGGTTTGCACTTGTGCCGCTGATGTGGGCTGTTGAGCGTGAGAAGGAATCGACGCTGCGTTCGTTCGTCACAGGCTGGCTGTTCGGCACCGTCTTCTTTTTCGGCACCTGCTGGTGGCTCACATTCGCACCGATCAACTACGCCGGCTTCCCATGGTGGCTCGCGTATTTTCTATTACTCTGCGTCTGCCTAGTCGTCGGGCTGTTCCCGGCAATGTTTGCCGGCATCCTGTCAATTTTGCATCGACGCTTCGGCTTGAGTGCTATCTTTGCCGCTCCTATCGTTTGGGTGTTTACAGAATTCCTAAGATATTGGTTGACAGGGAACAACTGGAATGCCATTGGTTACTCACAATCTTCAAACAGTGCACTGGGCTGGGCTCCAATTGGCGGAGTTTTGTTAGTTTCGTTTGTGGTTGGGTTCTATAACCTTGTGGCTCTCGCATTTGTTCTCAATGCTGTTGATTTTGTTTCAAAGCGGCTTGGTCTTTCAAATAAATTTGTCGAGTCGCCTCTTGAAGAAAAGCAAGGCGACGAATCGACGATGTTCAGAGAAATTGGCGACGGAACTGACGACGACCTTAGTCCATTTCTAGTTGGTGGCTTACTTGCAGTTTCGATCATCTATATGTGGATGACAACGCCAAATTATTCGCCTTCAGATGGGGCGGAATCATTCGTCGTTGCAGTTCAACCAAATGTTCCCATGGACGGCTCGACGTTCAAGAGTTTGGATAGTCTGCGTGATCGTCATGTCGAACTAAGCAATGATGCGTTCACGGCAAACTTGGAAAGAATGGTTCAGCAAAAGGTGGACGCGGATACTGGCGGAGAATCTCGAGGCACGCATGACGAGTATTCTGCGATCCTCAGATCTAGATATGCGAAGGCTCCAAAGTTAGTCGTTTTCCCCGAATCTCCGATGAACTTCGCGTACAACGATGACCGTGAGTTTCAGCATTTTATTGGTGATTTTGCTCGTCGGAATAGTGTTTCGGTGCTGTTCAATTCGGCGGAGCCTGATGCGGGGACGACTAAGTATTTTAATTCGGCGGTGATGGTCGGGCCTGACGGGAAAGAGGCGGCGCAATATGACAAGATCTATCTGCTGCCTTTTGGCGAGGCTGTGCCGAGGCCGCTTGAGGGCATTTTGCCGGGGTTTGTGGGCAATTTCGCGTATGGCCGCGAATACGACATCTTGCCGGTCGGCGATGCGAAAGCGGGCGTGATGATCTGCTTCGAATCGCATTTCGGGGCGTTGTCGCGTGAATACGTCCGCAACGGTGCCGATGTGCTGATCGAGATGACGAACGACGGTTACCTCGGCCCGACGCCTGTCTTGCGTCAACATCTTGCGAACGCCGTGTTCCGTGCCGTCGAAACGAATCGCCCTGTTCTTCGCGTCACAAATGTCGGCATCACGGCCTACATCAACGAACGCGGCCAAGTTCTCGACGAAGCGCCGTCATATCAGGAAGCAACACGCGTCTGGAGTGTGTCAAAAAGCGACGGCTCGCAGACCTTCTACGTGAAATATGGTGATTGGTTTGCTTGGTTGTGTACGATCGTGACGATTGGATTGTTAGGGGCATGCATTTTAAGGCGAAAACAAGATGAAGCGTAAAAATATCCTGATAGTGGTTGTCGTTCTAGGCCTAATTTACCTCGGGAGCTATTTCGGCTTTCGTCAGACACACATCGAGAACTGGGAGCAGGACAAGTTGGACTATGTAATCTTTCCGGCCGGCGGACAGGCGTTGTACTACTTGTATCGACCGCTTACCTATGCCGATTCGGCTATTACAGGAATGCGATTTCATATTGGTCCGCACCGTTGAATGTCGTTGAGGGTGAGCAACAAATGCCCGCCGTGATGTTGTTCGTCCCCTTCAAGGACGGTATTCTGTTAACATTCTAACCTAGGGTTCAGCTCGCAGACTCGCTGCACCCTAGGCTTTAATATTTGTCGCCGTTGGCGACACGAAAGTTACTAATGGAACTACAAGATCTCCAAACCAAATTCGACGCGATCAAAGACAAAGTTGCCCAACTTGGGAGGTTTCTTTGACGCGCCGGCTAAACAGGCGGAAGTAGACAAACTCGAACAACAGATCTCCGATCCCGGCTTTTGGGACGATTCGGAAACGGCCCAAAAGGTCGTTCAAGTACGTTCGCGGCTCGAAAAGTCTCTCGAACGACAAAAGAATTTCGAATCAAATGTTTCAGACGCGGAGGTTTTGTTCGATTTCGCGACCGAAGACGCTGATTCGGCGGCGGAACTTGAGACGCTGATATTGCGTTTAGAAAAAGAGGTCGCCGAGGCCGAGGTGCAATCGCTGCTTTCGGGCGAGACTGATGCAAACAACGCAATTTGTTCGCTACAGTCAGGTGCGGGCGGCACTGATGCTCAGGATTTTTGCCAAATGCTGCTGCGGATGTACCTTCGCTGGGCTGAGAAGAAAGGATTTAAGGCTGAGATCATTGATGAACAGTCAGGCAGTGAAGCCGGACTGAAATCTGCGACTTTCCGTATCGAGGGCGATTACGCCTACGGTTTACTTGCTGCCGAAGCCGGCGTTCATCGCCTGGTTCGTATCTCGCCGTTCAACTCAGGCGGCAGCCGCGAGACTTCGTTCGCGTCGATGTTCGTCTCGCCTGAGATCGACGAGAATATTGAGGTAAACATTGAGGACAAAGACCTTCGCGTCGATACTTATCGTTCGTCCGGTGCCGGCGGGCAGCATGTGAATGTGACCGATTCGGCTGTAAGAATTACGCATATTCCGACGAATATTGTTGTAACATGTCAGAATCAGCGGTCGCAGATCCAGAATCGTGCCGTCGCGATGCAGGTTTTACGCTCGAAACTTTACGAACTCGAACTAGAAAAACGCCGCGAAGGCGCCGCCGAACTCGAAGCCAATAAAACGGACATCGCGTTCGGCCATCAAATTCGCAATTACGTCCTGCATCCGTATCGTTTAGTTAAAGATACGCGAACGAAACATGAGACGTCGGATGTAGATTCAGTTTTGGACGGCGAGATCGACGAGTTCATACAAGACTATCTTGTTTCGAAGAAAGTGAACAAGGAACAGTGAACAACGAATAGTGGAAGGATCAGATCAAAGGAAGGAGTCATTATTACGTACAAAGAGCTATGCGTTCAGCGTTCGCGTTGTTCGCTTGAGTCAATTTCTAGTAAGCGAGCATAAGGAGTATGTTCTGAGTAGACAGGTTCTTAGATCCGGTACCGCAATTGGTGCCCTCATACGTGAGGCCGAATACGGTATTTCAAAGGCTGATTTTCGAAACAAGATGTCAATAGCTCTAAAGGAAGCCAACGAGACCGAATATTGGTTGTTGATCTTGCGTGACACTGATTATATCAACGAGAAGCTCTTTCGCAGTCTGTCTGTCGACTGTGTTGAGTTGATAAAAATGCTAATAGCTACTGTCAAGACGACTAAAAAGGACTAGTCGTTGTTAACTGTTCACTGATAGTTGTTCACTTTCATGAAAACGTGCCCGACATGTAAGGAAACCTACGACGATGACATTAATTTTTGTCTCGCCGACGGTTCGACGCTGCTCAAGAAACGGGGCGGCAAAGGGGCGAAGCATTCTCATTGGAACGACGTTGTCGCAATAATCTTGGGCGCATTGGCTCTGCTGCTATTCCTGTGTCTGCTGACCGGAAGCGGCGATGATCGAACTTGGTTGCCGAACAGTTCGTCGTCGGCCCCGATCAAGAATTGGATCGGTGTTTTGGGAGCGACGATCGCTGCGATATTGTCGAATGCGGTCGGATGGACGGCGTACTTCGTGCCGCTGCTGGTGGCTTTGATCGCGTTGCGTGTTTATCAGTCTTCGACGCTTGTTCCGCGTGTTTCGCGGGTTTTGGGGTACATTTTCTTTGCGGTGTCGCTGTCGGGATTGTTCGCGTTGATGGGCGGCTACGGTGCGATCGTCGGCGAAGCGGTCGGTCAAGGGCTCGCGTATTTCATATCGAAGATCGGAGCAACGATCTTGCTACTCGCGGTTCTGGCGAGTTCGATAGTCCTAATTACAAACTTCACACTCGACAGTTTCCTCAGTCATTTCGGTGTTGCGTGGGAAAATCTGCGAATTCGGTTCGACGAATGGCGAGAAAAGCGCGGCGATCACGATTCAGGTTCGCTCAAGGCCGCGAGGGCACGCGCTGAAAAGCGAAAGGCAATGCGCGAGGGCGATTCAGCTCTAATTCCGCCGACGATCTCGGTTGGCGAGGTCGAGGCGTTGGCTGCGGCTGCGGCGAAGAATGCCGAACGTGATGAAGAGCCATCGATCCCTACGATCGACGCGAAAGATGATCCATATGAGACGGTCAAGGTCGAAGAGCCGGAGGAAATGGCTGAGCTTTTCGAAGCTGAAAAAGAAGAAGAAAAGCCGGACGTTATCGAGATCGAAGACGAAGACGAGTTCGACGCTCCGCCGACGCCGGTTCAGAGCTACGACAATTACAAACTGCCGACCAGCGACATGCTGACGCCGCCGGCTCCTCGTATCCAACAGGACGATAACGAACTGCTCGCCATTGCCGAGGACCTCGCCAATAAAACTCGTGAGTTCAATGTCGGGGGCAAGGTCGTCAACATTTCAAAAGGCCCGGTCGTTACGACTTATGAATTCAAGCCCGACGCCGGCGTGAAATATTCGCGGGTCACGGGATTGGTCGATGATCTATGCCTCGCTCTAAAAGCGGAATCGATCCGCATCGACCGCATTCCGGGAAAAGCGTATGTCGGCATCGAGGTTCCGAACCGCAAACGGGAGACGATCTTTCTTCGCGAAGTGATCGAATCGGCGAAATTCAAGGACGAGCCGGGCTTGCTCGGCCTTGCGCTTGGCAAATCAATTGACGGTGTGAATTACGTCGCAAATCTCGCCAAGATGCCGCATTTGTTGATCGCCGGAGCGACCGGTGCCGGTAAATCGGTCGGCGTGAACACGCTCGTGATGTCGATCTTGTTCAAGGCAAAGCCGGACGAGGTCAAGTTCATCATGGTCGACCCGAAGCGGCTGGAGCTCGGCCTTTACGCAGACATTCCGCACCTGAGCGTGCCGATCATTACCGACCCGAAACGTGCGTCGAACGCCCTGAAATGGGCCGTGACTGAGATGGAACGCCGCTACAAGGACCTCGCGGGTTACGGGGTCAGAAACATCGACGGCTATAACGAAAAGATCAAGGGCTACCTCGCCGAAGGCCGTCTCGACGACAACGGCGACCCTTATCGCAAGCTGCCGTACATCGTCATCATCATCGACGAGCTCGCCGACCTGATGATGGTCTCGGGCAAGGATGTCGAAGAATCTATCACGCGCCTCGCACAGATGGCGCGTGCCGTCGGCATTCACCTGGTGCTCGCGACACAGCGGCCTTCGGTTGATGTCATCACCGGTTTGATCAAGGCGAATTTCCCGTCGCGTATCTCATTTCGCGTTTCTAGCAAGGTTGATTCGCGCACCATCATTGA